>JAIPDD010000008.1 GCA_021737875.1 Sulfuritalea sp.
AACGACGAACTCAAGGATCTCGAGGACCAATGGCTCAAAGTCAGCGCCTTGCTAGAGGCCTAAGGCCTTAGTGGCCTCCGGCTTTTTTCTCTTCTTTCTTTTCTTCTTTCTTCTCTTCTTTTCCGTCCGCAGGTTTGGGTCGAACAAGCAAGGTTTTACAGACCTTGTGGGCAGGTTTCTTGTCCGTTGCTGCAATCTCCTCGCACACCCGCTCTACCTTGTAAGCCCAGGCCGCAGGGCTGAGCACGAGCGAAAAGAGAAAACACAGCAAAGCAGCGCTTGGGGACACTATCTGGTTTGAAAGCTTGTTCATAAATATCGGTGCATCACGCGAAGTTAAGGGGGAAATGCGTACTTTACGCGATCAAAACTGGAGTGAGATGAAAAAATTTTCAATCGCTCTAAAGCAGTATTCACACGGGGTGCGCCTGAACTGCGGCTAGGATGCCATTCAAACAAGGAGACTCTCATGCCTGTGATCACCACCATTGAAGACCTGCGCATCTTGGCGCAAAAGCGGGTTCCCCGTATGTTTTACGACTACGCCGACTCTGGGAGCTGGACCGAGAGCACCTACCGCGCCAATGAATCTGATTTTCAAGCCATCAAGCTGCGCCAGCGGGTTGCTGTCAACATGGAAAACCGAAGCACGGCCAGCACCATGGTGGGTCAAAAAGTGGCGATGCCCGTAGCCATTGCGCCTACCGGCCTGACCGGTATGCAGCACGCGGACGGAGAAATCTTGGCTGCCCGCGCAGCCAAGGCCTTTGGTATTCCCTTTACCTTGTCGACCATGAGCATTTGCTCCATTGAAGAAGTGGCCCAGCACACTGGCAACCACCCCTTCTGGTTTCAGCTCTATGTGATGAAAGACCGGGCGTTTATCGAAGCGCTGATTGACCGCACCAAAGCAGCCAAGTGTTCCGCCCTGGTGTTAACGCTGGACCTGCAAATTTTGGGGCAGCGCCATAAGGATCTGAAAAACGGGCTGTCTGCACCGCCCAAACTAACCCTTGCCAACATGATCAATATCGCGTCTAAGCCGCGCTGGGCTTTGGGAATGTTGGGAACACCCCGCAGGCAGTTTGGCAACATCGTGGGCCACGTCAAAGGGGTCTCCAATATGGGATCTCTGAGCGAATGGACGGCTTCGCAGTTTGATCCCGCGCTCAACTGGGCCGATGTCGAATGGATTAAAAAGCGCTGGGGTGGAAAGCTGATTTTGAAAGGCATTCAAGACGTGGAAGACGCCCGTTTGGCGGTCAACAGCGGTGCCGATGCGCTGATTGTCAGCAACCACGGCGGACGCCAACTGGACGGCGCCCAAAGCAGTATCAGCGCCCTGCCCACTATCGTCGATGCGGTTGGAAAGCAAATCGAGGTGCACATGGACGGAGGCATCCGAAGTGGCCAAGATGTGTTAAAAGCCCGCGCTTTAGGTGCCCAAGGCACCTACATTGGCCGGGCTATGTTGTACGGTTTGGGTGCTATGGGCGAAGCGGGGGTGACCAAGGCCTTGGAGCTCATCCACAAGGAACTCGACCTGACGATGGCTTTTTGCGGACGCACCCAAATGGACACGGTCGATAAAAGCATCTTGTTGCCGGGCACGTTTCCGGTTTAAGCTCCGCTAGACTGGGCGGGTGACTTCTCAGAGCCCTTTTTCGCCGCCGATTCGCCGGATTGCCCACCTCGACATGGATGCGTTTTACGCCTCCGTCGAGTTGTTGCGCTACCCGCAACTCAAAGGCCTGCCAGTGGTCATCGGTGGGGGACGCAGGCGCGAAGATGATGTGCTCAGACGATTGCGGCAGACCTACCCCAAGGCAGACTGGTCAGAAGATCGTTTGAATCAGATTCCGATTGATTTCTTTCCCCGCATCAAGGGCTACGAAGGCCGTGGCGTCATCACGACAGCAACCTACGCCGCCCGCCAATTCGGCGTTGGCTCAGCCATGGGCTTGATGAAAGCAGCCAAGCTCTGCCCCCAAGCGATTTTGTTGCCGGTGGATTTTGACCAGTACCGCCATTTCTCACGCCGGTTTAAAAGCATCATTACCGACATCGCTCCGGTGATGGAAAACCGAGGGGTTGATGAGGTATTTATTGACTTTACCGACGTTCCTGGCGGGCAGCGCGAAGGCGGTCGGGTCTTGGCGCGGCTGATCCAAAAAGCCATTTTTGACGACACCGGGCTGACCTGCTCGGTGGGCGTGGCGCCCAACAAATTGCTGGCAAAAATGGCCAGTGAATTCAACAAGCCCAACGGAATTTCGGTGGTGACTGAAGAAGATCTAGAAACCAAAATTTGGCCTTTGGCCTGCCGCAAAGTCAACGGCATCGGGCCCAAAGCCGATGAAAAACTCAAAAGCCATGGCATTGATACCATCGGCCAATTGGCCCAGCAGGAACTCGGCTGGTTGATCGACACCTTTGGCCAAAAAACGGGGGCCTGGCTGCACGATGCGTCTTGGGGGCGCGATACGCGGCCCTTAGAAACGGCAAGTGAGCCCGTGAGCATGAGCCGAGAAACCACCTTTGAGCGGGATTTGCACGCGGTACGGGACCGCGCTGAGCTCGGCGAGGTATTTACCCGCTTGTGTGCCCAAGTGGCCGGCGATTTACAGCGCAAAGGCTATGTGGGAAAAACGATTGGCGTCAAACTACGCTTTGATGATTTTCAGATCGTGACCCGCGACCACACGTTGAGCAACTACACCGCTGACGCCACAGCGATTCGACAGGCCGCTGGCCTGTGCCTCAAACGCGCCCCCTTGCAAAAACGCCTGCGTCTCTTGGGTGTCAGGGTTGGCGCGCTGCTCAGCGAAGATGCGGCTAAGCTACGCACCATTGAACCGGAGAACCCCTATGACAGCACTGCACAGCTTTTCCCTGACGATTGAAAACCATGTCGCCCATCTGGTGCTCAACCAGCCCAAGGCGATGAACACCATGCATCCGCAGTTTTGGCGGGAACTCGATGGCGTTTTGACTGATTTACACCGCAGTGGCGAGGCGCGCGCCTTGGTCATCAGCAGCACGGGGAAACACTTCAGTGCGGGAATGGCTTTGGAGACCTTTGGTGGCGCGATTCAAATGAACGACGCAAGCCCTGAAGGTCGCGCTGCGGTGTTTGACACCCTCAGTGATATGCAAGCGACTTTCACCAAACTCGAAACCCTGCGCATCCCTGTGATCGTGGCGATACAGGGTGGCTGTATTGGTGGCGCGGTCGATATGGTGACGGCCTGTTGCATTCGCTACGCCTCAGCTGAGGCTTTCTTTTGCATTCAAGAAATCAATATCGGCATGGTTGCAGACGTGGGTACCTTGCAGCGCCTGCCCAAACTCATTCCCTTGGCCGTTGTCAAAGAGCTGGCTTATACGGGGCGGCGTTTAACGGCGGACAAAGCCATGCACTACGGCTTGGTCAACGCGGTGTTTGAGTCGCCAGAGGCCACACTGCAAGCGGCAATGGAATGCGCCAAGGAGATTGCCAGCAAACCCCCGGTTGCGATCTGGGGGACCAAACAAGCCATTCACTATGCGCGCGACCATACAGTCGATGCGTCTTTGAAGCAAATGGGCTGGCTCCAAGCTGCCATTTGGAGTAACCGCCATGTGGGTGAAGCGGTAACGGCCATGAAAGAAAAACGCGCTGGGAATTTCCCTGCACTGAGCGATCTGTCCTCGTTCAGAGATCTCGCTTAAGCCCTAGACACTTAGGCCCTAGAACTACTGCCGCGCCATTCGGGTATTGCCGGGCAAAGCCTGCGGGTGGCTGGTGCGAAAGGGGTTGATATCCAATCCACCACGCCTTGTGTAACGGGCATAGACGGTGAGTTTCAGGGGTTTGCAGCGGGTCCACATGTCCATAAAAATGCGCTCTACGCATTGCTCATGGAACTCATGGTGGTTGCGAAAACTGACCAGGTATTGCAGCAAGCCTTCTTGGTCGATCGCCGCGCCGGTGTAGCTGATTTGAACGCTGCCCCAATCGGGTTGGCCCGTCACCAAGCAATTGCTTTTTAAAAGATGGCTCACCAGCACCTCGCTGACCGGGCCGTGGGCGCCGTCAGGGTCAGCGATGGTTCGCAGCAGATCTGGCGCAGGGGTATAGCGATTGCACTCAATATCCAGGCGGTCAAGGTTGAGGCCGTCGAGTTCATACACCGGTTCGCGGTCAAACATGTCAGGGCCGATCAGGCGCACACCCACCGACGATTGCACTGTTGCACCGCGCCAAACCGCCTCGTTCACATCGGCCTGCAAAAGCGCCAGCACCGCCTGCGCATCCGGAAACTGGGAGTTATTGAAGCTGTTGAGGTAAAGCTTGAACGATTTACTCTCAATGATGTTGGGGCTCTCACAGGGGATCGTGAAGTGCGCCAATGCCACTTGGGGCTTGCCGCGCAAATTAAGCCAGCTCAGCTCAAAGGCCGTCCACATATCGGCACCAAAAAATGGAGATGGCGCGCTGGCGTGAAGTCCAATTTCTTCCCGCTTGGCTGCACGGGCAATGGGGAACAACAAGGATGCGTCGTACCGGTCTGCATACGCAGACGCTTTGCCTAAGGGCGATTGCTCTGGCATATTCATTGCCATTACGTAGCCTCTTGCTTGCGGCGAAACACCAAGCGCTCCGGTGTTGACTCACGGGCCGCCCAAGCATAGCCATCAGCATCAAAGGCCCGTAATTGGTCTGGCGTTTGAACCCGGTGGTCGATGGCAAATCGCGCCATCATGCCGCGGGCCCGCTTGGCTGAAAAACTCACGATTTTGTAGGTGCCGCTTTTGTATTCTTGGAACACGCATTCGACCACCCGCGCCTTGAGCGTTTTGGTCTGAACCGACTTGAAATACTCTTGAGACGCCAAGTTCACCACCACAGGCGAAACATCGGCGCGCAAGCGGCTGTTGAGGTACTCCGAAATTTGACCGCCCCAAAATTGGTAGAGGTCTTTTCCATTGGCCGTTGGCAGCGTGGTTCCCATTTCGAGTCGGTAGGCTTGCATTAAATCGAGGGGCCGGAGAACTCCGTACAGGCCACTCAAAATACACAGATGGTCTTGGGCCCAGGCCAAGGAATCCGCATCCAAGTCACGCGCATGCAAACCGTCATACACATCGCCGTTAAAAGCCAACAGGGCTTGGCGGGCGTTTTTTGGCGTTGCACGGCTCGACCAGGCTTGGTAACGCGCCACATTCAGACCCGCCAGCGCATCGCTCAAATCCATGAGTTTGGAAATCTGCGGCGGTGAATAGCCCCGAAGCACATCGATTAAGGCCTTCGACTGTTTGACGAACAAAGGCGCGGTGTGTCCTTGGTCGCTCAAAGGCGTTTCGTAATCTAAGGATTTAGCAGGAGAAAGAACAAAAAGCATAGAGACTCAAAAGGAGATAAAAATAATGCGGCTCATGTATTTGCGCCATACTTGTGATTGAAATCTACATCGCTCATAACCAGCAATAAAACCGCTTCAATCCAGCCGACCAAGGTCGGAATGAATGTCCAGCAAAAAAGCAGATAAATAAGCCCCCATCCCCACCGACCCAAATAAAACTTATGGATGCCGATGCCGCCCAAAAAGAGCGCAAATAAGGCAGCCGCTAAACGACTTTTTCCATTCGGGGCCAAAGAACCCAAGGCGTTGGGCGCTGCCATTTGACGTACGCCGCATTTGGGGCAAATTTCAGCCTTTGCTTTGATGACAGAGCCGCAATCCGCACAAAATTTCTCATCAACCGCTTTTGAAATGAATTCAGTCATACCTCACCTTAATCGAATCGACGACCGACCCAATGGATACCAAGCCGAGACACGACTGTACACGCCTCTGATTCGCCTTGGATTGCCAAGTTAAAATACAAACCAATCGCTTTCATCTCCCAACGGCCGCAACATGCGTGCCGTTTTTACTTGGCACACCACCCCAATGCGTACTCTCCCCCACAAAGTTGAACAACCTGGCTTGGACAGCCTGTCCAAATCGTTTGAGCCTGCTGCGCTTGAAGCCCATTGGGGGCCTGAATGGGAAAAACGGGGTTACGGCATCGCGGGGTTCAGAGGCACGCAAGCGCCCAAAGAAAGTGCGCCCAACTTTGCCATTCAACTCCCGCCGCCCAACGTCACCGGCACCTTGCACATGGGCCATGCCTTCAACCAAACCATCATGGACAGCCTGACCCGCTACCACCGTATGGCTGGATTCAATACCGCGTGGATTCCCGGTACCGACCATGCCGGCATTGCCACCCAAATCGTGGTGGAGCGCCAATTGCAAGGCCAAGGCATCAGCCGCCACGACATGGGAGCAACGCCTTTTGAGGCGCGCAAGAATTTTGTGAACAAGGTTTGGGAATGGAAGGAGCAGTCGGGCAACACCATCACCACCCAAATGCGCCGTATGGGCGACAGCGTGGACTGGAGTCGTGAATATTTCACGATGGACCCCAAATTGTCCAAGACCGTGACCGAAACCTTTGTGCAGCTCTACGAGCAAGGCCTCATTTACCGCGGCAAGCGCTTGGTGAATTGGGACCCGGTGTTGCAAAGCGCCGTCAGCGATTTAGAAGTAGAGAGTACCGAGTCCGAAGGCAAGATGCACTACATCTTGTACCCTTTCGCCCAAGGCGAGCAGTTGGTTGATGGCGTCAAGCAAAAAGGCATGACGATTGCCACCACACGGCCCGAGACCATGATGGCCGATGGCGCGCTGGCGGTTCATCCTGAAGACGAACGCTACAAGCACCTGGTCGGCCAAATGGTGGACCTGCCCCTTTGCAACCGCCAAATCCCCATCATCGCCGATGACTTCGTTGACCGTGCCTTTGGCTCGGGCTGCGTCAAGATCACGGGCGCGCACGATTTCAACGACTACGCCTGCGCCCAGCGTCACGGCTTGCCCTTGATCACCATCTTCACCCTAGACGCCAAGGTCAATGAAAACGGTCCCGCCGTTTACCAAGGCCTGGACCGCTTTGCCGCCCGCAAAGCCGTCAACCGCGACCTCGAAGCCCGGAGTTTGATGCTGGAGATCAAACCCCACAAAATGATGCTCCCCATCTGCGCCCGCACCGGCCAAGTGGTGGAGCCTATGCTGACCGACCAGTGGTTTATTGCCATGAACCAAGTCAGCGCGCAAGACCCCAGTGGCAAAAGCATCGCCCAAAAAGCCATTGATGCCGTGGCCTCTGGAGAGGTGACTTTTGTTCCTGAAAACTGGGTCAACACCTACAACCAGTGGATGAACAACATCCAAGACTGGTGCATCAGCCGACAACTCTGGTGGGGCCACCAAATCCCCGCGTGGTACGACGAAGAAGGCAATGTCATCGTCGCTCGCAATGAAGCCGATGCCCAAGCCCAGGCGCCAGGAAAAAAACTGCGGCGCGACGAAGACGTGCTTGATACCTGGTACTCCAGCGCACTCGTGCCGTTTTCAACCACGGGTTGGAGCAACGCTGCCAGCGGGCATGCCGCGACCGGTAGCAGCGATTTGGCGAGCGTAGCGAGTATGAGCAAAACCGGTTCCGGCATGCCCGCTGGTGGCCCCCAAAGCGACTACAACCTTTACTTACCCAGTAGCGTCCTCGTCACTGGCTACGACATCATCTTCTTCTGGGTTGCCCGAATGATCATGATGACCACGCACTTTACCGGCCGCGTTCCCTTCAAGCATGTCTACATCCACGGCTTGGTGCGTGACGCGCAAGGCAAAAAAATGAGCAAATCCGAGGGCAATGTATTGGACCCCGTTGATTTGATTGATGGCATTGCCTTGGAGCCTTTGCTTGAGAAACGCTCACAAGGTTTGCGCAAACCCGAAACCGCCCCGCAAGTCCAAAAGAATACCCAAAAAGAATTCCCAGAAGGCATTCCCGCCTATGGCGCCGACGCCCTGCGTTTTACCTTTGCTGCACTCGCGTCATTAGGTCGCAGCATCAACTTTGACAGCAAACGCTGCGAGGGCTACCGCAACTTTTGCAACAAACTCTGGAACGCCACCCGCTTTGTGCTGATGAACTGCGAAGGCCAAGACTGTGGCTTGAAAGAGCACACCAAGGCAGAGTGCGTTGTGGGCGGACCGGCCCACGGCTATCTCGATTTCAGCCAGTCCGACCGTTGGATTGCATCGCGACTACAGCGCGTGGAAGCCGAAGTTGCCAAAGGCTTTGCGGAATACCGTTTGGACAACGTTGCCAATACGATTTATGAATTTGTGTGGAATGAATTTTGTGACTGGTACCTTGAAATCGCCAAAGTCCAAATCAACAGCGGAACGCCAGAGCAGCAACGCGCCACCCGCAGAACCTTGATCCGAACACTGGAAACTATTTTGCGTTTAGCGCACCCGGTCATCCCATTTATCACCGAAGAGTTATGGCAAAAGGTCGCCCCTGTGGCTGGGCGTGCAGGCCCATCCGTCAGCATTGCGGCCTACCCCGTGAGCCAACCCGAGCGCATCGATGAAGTCGCAGAAGCCCATGTTGCCCGGCTCAAACAACTGGTTGACGCATGCCGAAACCTGCGTGGGGAAATGAACGTTTCGCCAGCGACCCGTTTGCCTTTGTTTGTCTTGACCCAAAGCAGCGCTGAAACCGCGTTTTGGAAATCAACGGCGCCCGTTTTACAAGCCTTGGCCAAACTCAATGAGGTGCGCTTGTTTGAAGACGAAGCGGCGTGGTCAGAGGCGGCCCAGGCCGCACCGGTTGCGGTGCTTGGCGATGCCCGCATTTGTCTGCACATGGAAATTGACCTGGCGGCCGAGAAAATTCGCTTGGGTAAAGAAGTCGTGCGCCTTGAAGGTGAGATTGCCAAGGCCCATGGAAAACTATCGAACGAGGCCTTTGTTGCCAAAGCCCCTCCTGCAGTGATTGACCAAGAGCGCAAGCGCATGGCTGATTTTGCAGAGACGGTGACGAAATTGCAGGAGCAGTTAAAGCGACTGGGTTAAGGGCTAAGGGTTTAAGGGGTTAAGGCTTTAGCGCCGGCGCATCACATGGCTGTGCTCTGCGCCCTGGGTGTGTTGCTCCAGCAAGGTATTGCCAGTTTGCTTGGCAAAGGCTTGGAAATCGCGAATGGAGCCCACGTCGGTAGAGACCACCTTGAGCACTTGACCGCTGGCCATTTCTGAGAGGGCTTTTTTCGCCTTCAAAATCGGAAGCGGGCAATTCAAGCCACGGGTGTCAATTTCTTTGTCAATGGTGAATTCAGGTTGCATGGTTTGCGGTGGTTGAGGGTTTCTTCAATCGTTGGTTTCTGGCGCTGGTTCTTGCGGTTTCGGCCATTCCATAAATTCAGGCTTTAGACCCTTTGACGTGAGCCAATCCGCCAAGGCATAGCCAGTGCCAGACGGCCAGCATTTCAAGTTTTCTGGGGCCACCATGCGGTAATCGACCAACTCCGGCGAAAGTCGAACCTCTCCGTGGCACACCGCATGAAACGCGATGATGACTTGGTTCATTCTTTGAAAGTCATACACGCCGATCAAGTTGAGCGCATCGGTAGTCAAGTTGGTTTCTTCTGCAATTTCGCGTTGTATGCCTTCTTGCGCAGTTTCACCGGCTTCCATAAAGCCGGTAATCAAGGCGTACATTTTTCCCGGCCACGCGGCGTTACGCGCTAACAAAATGTTCCCATCGACTTCCACCACCGCGGCCAAGACCGGTGTCGGGTTGTTCCAGTGGGTGTAATTGCACGACGGGCAGCGCAAGCGCGACTTGTCCCCGCCGTCTTCGGCCTGGCTGATCCAAGCCAAAGGAGCGGCACATTGGGGACAAAATTTAAATGCATGGGTCATCGCTTCGTCTCTGGGCTTTAAGCGGGAAAAACACCCGTTGAAAGATAGCGGTCGCCGCGGTCGCAAACGATAAACACGATGGTTGCGTTGGATTCGCGCTTGGAAATTTCTTGTGCCACCCAACAAGCCCCAGCGGCAGAAATACCCGCAAAAATGCCTTCTTCGCGGGCCATGCGCCGACACATCGTTTCTGCATCGTCTTGGCTGACATAGACGAGCTCATCGACGTTGGCCGGATCGTAAATTTTGGGAAGGTAAGCCTGCGGCCACTTTCGAATACCTGGAATGCGCGAGCCCTCAGAGGGTTGGGCGCCGATGATTTGGATGGCGGGGTTTTTTTCTTTCAGATACCGAGACACGCCCGTGATGGTGCCGGTCGTGCCCATAGCACTGACAAAGTGGGTAATTTTCCCTGCCGTATCAGTCCAAATTTCTGGGCCCGTGGTTTCGTAATGAATGCGAGGGTTATCCATATTGGCAAATTGGTCTAAGACATGGCCCTTGCCCTCGGATTTCATCCTCTCTGCCAAATCACGCGCATGTTCCATCCCGCCGCTCTTGGGGGTCAGAATCAACTCCGCCCCAAAGGCCTTCATGGTCTGAACACGCTCAATAGACAAGTCCTCGGGCATGATGAGGACCATGCGATAGCCCTTGATGGCCGCAGCCATCGCAAGCGCAATCCCCGTGTTGCCCGATGTTGCTTCAATCAAGGTGTCGCCGGGTTGAATCTCGCCGCGCTCTTCGGCCCGTTGAATCATGGACAAGGCCGGTCTGTCTTTGACGGAGCCAGCGGGGTTATTGCCCTCGAGTTTCCCGAGGACAATGTTGTGGCGTGACGCGTTGGTTTCAGAGCCAATGCGCTGCAAAGCAACCAAAGGCGTTTTTCCAATAACGTTTTCTAAAGTGGGGTAAATCATGCGCTTAAATGTGCCACAATTTTCGAAGTACCCAAAACCCGTAAAGTGATGACCTTATGACGCAGTCCACCCATCCCTCAAAGAGTTCCGCTTGGCATATTTTGCTTCTGGCCGCAGTGGCGCTGCTGCCCACTTTGTCCTTCGCAGAAATGAAACCCAAAATCTACAAAGTCATTGACACCCAATGCGATATTTCTGAGCAAGAAATCGCCACGGGCGGGCAATTTGTTTGCCACTATATTTGCCGTGATGAAGGAAAGAGTAAGGCCGCTGTGGTTTATAGCAATTCCGGTTCAGGAAAATGCCGAACTCCCATCCCCAGGAAAATCAAAGTACCGGTGGAAGAAGTGAAAAAGGTCGAACCCCCTAAAGGGCACTAAAGCGACAAGGCGGGTCCCTCACTCGAATAATTTTTTCGGCCTCAAAGTTTGCGTCTGAACTGTGACATAATTTAAGGCTTCACAAGTTACCTGCCCGGGTGGTGAAATTGGTAGACTCAGGGGACTCAAAATCCCCCGCCGCAAGGCGTGCCGGTTCGAGTCCGGCCCCGGGCACCAATGACAAAGCCGCAAGATTTAACTCTCTTGCGGCTTTTTTCATGGCGGTTTTACGCAATTTTATAAATTGCTTCACTGGGCTTTTGGCAGACACTTTACTGGGGCTTACTGCATAGAATTCACGACAGCAGCTGCCAGCTCACAGGGAATTTTCATGTGTGGGCCCAGTTTGATGAACACCCCAAGCAACGGTAAAACGTGGAGACTTCCAATATGTCAGACGAAGCAACAACGCCAAGCAGCCCCTCAAGGCGTCGCACAGGCCGGGGTAGCGGCACAATTCGTGTCGCGCCCTCCACCACCCAATACCGCAACCTCAAGCACCGGTTTACGCCCACACCGATGGTCTCTGAGGACGAGTTGGAAGCCATCCACAACGCCTCGCTGACCATTTTGGAAGAAATGGGCATGGATTTCATGCACGAAGGCGCGCGCGAGATACTGAAAAAAGCTGGGGCCGACGTGCGTGCAGGTTCTGAGCGCGTGCGTTTTGACCGCAATATGATTCTTGAGGCGATCAAAACCTGCCCTTCAGAATTCACGCTGCATGCGCGCAACCCCGAGCGCAATGTTCACATCGGTGGAAAAAATTTGGCATTTGCCCAAGTGGCCAGTCCACCGAACGCCTCCGACATGCAAGGCGGTCGCCGCGCTGGCAACCAACGCGATTTCCGTAACTTGGTCAAGTTGGCCCAACGCTATGACGTGATCCACTGCTCTGGCGGCTACCCCGTAGAACCGGTCGATTTGCATGCCTCAATTCGGCATCTGGATTGCTTGTCCGATATTGCCAAGCTCACGGACAAGCCTTTTCACGCCTACTCTTTGGGCAAGGAACGCAATGAAGACGGCTTAGAAATTGCACGCATTGCCCGGGGTATCACCAAAGAGCAAATGGACCGAGAGCCTTCCTTGTTCTCGATCATCAACAGCTCGTCACCTTTGCGCTTAGATACGCCCATGTTGCAAGGCATCATAGAAATGTCGGCCCGCAACCAAATTATTATTTTGACGCCCTTCACCTTGGCAGGCGCCATGGCCCCAGTGACGATTGCTGGCGCGCTCGCACAGCAAAATGCCGAAGCATTGGCAGGTATTGCCTTTACCCAGCTGGTTCGCCCCGGAGCCCCGGTGGTGTACGGCGGCTTTACTTCGAATGTGGACATGAAAACGGGGGCGCCTGCGTTTGGAACCCCGGAGTACATGAAAGCAGTCCTGGTGGGTGGGCAGTTGTGCCGCAAATACGGCGTTCCCTACCGCACTTCCAATGTCAACGCCGCCAACACCGTGGATGCCCAAGCGGCTTACGAGTCGGTGTTTTCGCTGTGGGCCCTGACCCAGGCCGGTGGCAACTTCATCATGCATTCAGCAGGCTGGATGGAAGGTGGACTCACCGCGTCGTTTGAGAAATTTATTCTCGACTGCGATCTACTGCAAATGGTCGCTGAGTTTTTAACGCCACTGGATGTCAGCCCGGCCGGTCTGGGGCTCGATGCCGTGCGCGAGGTTGGCCCCGGCGGGCATTACTTTGGCACCGCCCACACCTTGGAGCGTTTTGAAACCGCGTTTTACTCTCCCATCATCTCAGATTGGCGCAATTTTGAGACCTGGGAAGAAGCCGGTAAACCCACGGCGTACGAAAAGGCGAATTCCGTTTGGCAAAAAGAGTTGGCTGCTTACGAGCGCCCTCCTATGGACAAAGCCATTGAAGAAGAACTAGACGCCTTTGTGGCAAAACGCAAATCTGAGGGTGGCGTACCCACTGACTTCTAAGCTATCAAAACATTTTTCTGATTAAAGGAACCTGGACGTGAAAACAACAGCACAAGTGGTCGTTATTGGTGGCGGTGTCGTGGGATGCTCCGTGCTTTACCACCTGACCAAACTCGGTATGAAAGATGTGGTTTTGCTCGAGCGCGACCAACTCACTTCGGGGTCGACTTGGCATGCAGCCGGCGGATTTCATACGCTCAACGGTGACCCCAACGTAGCCAAGCTGCAAACCTATACCGTCAATTTGTACAAAGAACTCGAAGAGGTCTCTGGACAATCGTGCGGTTTGCATTTGTCTGCGGGTCTGATGCTCGCAGACACCCCTGAGCGCATGGAGTTTTTAAAGCACACCCAAGCCAAAGGCCGCTACCTCGGGATGGAAACCGAAATCATCTCGATGGCAGAAGCCAAAAAGCACTTTCCATTGCTCGATGAAAAACACTTTTTAGGCGCGCTCTACGACCCCAACGAAGGCCACTTGGACCCGTCGGGAACCACCCATGCCTATGCCAAAGCGGCGCGTTTGGGCGGCGCCACCATTGAGTTGCAAACCATGGTGGAAAAATTAGAGCCCCGTGCAGACGGTGGATGGAACGTGATCACCAACAAAGGCACCATTGTTGCGGAACATGTGGTGAACGCTGGCGGACTGTGGGCGCGTGAGGTCGGACGCATGGTGGGCATTGAGTTGCCAGTTTTGGCCATGGAACACATGTACATGATTACGGAAGACATTCCTGAAGTCATGGCGTTCAACAAATCCAGCGGCAAAGAATTAGGCCATGTGATTGACTTTGGAGGCGAGAGCTACCTGCGCCAAGAGCGCAACGGCGTTTTGCTTGGAACGTATGAACGCGCTGGCAAGCCCTGGTCACCTAAAAACACACCGTGGTCTTTTGGCCAAGAGTTGCTGCAACCCGATATTGACCGCTTGTTGCCTTCTTTGGAAATTGCGTTTAAGCACTTCCCTATTCTGGAGAACACCGGTATCAAGCAAGTGATCAACGGGCCCTTTACCTTTGCGCCCGACGGCAACCCTTTGGTCGGCCCGGTCCAAGGTTTGTCTAACTTCTGGTGTGCCTGTGGCGTGATGGCGGGCTTTAGCCAAGGCGGTGGCGTCGGCTTGGCACTCGCCAACTGGATGGTGCACGGCGACCCAGAGTTTGACGTGTGGGGCATGGATGTCAGCCGCTATGGTGACTGGGCCAGCCGCACCTATACCAACGCCAAAGTACGCGAGAATTATTCCCGGCGCTTTCGTATTCGTTTTCCGAACGAAGAGTTGCCAGCGGCGCGTCCTTTGCAAACCACGCCTTTGTACGACCGCATGCTCTCGCAAGGCGCAGTTATGGGCGACAGCTGGGCGATGGAAACGCCGCTGTGGTTTGCACCCAAAGGCAGCAAGGCCGAAGACATTGTGTCTTTCCACCGCTCCAATGACTTTGAACCGATCAAAGCCGAATGCAAGGCCGTTCGTGAAGCCGTTGGTATTACCGAGATTGCCAACTTCGCCAAGTACGAGATCACTGGGGTCGGCGCTGAAACTTGGTTGCTCAAGGTCATGACCAATGCCATGCCAAAAACGGGCCGCTTGGTCTTAACGCCGATGCTCAACCACAACGGCAAATTGATTGGTGACTTTACGGTGGCCAAAGCCGCTGACAACCGTTACCTGATGTGGGGTTCGAGCCAAGCGCAGGTTTACCACATGCGTTGGTTTGAACAAACGCTGCCCAAAGATGGTTCCGTCGTCATCAAACCCTACGGCATGAAGCTCGTTGGCCTGTCCATTGCTGGCCCCAAAGCCCGCGATCTGCTGGCCCGGGTGTGTGACGAAGACGTTTCTAATGACGCCTTCAAGTTCATGGACTACCGCGAAATGGTGGTTGCCAATGTGCCCACCATGACCAACCGCATTACCTACACCGGTGACTTGGGCTATGAAATTTGGGTCTCGCCTGAATATGAGCTGTGCCTGTATGAGGCCTTGATGGAAGCAGGAAAAGACCTCGGCTTGCGCAACTTTGGAATGCGCGCCCTGCTGTGCTTGCGCTTAGAGAAAAACTTTGGCACCTGGTACCGCGAATTCCGCCCCATTTACGGCGCGTTTGAAGCGGGTCTGGATCGTTTTGTCAAATTTGACAAGGGTGACTTTATCGGCAGAGCCGCTGCGTTAAAGGAAAAAGAAGAAGGCCCCAAACTCACCCGCATTTACATGGTTGTGGATGCCACCACAGCCGACGTGATGGGCGACGAGCCGATTTGGCACCAAGACAAAGTCGTGGGCTGGGTCACTTCTGGTGGCTTTGGTCACTACGTCAATCAGTCATTGGCCCAAGGGTATGTGCCCACCGAATTATTGAGTGGGCCGGACTTGAGTTTCCAAATTGAAATCTTGGGGGATCGCCGGTCTGCCACCTTGCAGATGGACCCCCCGTTTGATCCCAAGGCTTTGCGCATGCGCATGTAGGAGCTGTCCTGATGTCTCATTACTCGGCATGGTCTTTGTTGCGCAATGCGCTCAGTGGACACCAACATTGGGAGCGGGCTTGGCGAGACCCGCAACCGAAAAAAACCTATGACGTGATCATTGTCGGAGGGGGTGGGCACGGACTCGCCACAGCCTACTACCTTGCCAAAAACCATGGCATCAAAAATATTGCTGTGCTGGAAAAAGGCTATATTGGTTCGGGCAATGCGGGGCGCAACACCACCATCGTGCGTTCCAACTACATGATGCAAGAGAACACCCCGTTCTACGAGCACTCCATGTCTTTGTGGCGTGACCTGTCGGCGGACTTGAACTACAACGTGATGTTTTCTCCACGCGGCTATTTGTACGTGGTTGTGTCGCCAAACGCACTCGATGCACAAATTCGCCGCGCCAACACCATGCGCTTGAACGGAATTCGCGCTGAAATTTTGACGCGTGAAGACGTGATGAAAGAAGCGCCCTACCTGGACTTTTCTGCCAACGCGCGCTTTCCCATTTACGGCGCCATGCTCCAACCCGATGCCGGAACGGCCCGCCACGACGCCGTGGTCTGGGGCTACGCCCGCGCAGCCAGTGACTTGGGCGTAGACATCATCCAAAACTGCGAAGTGCTGGATTACGAATGGTCGGGCGAGCGCATCACTGGCGTCAAAACCACCCGCGGCGATATCAGCGCAGCCAAGGTAGGTATTGCAGTTGCGGGGAACACTTCTCCCTTGGCGCAAAAAGCCGGCTTAACGCTCCCCATTGAAAGCCACGTCTTGCAGGCCTATGTCACGGAGTCCATCAAGCCCATCGTGAACCACGTTGTTGTATGGTCGGCTTCGTATTTTTACTTTTCGCAGTCTGACAAAGGAGGCTTGGTGTTTGGCGGGCATATTGACCGCTACAACTCGTATGCCCAACGCGGCAATCTCGCCAATGTGGGTGAGGTGTCCCAGGCCTTGGTCAGTGCCATGCCTAGCGCAGCGCGTTTGCGAGTGTTGCGCCACTGGGGTGGCATCATGGACATGACACCCGATGGAAGCCCCATCATCACAACAACGCCCGTTGATGGCTTGTACCTCAACGGCGGTTGGTGTTACGGCGGCTTCAAGGCCACGCCCGCTTCGGGTTGGTGTTTTGCCCACACCATTGCCAATGACAAAGCGCATGACTTTAACGCTGGCTTCACCATGGACCGATTTGCAAAAGGCCGGTACATCGATGAAGCAGGCACCGGTCCTTACAACCATTTGCAATAAGCAGCAAACTCACCCTTAGTGACCCCCAAGAAAGCGCAGCACCATGCTCAGAATTGACTGTCCCTATTGCGGCAAACGCGACCACGAAGAGTTCAGCTACTTTGGCGATGCCACCAAACCCTACCCCGGCTTAGAGGTTGAAAACCACGATGCCTGGGTCGACACCGTGTACACGCGCAACAACCCCCGTGGAATTCACACGGAGTTTTGGCAACACACTTTGGGCTGCCGCCGTTGGTTGGTGGTGAAACGCCATACCGTGACGCATGACATTGAATCGGTCATCCCTGCGTCAGAAAGAACACTGCCATGAACGCAAGTCAACACCCCGGCGGCGCTTTCCGCCTTGCTACTGGCGGGCGCATCGACCGAAGCCAAAAAGTGCGCTTTACCTTGGACGGAAAAACCATTGAAGGGTTTGCAGGCGACACCGCAGCGTCAGCCCTCATCGCCCACGGCCAACACCTGGTGGCGCGCTCTTTCAAGTACCACCGCCCCCGTGGATTCATGGGCGCAGGCGTTGAAGAAACCAATGCCCTGCTGACTGTTGGCCAAGACGGAACGCGCGAACCCAATATTGCTGCAACAGTGCTCGAAATAGAGCCAGGCCTTACCACCCAAACCCAAAATGCATGGCCGTCGGTGCGCTTTGATCTGATGGCGATCAACTCGGTCTTGTCGCCTTTTTTTGTGGCGGGCTTTTACTACAAGACATTCATGGGGCCAACCCGTGGTGCATGGATGCTTTATGAGCACTTCATTCGCAAAGCAGCTGGCTTAGGCGCCTCGGCCATTGATGCCGATGTCAACCGCTATGACTGGCACAACGATTACACCGACGTCCTTGTCATTGGCTCGGGAGCCGCTGGTCTCAGTGCCGCCCTCAACGCAGCCCGCGCAGGGGCCGATGTCATGCTTGTTGAGCAAGATTTCGAAATGGGTGGTGACTTGCTCAACCACAACGTTGACAGTGCGCAAGCAAAGTGGCTCAAGCAAACACTGCAAGACATTGATGCCACTGGCAAAGTCAAACGGTTCACCCGTGCCACCGCGTTTGGCGTGTACGACGGCAATACTGTTGGCGTCATCGAGCGCTCTGCCCCTGGTGTGACCGATCCCGCCTTTGGCGTTCCGCGCCAACGCATGCGCACCGTTCGGGCTGCAGCCATCGTGATGGCGTGTGGTGCGATTGAGCGCCCGTTGGTGTTTGCTGGCAATGACAAACCCGGCGTCATGCTAGCCAGCGCGGTGTCTTCTTATGTCAACCGCTATGCCGTTGCCCCCGGAAAGAACGCGCTGTTTTGTGTCAATAACGATGCCGCTTACCTTGGGGCCTTTGCCTTGGCGCGCAGTGGTGCAAGCGTTCACGTGGCAGACCTTCGGGCGTCGGTCCCTGAAGATCTGACCAGTCAAGCGCAGCAGTTGGGTATCACCCTTCACACCAGCACAGCGGTGACAGAGGTTCAAGGAGGCTTGCATGCCAAGTCATGCACCTTATCGCACTACGACGCGACCAACGCAACAGTTCAAAGTGAAAAGTGCCGTTTAGCGATTGATCTGGTCGCGATGTCGGGCGGATGGACGCCCACGGTGCACCTGAGCTCCCACCGCAACGTCAAACCCATTTACCGCACGGATATCGCTTGCTTTGTCCCTGGCGCTTTTGATCGCGCCCAATTCGGCGCGGGCTCGATGGTGGGTGAACAAACATGGCGTGGTGCGATTGCATCGGGATGGCTTGCCGGTGCGCAAGCCGCTGGTTTTTTGGGACGCCAAGCCGCTGGGCCAGCCCCTGTGATGGACGACGCCACCTCCATGGCGTTTGTTCCTGCGGGACCTTTGCGCGACGCCCAGTCCAAAGGCAAAGCCTTTATTGATTTTCAAAACGATGTCACCGTCTCCGATATCGAATTGGCGCACCGCGAAGGCTACCAATCGGTAGAGCACCTCAAGCGCTACACCACCTCGGGCATGGGAACCGACCAAGGCAAGACGTCGAACTTGAATGCCTTGACCCTGATGGCCGCCCAACGTGAAATGGATATTTCTGCGGTCGGTACAACCACATTTCGCCCGCCCTACACCCCGGCGTCCTTGGGCGCTTTGGCTGGCCGCAATATTGGCCCCCACTTCCAACCGGAGCGGCGAACGTCCATGCACGACTGGCATCTTGCGCATGGCGGCGTCAAGATGGAAGCGGGCTTGTGGCTGCGCCCCCTGTGGTACAGCACCCACGGCGCAACCTTGTCCGAGGCCTACAAAGTGGAGATGGACTTTGTGCGTGAAAAGGCAGGCATCGCTGACACCTCCACTTTGGGGAAAATTGATGTTCAAGGCCCCGATGCTGCAGAGTTTTTAGACCGCGTGTATGTCAATGGCTTCTCCAAACTTGCCGTTGGCAAAGCCCGCTATGGATTCATGTTGCGTGAAGACGGCATCGTGCTAGACGATGGAACAACCAGTCGCATCAGCCCGACCCAGTTCTTTATGACCACCACCACCGCACAAGCTGCTCGGGTGATGAGCCATTTGGAATTTTTATTGCAAGTCGTTTGGCCCGAGTTGCGGGTTACCGTGGCTTCGGTCTCCGACCAATGGGCTGCCATGAGTGTGGCAGGTCCCGAAGTGCGCAAGGTCTTAGAAGCGGCATTCCCCAACGTAGATTTCAGTACCGACGTTTTCCCCCATATGGGTGTGCTCGACACGGTTGGAACCGGCGCGTTGGCTGGTGTGCCTTTGCGCATTTTGCGTTTGACTTTTTCTGGCGAATTGGCCTACGAAGTTTTCACACCCACCCACCTGGGTTACCGCGTTTGGGAACACTTGCTTGCAAGTGGCAAACCATGGCAACTGCGCCCCTACGGCCTGGAGGCTTTGGGTTCTTTGCGGATTGAAAAAGGCCACGTGGTGGGCTCGGAAATGGATGGACGCACCACCTTGGATGACCTGGGTATGGGCAAGATGGCCAGCAAACTCAAACCCTTTTGGGGCGGGGCGCTGCGCCAAAGCGAAAACTTGCAGCGCACCAACCGGCCAACCCTGGTGGGACTGGAGGCCATTGGCAAAGACGATGCGCCGTCCAACGGTGCGATTTTGTTCTTTGCCGATGACACGGTCCAAGGCCACGGCCGCGGTCATATCACCTCCACCACCTTTAGCAAATCCATGGGAAAAGCCATTGGCTTAGGCCTGCTAGAGGGTGGCACGGCCCATGTTGGCAAAGAAATTATTGCTGCCTCTCCCACGCAAGGACGCCAGTACCGACTGCGGGTGGTAGACCCTTGCTTCCTCGATGCAGAAGGAGTGCGTTACCGTGCTTGATTCAACTTTCCTACGCAGCCCCTTTACCGGGCACAATGCCGTTTCGCAGCCTGACAAGCAAGGTTTGGTTCAAGTGCATCTCCAGGCCCACGTCTTACCCAGCGTGACCCTCATCAGCACGTGGGTGCGTGGAGAAGCCAAGCTCGCGTCGACACTCAAGCAAGCATTGCAAGTGGCCATTCCACAGAGCACAGGAAAAACAGTGTCCTGTTCTCTTGGCTTATTGATGCGCACTGGGCCGCAAGAACTCATGCTCATTGGAACAAGGGATGAAGACATCCAAACGGCCTTGCGCGCGCATATAGTCGCCGACGTCGGTTCAGTCACCGATTTGAGCCAAGCGCGGTGCCGCATCCATGTCAGCGGAGCCAAGGCACAAGAAGCTTTGGGCAAGCTCTTCGCCCTGGACTTTCGCCAAGCTGCGTTTGCCTTGAATGACATCGCGCTGACGGGCCACCACCATGTGCCCTGCACGGTCCACCGCTTGGGGGATCAGTCGTTTGATCTCTATGTTTTCAGCACCTACGCCTTTGGGCAATTGGAGTCGCTTATCGATGCGTCGCGCGAATTTGGAGTCGATTTAAGTCTAAATTAAGACAGCCAACGCATCCCTCTGATTCCCTTTAAGATAGCGAACAGTTTCACGCTATCTAAAGCAAATATGACAATATCGTTGGTTTCACGCTATGTTCTGGGTGCTGTCGTCACACTCAGCCTCGTTGCATGTTCGGATAAAAAAGACGCTGAAAAAGCCGCGTCAGTTTCCGCACCTGCGCCCAGCGCGTCAAGTGCTTCTGCACCCGCTCCCACGCCAGCCGCCTCAGGCGCTTCCGCTGCTGCCCCACCGGGCCCGCCCGTAAGCGTTACCACGGTCAAAGCCGAACTGCGCGACATGGCTGTCGTATTGAAAGCCACTGGCACGGTGATGCCCTTAACCAGCGTTGATGTCAAAGCCCAGGCCAGCACCTTGATCAAAACGGTGCATATCAAAGAGGGGCAGTTTGTCAAAGCGGGTGACTTGATGTTCACCTTGGATGCGCGAAGCGATGAAGCCAATGTCGCCAAAGCACGTGCCCAATTGGCCAAAGACCAAGCCACATTGGCCGATGCCCAGCGCCAATTTAAACGTTCACAGCAACTTTTTTCTCAAAACTTCATTTCGCAAGGTGCGGTTGACACCACCCAAGCCGTTGTAGAAGCCGCCACAGCGACTGTCGCAGCGGATCAGGCTGCGATCGATGCCGCTCATGTGGCATTGTCTTATGCCCAAGTACGGGCGCCCCATTCTGGGCGGGCGGGAGCTATCAGCGTGTCATCCGGGAGCGCCGTCCAAAGCAATGCCAGTACCTTAGTGACCATCACCCAACTCGACCCCATCGCCGTGGGGTTTAGCCTGCCGCAGCGCAACTTGGTCGATGCGATCGCAGCGCTCAAAGATGGAGGCGCTAGCGTGACTGCCACATTGGCCGATAACGGCGGCAGCTTCAAGGGCAAACTGAAATTCGTGGATAACACCGTGGACGCGGCCTCAGGCGCCGTCAAGGCCAAAGCCGTTTTCGCTAATAAAGAAGAGCGCTTGTGGCCTGGTGCTTTTGTTGAAATCTCGCAAACCGTCAGCACCCTCAAAGAGGCTGTGATCGTTCCGCAAGCTGTGATCATTCAAGGCGCGCGCGGGACAATTGTGTATGTGGTCGAAGATGGCAAGGCCGTCATGCGTCCCATCAAACAGCTCATGGGACAAAACGGCGAAGCTGCTGTCACGGGGCTCCAAGCGGGTGAAACCGTTGTCTTGGATGGCAAGCAAAATGTCCGCCCAGGCTCGGTGGTCGTCGAGCGGGCGAAAGATCCCAAGGCCAACGCTCCTGCGGGCGCGGCGTCAGGCAGCCGCGCACCATGAATTTCTCCGAATTATTTATCCGCCGTCCGGTAATGACGGTGCTGCTCAACGTCGCGATTGTTGGAGCGGGTGTCATTGGTTTACAGAAAATTCCGGTGGCGGCACTACCGAGCTATGACACCCCCATCATCAACGTATCGGCTTCCTTGCCCGGGGCCAACCCGGAAACCATGGCCAGTTCGGTGGCCTTGCCACTGGAAAAGCAGTTTCAAACGGTACCGGGTCTCAAAACGATTAGCTCCACCAGCACGCTGGGTAGCACTTCCCTGACCTTAGAGTTTGAAGAAGGGCGCAATATTGATGCTGCAGCGGTTGACGTTCAAGCCGCCCTTTTGCGCGCCCAACGCTCCTTGCCGCAAGACATGACTTCACCGCCAGCGTACCGCAAGGTGAACCCTGCGGATGCGCCGGTGCTTTTGATTTCCCTCACCTCTCCCTCGCTGACCCCGGCAGACCTGCAAGACTACGCAGAGCATTTAATTTCTCCCACCTTGTCTACGATTGACGGTGTGGCACAGGTCATTATTTACGGCTCTAAACGCTTCGCAGTGCGTGTGCGTGTGCAACCGGCAGCACTGGTGGCCCGCAATATCGGCCTTGACGAAGTCAGTGCGGCGCTGCGCGCTGCCAACGTCAACACGCCCGTGGGAACCCTTGAAGGCCCCAAGCAGACGCTGGTCTTGCAAGCCAATCGCCAACTCAAAAATGCCGCTGATTTTGCCAATCTGATTATCAGTAACAAGGGTGGCACACCCGTGCGCTTGCGCGACGTGGCCAAAGTAGAAAACAGCGTTGAGACGCTCAAAAGTTGGGCGACCTTCAATGGAGAAAACTCCATCACATTGGCCATCCAGCGCCAACCTGGTGCCAATACCGTGCGGGTGGTGGACTCCATACGTGCAGCGCTACCCGCATTGCAAAGCCAAATGCCGCAATCGATCAACCTGACGCCCATTAACGACCGCTCCCTGTCCGTTCGCGAAGCCTTGCACGACGTGACCCTGACCTTGATGGGAACAATCGCCTTGGTGGTCTTGGTGATCTTTTTGTTTCTGCGCCGATTTGTCGCCACTGTCATTCCAACGCTTTCCTTGCCTATTTCTTTGATGGGTGCGGTGGCACTTTTGTGGGGGATGTCTTACAGCTTAGACAATATTTCGCTCCTGGGTCTCACGCTTGCGGTCGGTTTGGTGGTTGACGATGCGATTGTGGTTTTAGAAAACATCATTCGCCATGTTGAAGATGGGGAAGACCCGTTTCAGGCGGCCTTGGTGGGAGCGCGCGAAGTCGGATTCACCATTGTTTCCATTTCAACGTCTTTGATTGCGGTTTTTATTCCTATTTTCTTCATGCCAGGCGTGATCGGCTTGTTGTTCCATGAGTTTGCAGTGGTCGTGGGTTTAGCGATTGTGGTGTCTGCTTTTGTGTCGCTGACTTTGGTCCCCATGTTGGCCAGCCGGTTCTTAAGTGATGAGGCCCATAAAAAACCACCCGGCTCCTTGGTCCGCTTATTTGAGCGTGCATTTGACAAAACATTGGCCGCATACACGCGCGTTTTAGATTTGGCACTGAACCACCGCAAATTCATTTTGCTTGTGGCCGCGAGTACCTTTGTAGCCACCTTTTGGTTAGTCAGCGTGATTCCCAAAGGGTTTTTTCCCGAAGAGGATATCGGCCAAATTCAGGTATCCACCGAGGCCAGCGAAGACATTTCATTTGCTGCCATGGTGCAGCTCCAAGAACGGGCCGCCGCCATTATTCGGGCGGATGCGAACGTCAAAGCGGTGAATTCGTTCAATGGCGGAACAGGTGGACAAAATTCAGGGCGCATGTTCATTACGCTGCATCCCAGCAGCGAACGCCAGCCTATCAAACAAGTGATTGAGAATTTACGCAAGAAACTTCGGGGCGTCGCAGGGATCAATGTGTTTATGCGCCCAGTGCAAAACCTGCAACTCGGAGGACGCCAAAGTAAAGCCCAGTACCAGTACATTTTGCAAAGTGTGAAGGCCGATGAATTGAGCAGTTGGGCCACTAAGCTGCAAGAAAAGCTGCGTGCTGACCCCTTGTTTCGTGATGTCACCAGCGATTCACAGTTACGGGGTCTGCAAGCACAACTCAAAATTGACCGCGACATGGCCAACACCTTGGGCGTGTCCATTGATTCCATCCGCTCGGCTCTTTTCAGCGCTTTTGGTGAGCGCCAAGTGTCTACCATTTACCTGCCAACCGACAGCTACCAAGTCATCATGGAGGTCGCACCCGAGGCAAAACAGGATGAGCAGGCCTTGAATGGCATTTATGTGCGCTCTTCCTTTGGCACCTTGGTTCCCCTGTCGAGCTTTACCACGGTCGAGAGAACCGTGGGCCCGACATCTATCAACCACGTGGGCCAACTCCAAGCCGTGACTGTTTCCTTCAATCTTGCGCCGGGCACGGCTTTGGGCGATGCAACCGCGAAAATCGATGCTGCTTCTGAGGCGATTCAAATGCCATCAAGCATCATCACCAGTTACGGAGGCGATGCGGCCGTCTTTAAAAACTCGCAAAGCAGCCAAGCGATCTTAGTCATTGCTGCCCTGGTCGTGATCTACATCCTGCTTGGGGTTTTGTATGAGAGTTACATCCACCCCATCACTATTTTAGCGGGGCTACCGTCGGCTGCCGTAGGCGCACTGGCTACGCTGATGTTGTTTGGCCAAGACTTGACCTTGATCGCCACCATTGGCATTGTGTTGCTCATCGGCATTGTGAAGAAGAACGCCATCATGATGATTGACTTTGCACTCGAGGCGCAGCGTCACCGTGGAATGACGCCCGCGCAAGCGATTCGTGAGGCTTGCATCCTTCGGTTTCGACCCATCATGATGACCACACTCGCCGCCTTGGTAGGAGCATTACCCATTGCGATGGGCATTGGTGCAGGTGCAGAGCTGCGCCAACCCTTGGGACTGGCGGTTGTGGGTGGTTTGGTTTTTTCTCAGGCGATCACGCTATTTATCACGCCTGTTTTATATTTGGCACTCGACCGCTTGAGTGGCTCCGGGCCCATAGTGAACCCTGAGGTCGATTTTTCCTAGGCCAGGCGCCTATTGCCAATGGCGATGTCCGCCGCCATGACCAAAGCGGACTGAAGGGCCGAACGGGAAAAGCACAGGCGGGTAATACGGTTGGAAAGACGGCTGGTAATGGAGCCTGCGCTGTACTGGAACGGTGATGTAAGTCACTGTGGGCTGTACGACAGTTGTTGTGACCTGGGGAGGGGGCAAACTACCAATCGGGGCGATCTGTAGCGCAATCGTGGGGCCTGGATCGTTGGGCGTTTGTACAGAATACTGCTTGCCCGCATATTCGTACACCACATTGAAAGCCACCGTTTTATTTTCATAAAAATTCTGTACTGTGCAGCGTTGCACATTTTCAATGCGAACGGCTGGATTTCCTTCTAGTCGGTCTCCCAATACAGCGCCACCTATGGCACCAATCGCGGTGGCAGCCGAACGCCCTGCCCCTTGACCGGCTGCATTGCCAAGAACGCCGCCAGCGATGGCACCGATCAAGGCACCCGCGCCGCTATTGGGTTGCTGAAAGCCGACTTGCTCTGTTGTGCATACTTGCCTAGGAACTGCCACCTGTTGTACTACAGGGGTGGATGCAATCACACGTCCAAGCTCTTGCGCCCCAATACCGCAAGCGCTTACGGCTGCCAAAAAGAGAAACGACCATTGCTTCATAGGAAACCTCCAAAGAGTTAGCGCCTTAACGCAAGCAAGTCGGGAATTGTTGACACAGTCGTCGAACTTTACGCAAAGGCAACATCCAAGCGCAACGAAAAAGACGCCAGCATCCATGGATAATCCATGCCATGCCAAACCGCTTTACGCCGCACCACCGAGAGACGCTCCGAAAAACACCCCCATTGTTTTTTGCTTTGATCGGTTTGTTTATCTTTCTTGCCCTGATCCCCACGCTTTGGCCAGCATTAGACCTTCAAGCAGCCGCTTTATTTACCGGTAATCCACCAAAGGTAGCGGCAGCTCCTTGGTGGTGGGTTGAAATCATCAATTTGTATGTGCCACTGGCATTTCGAATCATGGTTTTTACAGCATTGGCACTGTGGTTGGTGGCGACCTTGAAAGTACAGTGGTCGCAATGGCGATTGCCACTGGCTTTTGTTGTCCTTTCGGGCGCATTGGGGCCGGGCTTGCTCGTGAACGCAGGGTTTAAAGACCACTGGCAGCGCGCCAGGCCTTACCAAGTCGAGAATTTTGGTGGGACCCAACAATTTACCCGCGCGGGCGTGATGACTGACCAGTGCAGCAACAACTGCTCATTCGTCAGCGGGCATGTTGCCTGCGGTTTTTTCTTTGCTTCACTAATGCTGCTTCATCGGCGCAGGCAAGTCGCTTGGGCGCTCATAGGCACCAGTGCGGGCCTGCTGATTGGCTTTGCAAGAATGGCCAATGTGGCACATTGGTTGAGCGATGTCTTGTGGGCTGCCCCGATTACTTTGCTGTGCAGTTGGGTGATTTGGAAAGTTTTGAGTCGAATTTACCAACCCAAGCCCACTTTATTTATTTAAGACCCTGCCAAGCCATCGAGGGCACTGGGATAGCGCAGTCGCAAGCCCAGTTCTTTTTTCATGCGTTGGTTTACAAGCCTGCGCGATTCGTTCATAAAGCTCAGCTGCATGGCAGAAACTTCTTTTTGGAGTTCTTTTTTTGCCACGCGTGGGGGCCTAGGCAGGCCATACAGGTCCGCAGCGGCATCCAAGTACTGGCCCATCTTCCTATCCGTATCGTCATTGATGTTATAGCTGCGTTGGGATTTTCCTCGCCACAAAGCCAAGAAACAGGCCCGAGCCAAGTCATCGGCATGGATATGGTTGGTATAAACATCTTCATCATCATGCAAAACAGGCGAGCCTTTTTGCAAGCGAGCGAGCGGTGTTCCACCGTCGCGGTCATTGGCATAAATACCCGGTACCCGAAGCACACTGGCTTTTACCCCAGCAGATCGGCCCAAAAACCGAACTGTTGCCTCGGCATGGGCTCTTCGCTGCGCTCGGGGGGTTGTGGGTGAAATGGCTGCAGACTCCGTCACCCACGCCCCTTGGCAATCGCCATAGACGCCACTGGTCGATGCATAAACCAGAGCGTGAGAAGGCGCACGCAAACGCGTGGCCTGCGCAAAGGCGACCAAGCGGCCGTCCGACCCTCCCTCTGGGGTCGGTGGGGCCAAATACAAAATACGCTGGGCAAGACCTGCCAAACGCCGCAACTGCGCGACCGCGTCTAAGTTGCCCAACAACGGGGTGATGCCCACAGTACGCAAGTTCGCCATACGCGGGGCACTGGATGTCAAAGCCAAAACACGCACCCGAGGGGCAAGAAGTTGCGCCACGCGAAGACCCACATCACCGCAACCCACAATGAGCACTCGGCTTCTGCGAAACCGAGAAGGCAGCGCACCTAAAGGGGATTGGATTGAAGGCAAAATAAGGCCGTGTAAAAAAACAATGGCCCCTAGGATACCCATAAAAAATGACCAGCAGCGCAACCTCTTTTTCAGTCTCCATCGAACCGAGCAAAGTGAACTTTTCATGTGCATCCGATGAAACCCTTTTGGCAGCCGGTATCCGTCAAGGTGTTGGACTGGCTTATGGATGCAAAGACGGCGCATGCGGTTCTTGCAAATGCAAAATGACCTCAGGATCGGTCACGCACGCCAACTTTCAACGCAAAGCCCTAAGCGAAGAGGAAGAAGCCAACCAGTTTGTTCTCACCTGCTGCGCCACACCGCAAAGCGATATCGTGTTGGAATCTCGCCAAGTCACGCAGATCGGGACACTCCCGATCAAAAAAATGCCAACCCGTGTGAGCAGCCTGGTTAAAAAATCGCCCGATGTCGTACTCATGCATTTGCAGCTGCCCGCCAACGACAGCTTTGCCTTTCGGGCGGGCCAGTACATTGAATTCATCATGCGTGACGGCGCACGGCGCAGCTACTCCATGGCCAATGCCCCGCACAATGGTGCCAGTGTTGAATTACACATCCGTCACATGCCCGGAGGCCGCTTCACCGACCTGGTGTTTGGCTCGATGAAGGAAAAAGACATACTCCGAATTGAGGGGCCCTTTGGCTCCTTCTACCTGCGCGAGGACTCCGACAAGCCCATGGTCTTTTTGGCCTCTGGAACCGGCTTTGCGCCCTTAAAAGCATTGTTGGAACATATGCAGCACAAGGGCATTGAACGTCCAACGACTTTGTACTGGGGCGGTCGCCGTCCTGCAGATTTGTATTTGCAAGACTGGATCACAACACAGCTGGCCCTCATGCCGCACTTGACATTCATTCCCGTGGTCTCAGATGCACTCCCCGAAGACCAGTGGAGTGGCCGCACCGGCTTTGTTCACCAAGCCGTGTTGGATGATTTTGCCGATCTATCCGCCTACCAAGTCTATGCCTGCGGTGCACCGATTGTGGTGGACTCTGCAAGGCAAACGTTTTGTGCAAAAGCCCATCTACCAGAAGATGAATTTTTTGCTGACGCGTTTACGTCGGAGGCGGACAAGAAGCAGGCTTGAGCTCACTCAAGACAACCGCAAAAACAACAATGGCAGCGCCAATTGCTGCCCGCAGCGTCAAAACCTCGGAGAGCCACAACCACCCAAACAAGGCGGCAAACACGGGCTCCATGGCATAAATCACCGCAGCTTTATCCGCTGAAACATGGCGCTGTGCGAGCGCTTGAAGAAAAAACATGCCCGCAGAGGCAACGATACCCAGGTAGAGCAAGCCTACAAAAATTTCCCCATCCACGCGGGAAGGCAGTGTGAGAATACCGTCAACACCGCTACTCCAAACCATCCAAATACTGCCCATCAAGGCCATCCAAAACATCTGCGCGGTAGCCAATTGGGATGGAACGTGGGCTTTTGCCCGAGCTGATAGCAAAATCACGTAGATGGCATAGCCTAAAGCGCCCAAAACAGTGGCCGAGTCTGCCAACAGGTGGGCTCCACCATCGTAAGACATTAACGCGATTCCCCCGCACGCGAGCGCCGCGGCAAACACCACCAACCAAGAAGGGCGCGCTCCGAGTGTGATCCCAAGCAGTGGCACCATCAACACATTCAAACTGGTAAGGAATGCGCTGCGGTTGGATGAAATAAATTCCAAACCGAAGGCTTGGGCCACGTATGTGATGAGTACCAAAGCGCCCAAAACACAACCCGTACGCCAAGTGTGGGCCGGAACGCGCAAGGCAAAAGGCGCCATGCACACAGCTGCAATTAAAAACCGAAGTGCGGAGACTTCAATCCCGCTCAAGGAAGCGGTTGCCACCTTCAAGACAGGGAAGGTTAAACCCCATACCAAGGTGGCAAACAAGAGCGCAAGGACGTAGCGATCGAGCCGCACGGGCAGGCTATCGGGACAAAGCCAAACTACTCGCCCAAATACGCTGCACGTACCTTGGGGTCATTGAGCATTTGCTTGGCGTCCCCGGTCATGGTGATGATGCCGGACTCCATCACATAACCACGGTTGGCGATAGACAAGGCGCGGCTTGCATTTTGCTCAACCAATAAGACAGTGACGCCTTGGGCAAAGACATCGCGCACCACTTCGAAAATTTTATCCACCATGATGGGTGACAAACCCATGGAGGGCTCATCCATCAGCAAGACCTTGGGGCGGCTCATCAAGGCCCGGCCCATGGCCAGCATTTGTTGCTCACCGCCCGACATGGTGCCTGCGAGTTGGTCTCTGCGCTCTTTGAGGCGAGGAAAAATGGCAAACATCTTTTCAATATCGGCTTCAATTCCTTCTTTGTCGTCACGGATGTACGCGCCCATTTGCAAATTCTCAATGATCGACATGCGTGTGAATACGCCGCGGCCTTCGGGAACCATCGCCAGGCCTTGCTTCACCAAGTCCCAAGGGCCTTGACCGCGAATGCTTTGGCCCATGTATTCAATGTCGCCAGCAGCCATGGGTAAGGTGCCCGTAATGGCCTTCATGGTGGTGGTTTTACCCGCACCGTTGGAGCCAATCAGTGAAACCAGTTCACCCTCGCGCACCTCAAAATCCACCCCTTTGACGGCTTGAATCCCGCCATAGGACACTTTCAGTCCTGTTACCTTGAGCAATGTTTTGCCAGTCATATCGTTTCCTTGTCCGGCTCGGCGTGAACGCAGAGCACTTTGTTAGGTTGTGTCAGTGCCCACTGGTGCCTAAATAGGCCTCAATCACTTTGTCATTTTTCTGAACTTCAGCGGGCGTGCCTTCAGCGATCTGTTTGCCGTAATCGAGCACGGTAACCCGGTCGCACAAGCCCATGACGAGCTTCACATCGTGTTCGATCAACAAAATAGTACGGTTGTCATTGCGGATGCGGTCAATCAACTCGCGCAGCATGATTTTTTCAGTGGCATTCATTCCCGCAGCAGGCTCATCCAATGCAATCAACTGGGGATCGGTTGCCAGCGCTCTGGCTATTTCTAGTCGACGTTGGTCGCCGTAGCTTAAGGTGCGCGCGCGGTAATCGGCAAATTTTCCGATACCAACATACTCTAGGAGTTCGTGCGCACGTTCTGTAATAGCAGCCTCTTCGGCTTTGAACGAAGCGGTCCGAAACATGGCACCCAATAAACCAGAATGGGTACGAACATGGCGTCCGACCATGACGTTTTCCAAGGCGGTCATCTCCGCAAACAAACGGATATTTTGAAACGTTCGTGCAATGCCCGCTTTAGCAACGGTATGAACCGCCGTGGGCTGGTAAGCCTTACCCGCCAATTCAAAGGAGCCCGTATCAGGCGTGTACAAACCGGTCAGCACGTTGAAAAATGTAGTTTTTCCAGCACCATTGGGGCCGATCAACCCATAGACTTGGCCGCGTTCAATGGTGATGCCTACGTCGCTTAAGGCTTGCAAACCTCCGAAGCGCTTTGACACGCCAGAGACATGGAGAACGGTATCTTTCACCGAATTTTTTACTGTTGTCGTCATGGTGATCCCGATCAAGCTTTGGCGGCCGGTGGCAAAGATTTACCGTGCTCTGGCGTGGGCCACAAACCACGGGGACGCAGCAGCATGATGCTGACCATGGCCAGAGCAATCAGCAATTGGCGCAAGATGGATGCGTCTAAACGACCACCAGTTAGTGATTGCAAAGGTCCAGCCACATAGCGCAGAACCTCAGGCAAAGCGGAAAGCAGCACCGCGCCCAAAATCACACCGGGCAAATGCCCCACACCACCAAGAACAACCATCGCAACAATCATCACCGACTCCATCAAGCTGAAAGACTCGGGTGAAATAAAACCTTGAAAGGATGCAAACATGGCGCCGGAAACGCCCCCAAAGGTGGCTCCCATTCCGAATGCGGCGAGCTTCAAGTTGCGGGTATTGATGCCCATGGCTTTGGCGGCAATTTCATCTTCTCGAATTGCCATCCAAGCCCGCCCTACGCGGGACAACTCCAAGCGGTGGGATATCAAAATACTGACCAATACCAAAGCCAGGAACAGGTAGTAATACAGCGAAACCGACGCCAATTCAAACCCGCCAATCACCAGCTTCTTGCCTAAGTCAAATCCAAAAAAGTGCAAGGAGTCAATCTGGTTGATTCCTTTGGGGCCATTGGTGATATTGACAGGGTTATCCAAATTATTCAAAAACACACGAATAATTTCACCAAAACCTAAAGTAACGATCGCAAGATAGTCGCCGCGCAAACGCAGGGTGGGCGCACCCAACAAAATTCCAAATGCGCCTGCAATTCCTGCAGCCAAGGGGATCACAAGCCAAAGAGGCGAATGCAAACCTTGTGGAAACATGGCAGCAATAGCAGGAAAGGTTTCTATCAAATGCGGAGAATTCAGCAGGCCAAACAGGTAAGCGCCAATCGCAAAAAAAGCGACATAGCCCAGGTCCAACAAACCGGCATAACCGACCACAATGTTCAAACCGACTGCAAGCAGCACATACAGAAGTGCCATGTCCGCTATGCGGACCCACGCGTTGCCAAAGCCCTGTAAGAACACGGGTAAAACCAGCAGTGCAATTGCAGCTGCAACGATGACCAAGAATTTTTGTTGTTGTTTCATAGCGGTGACCTCCTTATGCGCGGTCTGCTACGCGCTCACCTAGCAGTCCTGAAGGGCGCAAAGTAAGAACGACGATAAGCACTATGAAGGCAAAAATATCAGAGTAATGGCTTCCCAAAACCCCGCCGGTGAGTTCACCGATATACCCTGCACCAATGGACTCAATGAGTCCCAGCAAAATTGCACCAACAACAGCGCCTGCTAAGTTTCCAATACCTCCAAACACGGCGGCAGTAAATGCTTTCAAGCCAGGCAAGAAGCCCATGGCATGCTGTGCAGTTCCATAATTCGAGGCGTACATCACGCCGGCGATAGCAGCCAACACTGCACCAATCACAAAGGTCGCTGAAATGACCATATCGGGTTTGACGCCCATCAGGCCCGCAACGCGGGGATTTTCAGCGGTGGCGCGCATGGCACGACCGAGTTTGGTGTAGTTCACCAACCACATCAGTAGCGCCAAAGAAACTGCGGTTACGCCCAAAATCATGACCTGTGTTGGCGTGATCACTGCGCCTGCGATGTTGATAGGCGTCGTAGGAAGCAAAGTGGGATAGGACTTGTAGTTAGGTTTCCAAATGATCATGGCCAAGGTCTGCAACAAGATGGACATGCCGATGGCGGTAATCAAGGGGGCTAACTTGGGGCTGTTGCGCAAAGGGCGGTAGGCCACTTTTTCAATAACAAAATTCAGTGTTGCCGCTACGATGCAAGAAATAAGGAGCGCGATCAGAAGAATCACGGGGCCTGGTGTACCCGGCATGGACTCTTGCATCACGCCAATAATGCTCCAACTGGTGAGCGCTCCCACCATCATCACCTCACCATGGGCAAAATTGATCAAGTTGATAATGCCGTAAACCATGGTGTAGCCCAGGGCAATGAGCGCATACATGCTGCCCAGCACCAGGCCGTTAATGACCTGCTGTATAAAAATATCCATAAAAAACATCTCCGAAGTTCTTGTGTTTGAACCGATTTGGCCGCGAACACTGGTGGCGTCACGCCATTGATAGCTATATGTCGGCCATCCCGATGGTTTCAGGTCTGCCGATTGTCGCAACCCGAGATTCTAACGACCTCGCCAGAGAAAACCGGTTCAATAAGGCATGGGTTTACCCTAGAAAATGCGCAATCATCCAAACTGTTTACGCTTTTCATGGTGCATTAGTTTTTCTGCTATTGCTGCGGCTTAGTCTTGTGGTTGCGCGCTTTAAGCTCGCGCATTTTTTCTGCGATGCGAATTTCGAGGCCGCGCTCAACGGGCCGGTAAAACTGCAGTTCTTCCAAGCCCTGCGGTAAATACTGCTCCCCTGCTGCAAACCCACCTTCCTCGTCATGGGCATAGCGGTAATTTGTACCGTATTCCAAATCCTTCATCAGCTTGGTTGGCGCGTTACGCAAGTGCATGGGGACTGGCCGACTGCCGTCTTTTTTGACCCACGCTTTTGCTTCGTTAAAGGCTTTGTAAACCGCGTTGGATTTGGGCGCCACAGCCAAATACACCACGCACTGGGCCAAAGTCAGTTCACCCTCGGGAGAGCCCAAGCGTTCGTACACATCCGAAGCGTCTAAGGCCATTCTCAAAGCCCGAGGGTCAGCCAAGCCAATATCCTCACTGGCCATTCGAATCATTCGGCGGGCCAGGTAACGCGGATCTGCACCACCATCGAGCATGCGAACGAACCAATACAGTGCCGCATCGGGGTCGGAGCCGCGCACGGATTTGTGCAATGCCGAGATAGAGTCATAAAACTGCTCGCCACCCTTGTCATAGCGGCGCATACGCTCACCCAAAACCTTAAGCAACCATTCATCGCTGATGGCTTCGAGCCTATCTTGCTTGGCTGCAACTGCCAATGTTTCAAGCGTGTTGAGAAGCCGCCTGGCATCACCATCGGCATACCCAATCAAACGGTCAACCGCTTGCGCTTCAATGGCCGGCAAAGCAGAGTGCGCTTGGGCATGGACCACAATTTGGCGTAAATCCTCTGGTGTCAAAGGCTGCAATACATAGACTGCCGCGCGTGACAACAAGGCTGAATTCACCTCAAAAGAAGGGTTTTCTGTGGTTGCACCAATAAAGGTAAATAAACCGCTCTCTACGTGGGGCAAAAATGCATCTTGCTGGCTTTTATTGAAGCGGTGAACCTCGTCTACAAACACAATCGTTCGACGCTGCTCGATGCCCTCACGCACGGTTTGGGCTTGCTCTACGGCTTCGCGGATTTCTTTGATTCCACCCAAGACGGCGCTGATGGTGATGAACTGCGCATCAAACGCGTCCGCCATCAGCCGTGCGATTGTAGTTTTCCCAACCCCTGGCGGGCCCCACAAGATACAGCTGTGTGGCTGGCCAGACTCAAAGGCCAAGCGCAAAGCCATGCCGTCGCCCAGCAGATGCTGCTGACCAATGACTTCGCCAAGTGACTTAGGGCGTAAGCTTTCCGCCAAAGGCTGGTGCTTACTGGGGGTGAATGGTGTCGCCACGCGCTAATCTCAAATAAAAGACAAAGTGTAGGCGAAGCCTTTGTAGCAAGGGCTTGCGAAAATTTTTAACATGACTCATCCGCCGAATAAGCAGCTTGCTCCATTTGAACCGCCTCTACCAATTGCGTTTCAAGCAACGCAACTGCAGGTGCAAGCGTACCTGGCGCACGGTGCAAAGCGATTTCAATTTCCGGCAACCGTGGCAGTTGGTGTTCTGCACCAAATACACGCCACTCCGGCGGGACCATGCTTTGCGCAACAACCGTCAGCGCTAACCCGCTAGAGACAGCGATTTTCCCACCAGCGAAACTTTGGCTGGTATACGCAATCCGCCAGGGAATGCTGTCGGCATCTAATGCGCTAAGTGCATGTGCGCGAAAAACACAGCCATCAGGAAACAAAGCCAAGGGCAAAGGGGTCGATTCGAAAGCGCGGTGCTGGCGAGAACCCGCCCAAACCAAGTGTTCGGTTCGCAGCACTTTGCCCCGTCGGCGCTTAGGTTGGCGGGTGATTAAAGCCACATCCAAGTTCCCCGCTTCGACCCGGTCCAGAAGTTCACCACTTAACGCGCCAATCACCTCCAGTTGTACCCGGGGATAGGCATGCGCAAAATGGGTTAATACGCCTGGTAAAAATTGGTGGGCGTAATCATCGGGCATACCCAAGCGGACATGGCCCTGGGCATGGGGCTGGTTAAGTGCTACCAACGCTTCTTCATTGAGTCGAATCATGCGGCGGGCATATCCCAAAAGAATTTCGCCTTCGTCAGTGAGAACGATTTTCCGGCTGTCACGCAAAAGCAGCGCATGGCCTGACAGGTCTTCCAGCTTACGCAACTGCATGCTGACAGCCGACTGGGTTCGGCACAAGTACTGGGCCGCTCGGGTAAAGCTGCCGCTGTCGACCACCGCAGCAAAAGCCTGCAACAAAGCAAGATCAAGGTACTTCAACATAGGCGGACGCCCCTTTTATCAAAATATTTGATACAGAGCATAACAATTATTCGTTTGCATTCATCTTCTGAGACTCCTACATTGAAGCTGCGCTCCGAGTTTGGGGCGAATTTTTGCGATGAATACCTAACACACCCATACGAGGAGACAACGAAAAATGACCCACCAAATCACCCCTGAAACAAGCTCTTTTGGTCTGGACCGCAGGCAAATGCTTGCAGGATCTGCGGCTGTTGGACTAGCCACTGCATTGGCACCCCTACCAGCGCAAGCACAAGACAAACCCAAAAAGGGTGGCGTTTTACGGCTTGGCATGGAAGGCGGCTCCGCATCCGATAGCCTTGATCCAAGAACCTACGCAGACTCGATTCCTATCTCCTACAGTTTGATGTTCTGGAATCAAATGGTCGAAATTGATGCCAAAGGCAATGCCACGCCAGAGTTGGCTGAGAGCTGGGAGTCCAAAGCCGGTGCTGCTGAATGGATTTTCAACATCCGTAAAGGTATCACTTTCACGTCCGGTAAATCGTTAGATGCCGATGACGTGATTTATTCCATTAACTTGCACCGCGGCGAAACAAAATCTCCAGCCAAAGGCATTTTGGAGCCCATCACAGAGATCAAAAAACTCTCATCGCACCAAGTTCAAATCACGATGAAAACTGGCAATGCGGACTTGCCGTTTGTATTGTCCGATTACCACCTACTGATTGTTCCAAATGGAACCACTGATTTCTCTAAGCCAGATGGAACTGGCGCTTACACCTTGGTTGAATGGCAACCTGGCGTACGTATCGTGGCCAAGCGCAAGGCCGGCAATTACTGGAAGGCCGGAAGGGGTAACT
>JAIPDD010000151.1 GCA_021737875.1 Sulfuritalea sp.
CCATCACTGGAAACTCTGGCAACAATATCCTCGACGGCGGTACAAATACTGGTTCATTGATAGACACCCTCGTTGGCGGCTTGGGTGACGACATCTACATCGTTGACAGCACCACCGACATCATCACCGAACTGGCCACAGCAGATAGCGGCACAGACACCGTTCAAAGTTCTGTCACCTTCAGTCTTGTAGATACCGATGGCTCAGGCGCCAACGGTGGCAACATCGAAAACCTCACTCTCACTGGAGGAACAGCTGCTATCAATGGCACTGGCAACAGTGCCGCCAACACCATCACTGGAAACTCTGGTAACAATACCTTGATCGGTGGCTTAGGATCCGATACGCTTATCGGTGGCGGTGGCAATGACACCGCCGCTTACAGCAGTTCTGCCAGTGGCGTCACTGTCTCACTTGTCACTGGCAGTGGCAGTGGCGGCGATGCGCAAGGCGACACGCTATCAGGTATCCAAAATATAACTGGCAGCGCATTGAGCGACACACTTACCGGCGACGCAAATGCAAACACACTTATCGGTGGCGATGGGGCGGATTCTTTGATCGGTGGCGCTGGCAATGACACACTAGATTTAAAAACCAATACCACTGCTACCGCATTTGCTATCGACTCAGCCGATGGAGGCACTGGCGACGACACCGTTATCGTTTCGCAATCTAGTTTGGGTGGACTATTAAATGGCGGCGCAGATTCCGACACCTTAGTAGTTTATGGTAGCGCCAACGCCACATTGAATATCTCAAGTTTGAACGCACAAAATTTTGAAAAACTTGATGTCAAAGCTGACAGCAATGCGACCACCGTTGTCTTGAGCAGTGCTGCGATTTCTAATCTCGTTAACGCAACCGGTGCTGACACCTTAACTTTGCGTTTAGGCTCTGAGGACTCATACTCCATTGCTGCAGAATCTGGTGTAACTTTCACCCAAGGACAAAGCATTAAGTTTTTTAACTCAAGCAACCCACTGATTGTGATTGCCCAAGTCGATTTTAATTATGGCTAAATCCCTAACCCCCATGCCCCCCGACCTAACCAACCTAAAGTCCTGGGCTGCCTACATTTTTCAAGGCCGTTTAGGCTGGCTGGCCGTTTCTAGTTTTTTCATCAACATCGGACTCATCATTCCTGCGTTATTTAGCATGTTGGTGTACGACAAGGTGGTGCATAACGGCATTTTTGAAACCTTGTGGGCTTTGGCGATTGGGGTGACTTTGTTTTTAGCGGCCGAGATTACGGTACGCGCTTTGCGGGTTCGGGATGTGGAGCGGGTGGCTTTGGCGATTGATACGCAAATTGATGCGCGTGTTTTCCATTCGTTGCTGCAGCCTTCGTCGCGCAGCGGGATGCAACCCGGCATGGCGGCTAAGTTTTTAACCTTGTACCGCGACCTATCCGCAGCGCGTGATTTTTTCTCATCCCAGTATTTGTTAGCGCTTTCTGATCTGCCTTTCTTAGCGATTATTTTTATCGTGATTGGCGTGATCGCATGGCCTTTGTTGGTTGTGGTGGTTTTGTGGGTTTTGATTTATGTAGGTGTTGGCAGTCACTTAAAAACCCGCGCAAACGCTTTAGGCCGAAAGGTATCGGATCTTCAAGCGACCAAGCTCGCTTTGCTCACTGATGCGATGTCGTCGCTAGACGCCCTTCGCAGCAGCCATGCGGGTCTTGCCCTTGGAAGTAAATTTACCAAAGCTTCAGGCGAACTGGCCGAGCTGAACTTGGCGCTGCGCTTAGAGCTGATGGCCCAAGCCCATTGGGCGCAGGTGGTTTATTTGTTGAGTTATGTCAGCTTGCTTGTCGTGGGTTCGTATTTGGTGTTTGACCAATACATCACCGTAGGCGCGATGATGGCGGTGTCTATGCTGAGCGGACGTACCCTGGGCGTTGCCGGTCAGGTTTTGATGGCGCTAGGCCGTTGGGCTGAGTTGCAACAGTCGATGAAAGTATTGACACCGTTTTTAAGCAATGCGGCAGAAGAAGCATCAACGCCAACGCTACACCGCCCCCGCAGCAGCATTGAAGGCCACATCGCGCTCAACCAAGTCGCCCACAACTTTGCCAACGGCAACGTAGCGCTGCGCGAACTCAATATCAAAATCGCTCCGGGTGAACGCGTTGGCTTAGTCGGTCGCCCTGGCTCTGGAAAGTCAACCCTGTTGCGTATCTTGGCAGGCGCTGTGCAGCCCACGCGCGGCGAGGTTCGCGTTGACCATGTCGCGCTTCACAGCATTCCCCCCAATGACCGCTTTGCTTGGCTGGGCTTTAAGCCCCAAGAAGCCCCGTTGATGGCAGGAACCTTAGAGTCCAACATCCTGATGAACCTTCCAGGTAGCGCCAGCCAAGACGAGCGCATGGCCGCCCTGCAACACGCTTTGTATCTTTCTTGCCTCGACCAAGACCTTGCCTCCGGCACCTTAAGCCTAGACCGCGCCATTGAAGAATACGGAGCCAACCTCTCCGGCGGTCAGCGCCAAAAGGTCGCATTGGCCCGCGTTTTTGCCACCCAACCCAAAGTCTTGCTGCTCGATGAGCCCACCACCGGCCTCGACACCGAAACCGAAGCCACCATCATTGACCGCCTGCAAACGCTCAAGGGCGTGACCCTTTTAATCGTCTCCCACAACGCCCGCGTTTTAGGCATGACTGAGCGACTGATTGTTTTGGAAAATGGCAGCGTCTTGGCCGATGGTCTGACAAAACAGATGCTTCAAACCTAGGCCTAGGACGTGAAATGGGTACGAACATGCCATTTGTCCGAAAAGTGTATATACTTATGGGTCAAATAAATCTACAAAATGCTTAATCCAACGCCTGTACTCAAATTGCAAATGATGCAACGCATTGCACAAGCTCCGGCGTCCCAAGTGTGGACGCCGGTGGATTTTCTCGACTTAGCGAGCCGCGACGCTGTCGATAAAACCTTACAACGGATGGTGAATAGCCAAGAACTTCGCCGGATTGATCGTGGTCTATATGACAAACCAGGCACAAACCCACTGACGGGAGAAACGGCGGCCCCAGACTATCGTAATGTCATTGCCGCTGTGGGCCGCGGAGATCAGGTTCGCGTTTTATTGGACGGGATGACTGCGGCCAACGATTTGGGCTTGACCAACGCGGTTCCGGGGCAGGTGATCGTTCATACCGATGGGCGACTGCGACCGATTGCACTAGGCAATCTAACCATCCAATTCAAAGTCACAGCGCCAAGCAAGCTGTATTGGGCGGGCCGCCCAGCGATGCGAATCATTCAAGCTCTGTACTGGCTGCGCGATAGTATTAAATCAGGCTCAAACATAGATCAAGACGCCATTCGCACCAAACTCATTCGTCTTCTAACAGACCATCAAAACGCAGTTGGCGTTCGCGAGGATCTGCAAAAAGGGCTGCACACGGTGCCGGCTTGGATGCAAAAAACAATTCGTGAACTGCTTGCTCAATCATGAATCCAGATTTTTTAAAGGTGATCGCAGCCAGTCCTGCTGACCGGCGAGGGCTTTTTCTTGCGACCGCGAACAGAATCGGTACCACCATCCAAAATATTGAGAAAGATTTTTGGGTCACTTGGGTTCTTGATCTGCTTTTCAATGGCAAACAACCCAATGAACCACGTTTACTTTTTAAAGGCGGTACTTCGCTATCCAAAGCGTACGGCTTGATATCCCGCTTTTCGGAAGACATAGACATCACCGTTTTTCGCGAAGATATCGGACAGCAAATCGAATCCAGTGATCTAACTGTTCTTTCAGGAAAGCAACAAAGAGCGAAGCTCGAAAGTGTTAAAAAAGCCTGTCAGATTTATGTTCAAGGGCCCTTGCGGGAGCGACTTGACCGTCAAATTAAGGAGGCGTTTTCTAAGACGCAACAAACTTCTCCTGATTCTCCAGTTCTGATCGATCCGAGTGACACCGATGGGCAAACACTTCTTTTTAGGTATCCGTCCGTAGTGACTGCGGACAGTGATTACATTTTGCCGTCCGTCAAGATCGAGGCGGGTGCTAAATCGGCGCTAGATCCGCACCGGTTGGTCAGCATCCTGCCCTACATTGCTCAGGATTTTCCATCAAGTCAACTTCGAGTAGATAACGTTTTAACGATCGATGCTGAGCGAACTTTCTGGGACAAGATCATCATCATGCATGGATTGCGGCGTTGGCATGACCAACGCGGAGAACTCAGGCAGCAAGGTCAACGCGTATCTCGACACTATTACGATCTTTATAAATTATCCCTTTCAAGGGAAGGAAAAAAGGCACTTGCAGATAACCCATTAGCAGAGCAATGTGCCCAACATGCGATGGCTTTTTTTAATAATACCGACCTCGACCTGAAAAGCGCACGCAGAGGATCGTTTTCAATTGTCCCCAGCATTGAAATGGAGACGCTATTAAGGCGCGACTATCAAGCAATGGTGGGCATGGTGTTCGGGGACGTCCCCAACTTTTCCGAAGTCATCTCCGCAATTAATGCTTTGGAAAAGGCCATAAATAGCCCAGAAGCACAACCCTATAAAATCTGACAAATGTACATCGGCCTATTAGAAGACGAACCCCACCTCGCCCAACACGTGCGCGAGATATTGGAGGGCGCGGGCCACACTGTTTCTGTTTTTACTAATGGCGCCGATATGGTCAGAGCGATTGGACGTGACACGATTGATTTGTTTGTTTTAGATTGGCGGGTTCCGCGGATGTCTGGGCTTGAAGTTCTTAAGCACATCCGCGATGTTCGCGCCTTAAAAGAACCTGTTATTTTTCTTACCAGCCGAAGCGACGAGCAAGACATTACGGACGCCCTTAACGCCTGGGCCGATGATTACTGTACGAAACCGGTTCGTCCTCGTGAATTTTTAGCGCGAATTGCGGCGCTACAACGCCGCACCTACCCCGAGCGCACCAACGAAGACACGCTGCGAACCCTGCTCGACTACACCTTTAACAAGATTGACAACACCGTTGCCTTCGCCGGTAAAAAAGTAACGTTGTCTGAAAAAGAATTCAAGCTTGCGCTATTCATGTTCGAGAACCATGAACGCGCCGTATCACGCGAACGCCTGTTGCAAGAAATTTGGGGCGGCGGCGGTGATGAATTGTCGCGCTCGCTGGATGTTCACGTGTCTTGGCTGCGCAAGAAACTCGATCTCTCCGCCACATCAACCGCACTGCGTTTTAAACCGATTTACGGCTTTGGGTACCGGCTGATGGCGGTCAAAGGCGATAGCGATGAGTAAGCGGATTGCTACTGTCGTACTTAGCGTATGGTGTGTTCTTGGATTCGTTTCCTTGAATGGGTATGCGCAACAAAAAGATGCAACTGACGATCAGCTCGTCATCACCTACACCGTCAGAGCGGGCGACACCTTAGCCAAAATCTCTCAACGCTACTTGGTGGCAGGGGCTGATCTTGGAAGTCTTCAAAAAAGCAGCCTGCTTAAAACGCTGAGCCAATTACCCGTTGGCCTAGATTTAGAAATTCCCCGCGAACTTGTCCGTTTTTCACCATCAACGGCCACCGTCATGGGCCTGTCGTGCGCTAGCTCGATCCGCCTCAACAACTCCGCAAAGCCTTTGGAAGTGGGTACCAGACTACAAGAAGGCGCAGTGATTGATGTTCCGCCGGAATGCCACGTCGCTTTGTTACTAGAAGACGGCTCCATGATTCGGTTGCCATCAAGCGCGACCCTCAAAATTGCGACCTTGCGTAAAAGTGCGTTGGAGTCTGCGCCTGAGGTTCGGCTTGAGCTTAGCCGTGGCCGTATTGAGTTAGAAGTTCACAAAGGCCGCGCTAAAACCACGCCCTTTGAAATTCGCACTCCCTTGTCCGTTATGGGCGTTCGCGGTACCGAGTTCCGCGTGGGTTATTCGCCCGAAGACCAATCGGCACAAGTCGAGGTTTTAGGTGGCGTGGTTCAGGCCCGAGGCGCGAAAGACAACAACACGCTTGAAATCACCAAAGGCTTAGGGATGCCGATTGATGGCAAAGGGAAATCATTGGCGGTTGAATACCTGTTAGATGCCCCGCGAATTCAGACCATTGATATCACCAAAAGCGCCCAACCTTCTTTTGTAGCGCGGCTCCAACCCGTGGCCCTAGCCCAGTATTACATCGCCGATAACTCAACGACGGCCAACTTGTCAGGAACACGCGGCTCTCAACAATTGCTATCCCCTGAGTTCTTTATTCCACGGTTAAATAAGCAAGCCACGTTTTATAAACTCACCTCCGTCTCTCCCTCCGAGCTGGTTGGAACCGAGCGCAACTACGCTTTCTGCTCCGGTACGGGCGATGGCAAATCGGCCCGCTGCAGCGCTTTGTTTGACGTGCCCTTAGCTGATAACGGAGCCATTGCTTTTGTTTTGAATCGCATTCAAGATGGCGTAAGCCAACCCGTTGTCAATAACCAAAACCTGCAAGCCCGCAACGGGCGCTTTTCTATCCAAGGCTTGCCAAGCGGGCAATACGCCTGGACTCTGTCGTATTCCATGCGTCCGACCCAGCCCGCCAATACAGTCACAACCACGGTACAACAGTCGGGTATGTTTGAACTTATTACCGTCGCAAGTACCTCGCCTTGAACGCCCACCTTCAACGAAAAACGCGGCTGCGTCGCGAATGGTTGTTAACCGTTGCCATCGCCATTGGTCTTCTCGCAGCGCTGGTGTTTGGCGACTTGGCTCGCCCGATGGGCAACGTCCTGTATGACCACTACATGCGATGGCACGGCTTTCGCGCATCAGAAGACATCATCATCGTCGCGATTGACGACCGCTCGCTAACCGAGCTTGGTGGTTGGCCGCTACAAAGATCGCAGTACACCAAGCTGCTCGAAAGCCTTGACGATGACCGCTTTCGGCCTAAAGCCATTGGTTTTGATTTGCTCTTTGTTGACCCGACCGAGGACGACGCAGCGCTGGCAGAACAAATGGTTCGACAAAAGACGGTCATTCCCTTGGAGTTCAAGCTCCCAGAAAAGGCAGGACAAGACCTCAGCCCTCACTTTCCAGTCGCCGCTATGGCGCAAGCCGCAACGCTGGGTCATATCAACCTGGCCTTTGACGCCGATGGCGTGATTCGTGGCCTCAACACCAACGAACTGCAATGGCCGAGCTTGGCCTTGGCTTTACACGCCCAGGGTGATCCCAGTTTTAAAATCAACGCCGCCGAATCAAGCTACCGCCGCTTTCGCATGGTTGACCCCCGCATCGGTTTCACTATGGTGTCCTTTTCCGATGCCATCAACTTCAATTTCACCCGAAGTTTATTTAAAGACAAATACGTTTTAGTTGGCGTGACTTCGCCAAGCTTAGGCGACCGTTACCCCACGCTTTACTCAGGAAACAACAACGCAAGTACGCCGGGTGTAGCGATTTTGGCAAGCGTTCTCAACGCGTCGCTTGATAACGCATTGATTCAAGAATCAACCGTTTGGTTTAGCTTTGTCTTGCCTTTGTGCGCCTTGTTATTGATCTTGTTTGGATTGGTGAACTTAAGACCAAGAACCGGCTTGCTAGCAGCCACTTTCTTGATCGCTTTGAGCGTGGTGTTAACGTACTCCTTGTTAACCCGCTGGAACTTTTGGCTCGATCCGTCGCCCTTTATTTTAGTGGTGGTCTTGGTCCAACCCCTGTGGGCTTGGCGTCGTTTAGAAGCCATCGTCAGCTTGGTTCAAGATAAAGCCCAAGACTTACAACAACTTCAACCCTCACAGAGAAGCAGCGGAATCAGCGGCGCAAGATCATCGCGTGAAGCGGT
>JAIPDD010000100.1 GCA_021737875.1 Sulfuritalea sp.
AACACTTCGATACCTTCGAGAACGCACTAAGCGAAGTCGCGCACGAATGGTTGGACGCAGCCACCTTGCAGCGCCAACTTGCCACCGACGGGCTGCTTGCCGCCGAGTACCGCCGGGTCGATTTGGTAGATACCTTGCACCATGAGGTGTGGGGCCAAGGCTTTGCCGCACCCACGTTTAGCGAAGAGGTTGAAATTATTTCTCAGCGCTTGGTGGGTGAAAAACACCTGGCCCTCAAACTCAAACACCAAGGCCAACCCATCGATGCCATTTGGTTTAGCCATACCGAGCCCCTGCCTACCAAGGTAACTTTGGCTTTTCGTTTGGATGCGGATGAGTGGAATGGTGTGCGGCGGGTGCGGTTCTTGGTGGAGGGGGCGCAGGTTTAAATGGCGCCGCCTGCTCCATTCACTTCCACTTGATTGGCTCAATCTCAACCGTCGTATTCGCATCGCCTAAAGTCAAAACACCCTCTTGCACGGTGGCTTGCAAATGCATGCTGCGCTGTGCCAAAGCGATGAGCGCTTGCGAGGCCAAGGTAGGGATGCGGTAAACGCGTAAGTTTTGAGGGCGACTGAGTTTGTTTTCCATCGTTTTCCACCACACCTCGGCAGCGTGGTTAAAACAATACAAGACCACGGCATCAGACTTGCCGCATGCTTTGATCAAAGGCTTGTCTTCAGGTTGACCAACCTCCATCCAAAGCCGCGTTCGGCCCGTAAAGTCTCTGAGCCACACATCAGGTTCATCGGGGTCTGACAAGCCCGCACCAAAAGCCAGGGTTCCATCACCGCCGCAAACCGACTGCAGTTTGTGGGCGTTTAGCGCCAAGGCTACCAATCGCACCATCATGCGCTCGTCGGTCTCGCTGGGGTGCCGCGCCAAGGTCAGGGCGTGGTCTGCGTAATAGCTGTTGTCGATGTCTGCAATCTGCAGATTCGCTTTGAAGATCGTTGATTTGATGGCCATGCACCAATTGTGACGGATCACGCAGGCTGTCAAAATAGTGCACCACCAAAGGGGCACTATGCAAAACACACTTGTTATTCTGACGGGCGCATCCAAAGGCATGGGCCAAGCCATGGCGCTTCAACTATTACAGCCCCATATTCGGCTGCTCTGTATTTCACGTAACTTAGACGACAGCCTGATCCAAGAGGCGGAAAAGCACGGCGCTCTGTTAGAGCAATGGAGCGCTGATTTAAGCGAAGGGGCGGTTGTAGCAGCGCGCTTGCGCACTTGGCTGTCTGCGCTGGATTCAAGCGCGCTCAAAAGTGCCACCTTAATCAATAACGCGGGCGTCATTGGGCCATTGGCACCGACCCAGGACAACGACCCTTCCCAACTGGCCTACGCGTTGCGCGTTGGGCTAGAAGCTCCCATGCAACTGTGCGCTGCGTTTTTAAACGCCACCCAAAAATGGATAGCCCAACGCAAGGTACTCAATATTTCATCCGGCCTAGGACGCAGGCCCATGGCGTCGTCTGCCGCCTACTGCGCGGCCAAAGCGGGCATGGACCATTTCACGCGTTGCGTCGCCTTAGAAGAAGCCTTGCGACCCCACGGGGCCAAGGTCTGCTCCTTGGCACCGGGTGTGATTGATACGAATATGCAAACCGATCTCAGAAGTGCAGACCCCCGCGCCTTTCCCGACCAAGGCAACTTTGCGGGCTTGCATGCGCAGGGGCAGCTTGCCAGCCCTGCGGATGCGGCCCAGCGGGTATTGGCCTATTTAGAGCGGGCTGACTTTGGCGAGCAAGCGGTTGCGGACGTTCGGGGATAAAGCTAAAAAATGCCGCTGTAAGGCCCATGCATCCTTTGGGTAGCAAACTCTCGCTTTTCACCCATTTAGGAGTTTGACCATGTCCCGTGAAGTTGTTGTTGTCAGTGCCGTACGAACCGCGATTGGAACGTTTGGGGGTAGCCTTAAAGATATTGCCCCTACCGATTTAGCGGCCCAGGTGGTTCGCGAATCCTTGTCCCGCGCCAAAGTCGATGGCAAAGACGTGGGCCACGTTGTCTTTGGCCATGTGGTCAATACCGAGCCTAAAGACATGTATTTGTCACGGGTTGCGGCGATCAACGGCGGATGCGGTGAAGGAACACCGGCTTTTAATGTGAACCGCTTGTGCGGCTCCGGCCTCCAAGCGATTGTCAATGCCAGCCAAAGTATTTTGCTTGGCGACGCAGATGTAGCCATTGGCGGGGGCGCAGAAAACATGAGCCGGGGTCCGTTTGCCTCGCTCAATATGCGCTGGGGCGCCCGCATGGGGGACACCAAAATGGTGGACATGGTCATTGGCGCTTTGCACGACCCGTTTCAAAATATCCATATGGGCGTGACCGCAGAAAACATCGCAGCCAAATGGGGAATCACCCGAGAAGTCCAAGATGCCTTGGCCGTTGAAAGCCACAACCGCGCCCAACGCGCAACCGAGGCGGGTTACTTCACCAGCCAAATTACCCCCGTCATCCTCAAAAGCAAAAAAGGCGATGTCGCATACCAAACCGACGAGCATTTCCGCCCCAATTGCACCCTCGCTGACATGGCCAAGCTCAAACCTGTGTTCATCAAAGAAAACGGCACGGTGACAGCAGGAAACGCTTCGGGTATCAACGATGCCGCTGCTGCGGTGGTATTGATGGAAGCAGGCACTGCCAAAGCCCGGGGACTTAAACCCCTGGCCCGACTCGTAGCCTATGCACATGCGGGCGTTGACCCGAAATTCATGGGCATTGGGCCCGTCCCGGCGACGAAACTGGCCTTGCAAAAAGCCGGACTCACGGTCAACGATTTAGACGTCATCGAAGCCAACGAAGCTTTTGCGGCACAGGCCTGCGCTGTCACGCGCGACCTGGGCTTAGACCCTGCAAAGGTTAACCCCAATGGGTCTGGAATTTCACTGGGCCATCCCATTGGCGCTACCGGCGCCTTGATCACCGTCAAAGCTTTGTATGAACTTGAACGCATCAACGGCCGCTTCGCCTTGGTGACCATGTGCATTGGTGGCGGCCAAGGGATTGCCGCTATTTTTGAGCGTCAGCGTTCTTGAAACCCACCCCCGCGTAGCGTTACCACCAAGGTGTCGCGGTACCCCCCTTCAGTGATGGGCTGAATGGGGGTGGACTCATGAATCACGCGCTCGTCGTCTAGCAATAAAACCGACCAAGGTTGCGCGAGCGTAAAGCGCTGCCCCTGGGGACCTTCCGCTTCAAATACCCGCGTCTCGCCTCCTTTCACGCCTTGGCGGTCCACCAAAAATACAGCCACCAAATCAACGCCATCGCGGTGCGCGCCTTCTGGGGTCGGGCGGCCGATTCCGTCGGTGGTGTCGATGCGAAATTGATGGGCCTCGGCGTACCAGGTTTTTACCCCCTTGAGATCTGAGCACACACGGCCCAACCATGTGAGCAGTTGCATCCAAGCGGAGCTTTGCACCATGGTGCTTTCCATGGGTTCAAAGTGGCGCTGCATTCCGCCATGCAGGGCGTTGTACTCCACAGGCTGCCAGTGGGGTCGGTGGGGCGCTTGTCTGAGTGCATTACCTGCGATGACAAAGCAGGAGTGTCTTCGCCTTCGGTAGCGGCCACCATCGCGAAGGTAGGCATCAGCGGGCAAGTCGTTCCACAAGCCAGTCCATGCAAGCATTTGATCTGCGGGGGCCAGTGAAAGCGTTTGCACCGTGTCTGCATCCATCACGGCATAGCCCTGGGTCTTCAGTGTTTGTGACAAGGCGCCCCCCTGCGACAAGGGAGGCAAAGAAAAGAAAGGGGGCATAAAGTGTTCCGAAGCAAAAAATACCAATACATCATTATCGGTTTGAACGTAGCGCTATAAAGAAATTGCCAAAACCCTTTACAGCGGTGTGTTTGTCACCAAACTGACACGCTGAGCCATTACAAACCCACTGAGGCTGCGCAATGTGGCAAAGCCCATACTTGAAACACAGAGAGCATTAACCATGGCAAAAGACTTTTCATTGATGGAAGACAGTAATCGTTCTTCTAACCCCACGATTCATGAAGTGTCGGATCCCTCAAAGCGCATGATTTTGCGCGGTGGATTGGGCGCATTGGCTGGTAGTTTTTTTGCACCTTTGAGTGCCATCGGCGGCGCTGCAGCGTTAACCGGTTGTGCCACCGGCAGCATGGCCGGCGGATCCTTGATCGGTTTTAAAAGTGTGGGGGTGTCCACTGCCGATACCATCACCGTGCCAGAAGGCTATACCTACCAAGTCATTGCGCCTTGGGGTGATCCCGTAGGTATGTCGGGCGAAAACCACGCGTTCAAAGACGATGCAAGCAATTCAGCTGCGCACCAAGAAACCCAGTTGGGAATGAACCACGACGGTATCCATTATTTTGCCCAAGAAGGCTCAAAAAGCGGCTTGCTGGCGATGAACCACGAGTATGTGGACCACGGCCTTTTGTTTACCGATGGTATGGCGACTTGGACTGCAGACAAGGTTCGCAAATCACAAGCCGCGCATGGTGTGTCGATCATTGAGGTGGAAGACAAAGCGGGCAAATGGAACGTGGTCAACCCCTCACCTTGGGGCCGTCGGATCACTGCCAATACACGCACAGAAATGAGCGGCCCGGCAATGGGACACGCTTTACTCAAGACAGCCGCAGACCCAGCCGGTCGCGTGGTTATGGGCACATTGAACAATTGCGCCAGTGGCATCACCCCTTGGGGCACCTACCTCACCTCCGAAGAAAACTTTATCAATTATTTCAGCGGTGGTGACTCGATGTCTGAGCACGAAAAACGCTGGGGTTTGAAAAAAGGCGGTGGCGGATACCGTTGGCATGAACATGATGCGCGTTTTGATGCCGTCAAAAACCCCAATGAACCGAACCGGTTTGGTTGGATCGTAGAAATTGACCCCTACAACCCCAGCTCGACTCCTATGAAGCGCTCGGCTATGGGCCGTGGTGCGCATGAAGGCGCGACTGTGGCGGTTACCAAAGACAACCGTGCGGTTGTGTACATGGGTGAAGATGCACGGTTTGAATACATTTACAAGTTTGTCAGCCGCGACGCCATCAAGCCCGGCGGAGCCGCAGCGAACGCCAGTTTGCTCGACCACGGAACCTTGTACGTTGCCAAGTTCAATGCCGATGGCAAAGGCCAATGGATTGCCTTGACCCACGGCCAAGGACCACTGACAGCCGCCAATGGTTTCAACGACCAAGGCGATGTACTCATCAAAGCGCGCCAAGCCAGCGATTTGTTGGGTGCGACCAAGATGGACCGCCCAGAATGGATCGAAGTGGACAAAGAAGGTTGGGTTTACGCAACCCTCACCAATAACAGCAACCGGGGTGGTGACAAACAACCGGCAGTGGACGCTGCAAATCCCCGCGTAAACAACACCCAAGGCAACATCATTCGCTGGAAAGAAGATGGTGACTTTGGAGCGCGGACATTCGCTTGGAACCATTTCATCATGGCCGGTGACCCCTCACTCGAGCGCAAAGAAGCCAAAGGCAGTATCAAGGGCGATATGTTCTCGTGCCCGGATGGACTGTGGGTGGATGGTCGCGGAATTCTTTGGATTCAATGCGACATGTCAACCTCGGCCATGGGCAAGGGTGACTTGAAAAACTTTGGCAACAACATGATGTTGGCGGCTGATACGAAAACCGGTGACGTTCGCCGCTTTTTAGTCGGACCTGCGGGTTGCGAGATCACTGGAGCGACAAGCACACCCGACGGTAAAACCATGTTTATCAACGTGCAACATCCTGGCGAACCCGCTAACGAGACCAGCGATCCGAAGAATCCACGGGCTGTTTCTAACTGGCCAGAAAAGAAAGCGAATGGTCGCCCACGTTCTGCGACGGTGGTGATTCGCAAGGTCGACGGAGGCGTCGTAGGTACTTAATAAGGCCAAACGCCTTTCTCTAAAAACGGACTGCATTTTTGCAGCCCGTTTTTTTTGATCTCATGGATTGGAGTCGCCAATGTGCAAGCTTGTAGCGCAGACCTGAAGATAATTCGATATATCTCTTTGAAAGGATGGATGTTTATGACCACAGCGCCCTTGGCTCTCAGTTCACTGGTAAACCACCAAATTCGTTTGGCCGCAAGGCCCGTGGGTCTTCCGACCCAGGCCAACTGGAGTCGAACCTCAGAAGCCGTTCAGGAGCCAATGGAAGGCGGTGTCGTTTTAAAAACCTTGGCCATTTCCTTGGACCCCGCCATGCGCGGCTGGATGAACGAAGGCAAAAGCTATATCCCGCCTGTAGGCATTGGCGAGGTGATGCGGGCGGGTGGGGTCGGTCAGGTGATTGCATCCAAAAATAAAAACTATTCGGTCGGTGACTTTGTGAGCGCGGGCTTTGGTGTGCAGGAATACCTCACGCTCGCAGAGACAGAATTCAAACACAGCGGCTTGGTCAAAATTGACCTGCGCGTAGGAACACTCACCCAGTGGCTCAACGTCTTGGGCATGCCAGGCATGACGGGCTACTTTGGTTTGATGGATGTAGGCCAACCCCAAGCAGGCGAAACCTTGGTGGTCTCAGGAGCTGCGGGTGCGGTAGGCCAAACCGTGGGGCAGATGGCAAAAATCAAGGGCTGCCGGGTGGTTGGAATTGCCGGGGGCCAAGCCAAATGCGACTGGGTGGTCAAAGAGCTGGGCTTTGATGCTTGCATTGACTACAAAGCCGGGCCAAGCGCCGTCAGAGACGGACTCAAAGAGCACTGCCCCAAAGGCGTTGACATTTATTTTGACAATGTGGGCGGCGATATTTTGGACACCGTCTTGGCCCGCATCAACCGCAAAGCCCGTATTGTGATTTGCGGTGCCATCAGCCAATACAACGCTACCACCGCCGTTCAAGGGCCCAAAAACTATTTGAGCCTGCTGGTCAACCGCGCTCGCATGGAGGGCATCGTGGTGTTTGACTATGCTTCTCGCTACCACTTGGCCGTTGCAGAGATGGCGGGCTATTTGCAAAGCGGTCAGATGAAAAGCAAAGAAGACGTGGTCCGCGGCTTGGACCACTTCCCACAAACCTTATTGAAGCTGTTTAACGGCGAGAACTTTGGCAAGCTGGTGCTTGAAGTGGCTTAGGTTTCCCAAAGCACGCGCATGGTCTGCGCGAATGCACGGGTCATTTCGGGATCGGCCCGCTGCGCTACCGTCTTGCCCGCCACATACACCGCTTGGTGAGTATGGTCGGGGCTGGAGAAAACCAGTGCATCTAGCACATGGTCTTTAGGGATGCCCAACAGGCTCGGTGAGTGACTATCGAGCACCAGAAAGTCAGCACGGCATCCGATCTGCAAACTGCCAAGCGGCTGGGCTGTAGCCGCGTGGCCACCGTCCAACGCGGCCTCCAATAGGTTGGCAGCGCTGCTGATGCTGGGGCCACAATGCGCGGCCACATTGCGCTTTTTTTGCACCAGGCGCTGGCCGTATTCCAGCAAGCGCAGTTCTTCGGTCCAACTGCGGGTGACGTGGCTGTCCGAGCCCACAGACCAGCGGCCGCCCAGCGCGCAATAGGTGCTGAAGTCAAAAACGCCGTCGCCCAGATTGGCTTCGGTGCTGGGGCAAATAACGATACTCGCACCACTTTTTGCCACGCCAGCGAGCTCCTGCGCGGTGGTGTGGGTGGCGTGCACCAGGTTCCAGCGCGCGTTCACCGGCAGGTTTTCAAGCAGCCACTGCACCGGGCGCTTTCCGGTGTGAGCGATGCAGTCTTTGATTTCTTGCTCTTGCTC
>JAIPDD010000101.1 GCA_021737875.1 Sulfuritalea sp.
TGGTTCAATGAAAACATCTTGGCGCGTGGCGCACGTTTGTTAGGTACAGGACTTTGGAAGGGCGGCGACCGCACTTTGATCGATGGCTTCTTGGTCAACGGTTCTTGGCGCTTGGTGGGCTGGATTTCTAGCAAGGTGCGTCATTTGCAGTCAGGCTATCTGTACCACTACGCCTTGGTCATGATTTTGGGTATTTTTGTGCTGATGACGTATTTCGTCTGGCTCAACAAGTAAGGAATAAGAAAAATGGGAATGTTGAGCCTTGCTATTTGGACGCCCATTGCGTTTGGCCTGGTGCTGTTGGCGCTTGGCCGCGATGACCAAGCCCGTGCGGTACGTTGGTTGGCCTTGGTCGGTTCGGTGATCAGCTTTTTGCTCACGCTGCCGCTGTACAGCGGCTTTAAGCTGGGCACTGCGGCCATGCAGTTTGTTGAATACCAACCCTGGATCGAGCGCTTTAATGTGAACTACCACCTCGGCGTGGACGGTATTTCTTTTTGGTTTGTGTTGCTCACTGCGTTCATCAATGTGGTGGTGGTGATTGCCGGATGGGAAGTGATCACCCGCAAAGTGAACCAGTACATGGCTGCGTTTTTGATTCTCTCGGGCTTGATGATTGGCGTCTTTAGTGCCTTAGACGGCTTGCTGTTTTACGTATTTTTTGGAGCCACCCTGATCCCGATGTATTTGATCATTGGTATTTGGGGCGGCCCCAACAAAATTTACGCGGCATTCAAGTTTTTCCTCTACACCTTGCTGGGCTCTTTGCTGACATTGGTCGCGCTGATCTATCTGTACATCCAATCGAACGGAAGTTTTGATATCGCCTCCTGGCATGCTTTGCCTTTGAGCCAAGCGGCGCAAACGGGCCTCTTCTTCGCCTTCTTTGCGGCCTTTGCAGTCAAGGTACCAATGTTCCCGGTGCATACCTGGTTGCCAGATGTCCACGTGGAAGCGCCTACGGGCGGCTCCGCCGTGTTGGCGGCCATCATGCTCAAACTCGGCGCCTATGGGTTTTTACGCTTCTCCTTGCCTATTGCCCCCGATGCCGCGCACGAATGGGCCTGGCTCATGATTGCTTTGTCTTTGATTGCCGTGGTCTATGTGGGCTTGGTGGCGCTGGTGCAGCAAGACATGAAAAAGCTGGTGGCCTACTCGTCGGTAGCGCATATGGGCTTTGTCACCTTGGGCTTTTTTATCTTTAATGATCTGGGTGTCTCCGGCGGCATTGTGCAAATGATTGCCCATGGTTTTGTCTCAGGCGCGATGTTCTTGTCCATTGGGGTCTTGTACGACCGCGTGCATTCCCGCGAAATTTCCAGTTACGGCGGGGTGGTTAACACCATGCCGAAGTTCGCTGCTTTCTCTTTGTTTTTTGCCATGGCCAATTGTGGCTTGCCAGGAACCGCGGGCTTTGTGGGCGAGTGGATGGTGATTTTGGGTGCGGTGAAATTTAATTTCTGGATCGGCTTGGTTGCTGCGAGCGCGCTCATCTTTGGTGCTGCGTATACGCTTTGGATGTTCAAGCGCGTTTACCTTGGGCCTGTCAGCAATGATGATGTCAAAGGACTCAGCGATATCAACGCCCGCGAATTTGTGATGCTGGCACTTTTAGCAGCCGCAGTCTTGTACATGGGCGTCAACCCCAAACCGTTTACCGATGTGATGGACACGTCGGTGGCCGAATTGCTCAGACACGTTGCCGTGTCTAAGCTGAATTAACGCTTGCTGCATTGAGAGACAAACGATGATTGACCAAATCACTTGGGTTGCTATTTTTCCTGAGGCCATCTTGCTGTTCATGGCGTGCGCTATTGCGCTTTTGGACCTCAAAGCCCAAAGCCCCTTGCGCCCATTAACGTATGCCCTGACGCTCATCACCTTGGGTGTGGTTGCATTGATCGAAGCTTTGTACGCCAGCAGCGGTATGACTATGTATGGCTTTGGCAATATGGTGGTTGCCGACACCATGGCGGCTTGGCTCAAGTGCTTCTCGGCTGTGGCCGTGATGGTGACCTTGGTCTATGGCCGACCCTACGCTGCTTCGCGCGACATGTTGCGTGGCGGCGAGTTATTTACCTTGGGCCTTTTTGCCTTGCTAGGCATGTTCATCATGATTTCGGGAAACAATTTTCTCGTGATCTATATGGGTTTGGAGTTGCTGACGCTGTCAAGTTACGCCTTGGTGGCCTTGCGCCGCGACCACACTGCAGCCATTGAAGCTGCCATGAAATACTTTGTGTTGGGCGCGATGGCCTCGGGGTTTTTGCTCTATGGCATGTCCATGCTGTATGGCGCGACCGGTTCGCTGGATATCAACGCCGTGTTTAAAGCGATTGTTTCTGGCCAAGTGCGCCACCAGGTATTGGTTTTTGGGTTGGTGTTTATTGTGGCCGGACTGGCCTTCAAACTCGGTGTCGTACCGTTCCATATGTGGATTCCCGACGTGTACCAAGGGGCACCGACAGCAGTGACCTTGATGATTGGCGGTGCACCAAAGTTGGCTGCCTTTGCAATCACCATGCGTTTGTTGGTGGAGGGTATGCTCCCCTTGGCCATCGACTGGCAGCAAATGCTGATGCTTTTGTCTATTGCTTCGCTGTTTATCGGTAACCTGGCTGCCATCGCTCAAACCAATATCAAACGGATGCTGGCGTTTTCAACCATTTCGCAAATGGGATTTGTGCTTATTGGCGTGATGTCCGGCGTGATCAATGGCAACCCCCTTTCGGCGGCCAATGCGTACAGCTCGGCCATGTTCTACGTCATCACTTATGTTCTCACTACCTTGGCCAGTTTTGGGGTAATCATGCTGTTGGCAAGGGATGGTTTTGAGAGCGAAGAAATCACCGACTTTGCTGGCCTGAACCAAATCAGTCCCTTGTACGCGGGTGTGATGGCTGCGTGTATGTTCTCGCTGGCGGGTATTCCTCCCATGGTCGGTTTTTACGCCAAGCTGTCGGTCTTGCAAGCTTTGATTGCCTCCGGTCAGCTGCTGCATTTGGGTGTCGCCATTTTTGCAGTGATGATGTCTTTGGTCGGTGCGTTTTACTACCTGCGCGTAGTCAAAGTGATGTATTTTGATGAACCCATCACCGCAAGCCAAATCGTTGCCCGCAAAGATGTGCGTGTGGTTTTGTGTCTTAACGGCGCCCTGGTATTGCTGCTGGGATTGTTCCCTGCCGGTTTGATGGCATTGTCTGCCCAATCGATTTTGCAAATGCTTGGAACCTAAGGGTTTGGGCGATTTATGTCCCACTCTCTTGGTGTTTATTTTCTCGTCGCATTGTCATTGCTTTTAGCAAACACCCCCTTTTTAACGCAGCGCATTTTCGGTGTTGTGAAAGTGCAAACTCCCAAGAGTTTGGGATTGCGCTTGTTAGAACTGGTGTTTTTTTACGGCGTAGTGGGTGGAATTGGTTTGTTTCTTGAACAATCGTTTGGACAAATCGCTCCCCAAGGTTGGGAGTTCTACGCCATCACGGGAACGCTGTTTGTGACCTTGGCCTTTCCCGGTTTTGTGTACCGCTATTTGCTCAAACACAGCAGTTAAATCGGTACCACCATGGCGGACACCCATTTGCGCGAAATTCGGCAATCGCGCCAAGAAATACTCCAAGGCCGTTTTTTACACGCCTTTCGCGATACCGTGACCTTGCCTGATGGCAGCACAAGCCACCGTGAGTACATTGTTCACCCTGGGGCGGTTATGGTGATTCCATTGCTCTTGGATGCAGAAGGTTCTGTGCGTGTTGTAGTGGAGCGCCAATTTCGCTACCCAGTCGACCGTGTCATGGTGGAGTTTCCAGCGGGAAAATTAGATCCGAACGAAGCAATGCTCGCGTGTGCGCAGCGGGAGTTGATGGAAGAAACCGGTTACCGCGCAGCACAGTGGGCGCGTGCGGGCGTTCTCCATCCCGGCATTTCTTATTCCACTGAATTTATCGATATTTGGTTTGCGCGTGGCCTGACCTTGAGTGAGCGCAAGCTCGATGCAGGTGAGTTTTTAGATGTCATTACCGTTTCGCCCGATGAACTTTCGCAATGGTGCCGTGACGGACGCGTGACCGATGCAAAAACCTTGACGGGCGTACTTTGGTTGCAAAATTTTCTCAGTGGCGCTTGGACGCTGGACTGGCAAAGCGCAGAATGAAAGTCCTCGATTTGCAGTGCAGCCAAGGCCACACCTTTGAGGGCTGGTTCGGCTCGGAAGACGACTTTGTGTCCCAATGCAGTCGCGCTTTGGTTCAGTGCCCGATGTGCGCAGATGCCAAGGTGACGAAAAAACCCAGTGCGCCACGTTTGAATTTGTCTAAGCCGCACCTGTCTCTGTCTGATAACGAAGGGGGTGCGCGTACCGCCGTGGCTGCGCCTGCCAATCCTGAATTAACCGCTGCGTGGATGGCAATGGCCAAAGCCATGATCGCCAATACCTCTGATGTTGGCAACCGATTTGCCGAAGAGGCCCGAAAAATCCATTACGGTGAAGTCCCGGAGCATGGCATACGGGGCCAAGCGACAGCGCAAGAAACCCGCGACCTTCTTGAAGAGGGCATCGCTGTGATGCCTTTGGTGTTACCGGATGCGCTGAAAGAGCCCTTGCAATAAGCGTTTCAGGGATACAGCCCCCTGAGTTCACGGGCATGCAAGATGCGTTTACACCCAACAATAAAGGTTGCAGTGCGCAAGCTCACTTGGTGGTCAAGCCCTACTTGCCAGACCACTGCAAAAGCCTCCTGCATGATTCGAACCAAGCGCGAGTTGATTTCATCCTCGCTCCAAAAAAAGCTCGAAAAATCCTGTACCCATTCAAAGTAACTCACCGTGACACCACCTGCGTTGGCGATGACATCGGGGACCACTAAGATGCCGCGGTCTTGCAAAATATCATCTGCCTGCGGCGTGGTGGGCCCATTGGCGCCTTCAATCACCATGCGCGCTTGAATACGATGGGCATTGGTTTCGGTGATCTGCTGCTCCAAGGCAGCGGGTATCAAAATATCGCACGCAACGCCCCAAAATTCTGCGTCAGGGAGCACATCGGCCAAAGCGAAGCCTGCCACGCTCCCCGTATTTGCAACATGTAACAGGAGCGCGTTGACATCCAGGCCCGATGCCTTGGCAATGGTTCCGCCATGGTCTTGAACCGCAACAACCGTGGCGCCCGCTTGGGCAAACAGTTTGGCAGCGATGCCGCCTACATTGCCAAAACCTTGCACCGCAATTTTTGCACTGCTGATGTCCAAGCCAATGTGCTTGGCTGCCTCGACGCCCACGGTATAGACGCCCCGTCCCGTCGCTTCCCGCCGTCCAAGTGACCCACCCAAGTCAATCGGTTTGCCTGTGACCACGCCAGTCGCTGTTGCGCCTTCGTTCATCGAATACGTGTCCATCATCCAAGCCATCGTTTGCTCATTGGTATTGACGTCAGGCGCAGGAATGTCTTTGGTAGGCCCAATGATGATCCCTATTTCACTGGTGTAGCGACGCGTCATGCGTTCAAGTTCACCCAAGGAAAGCGTTTTAGGATCCACGCGGATGCCCCCCTTTGCGCCACCGTAGGGAACGTTGACAGCCGCATTTTTAATCGACATCCAAGCCGAGAGCGCCATCACTTCTGACAGCGTAACGTCTTGATGAAAGCGCACGCCGCCTTTGCCCGGTCCCCGCGATGTGTTGTGCTGAACACGGTAGCCTTCAAAGTGCGCAACGGTTCCGTTGTCCATTTGAATCGGCACATCCACAATCAAGGCCCGTTTGGGCCGCTTTAAGGTTTCAGCCCACCTTGCGAGATGACCCAGGTAAGGAATCACCCGGTCCACCTGTTGTAAATACACCCCCCATGGCCCGAGGTGATCGGCTTGTAGGTAACTAGGAACAGCATGAGACATAAAAGCACCTTGGTTCGTGGTTAAAGTGCCTGCAATGTAGTCTTGCCTTTCTCAGTTGTCCAAGGCCAACTCGTTTCTTAACTATGCAAAAAATGGATAACCATGGAAATGGAAGCCCCAAGCCGCATGGAACTACGCATTGAACTGCAGCGCTGCCAATCCGGCATACACGCCGCCACGCGCGACCAGTTCGGCATGGGTTCCTTGTTCTACGAGTTTTCCGTGGTCCAAGACAACGATCACATCGGCCTTTTGAACAGTCGCCAGGCGGTGGGCAATCACAATCGTGGTGCGGTCGCGCATGGCTGAATCCAGCGCGGCTTGAACCATGCGCTCACTCTCTGCGTCCAAGGCGCTGGTCGCCTCATCGAGCAAAAGCAGGGGTGGATTCTTCAGCATCGCGCGGGCAATCGCGATGCGCTGGCGTTGACCGCCAGACAGCCGCAGTCCGCGTTCGCCCAAAAAGGTGTCATAGCCTTGGGGCAAGGCGGTGATGAACTCGTGTGCAAAGGCAGCTTGGGCTGCGGCTTTGACCTCTTCATCGCTGGCCTGCGGCTTGCCGTAGCGAATATTTTCTAACGCACTGCTTGAAAAAATGACCGCGTCTTGGGGGACGATGCCAATGCGTTGGCGCAAAGCGTTTAAGGACATGGCATCGGTTTGCACACCGTCTAAAACGATGTGACCCGACTGCGCATCGTAAAAACGAAGCAAGAGTTGAAACACCGTGCTTTTGCCTGCACCGCTGGGCCCCACGATGGCAACAGTTTGGCCCGGTTGAATTTTCAAACTGAATTTTTCGAGCGCTTGCTGTAAAGGGCGCGATGGGTAGTGGAAGGCCAGACTGTCAAACTCTACTGCGCTGCCAGCGGCTGGCATGGCAGCCACTTGGGGAGCCGCCGGTGAGGCGATGGGAGAGCGGGTGTTGAGAAGCTCCATTAAGCGCTCTGTCGCACCCGCTGCGCGTAGCAAGTCGCCATAGACTTCGCCCAATACGGCAAAGGCACTGGCCAAAATAATGACGTAAACCACGGTTTGGCCTAAATCACCTGCGCTGATACGGCCAGCGACCACGGCCTGGGTTCCTTGGTACAAGCCCCAAAGCAATGCGGCCGATGTCGCAATGATGATGAAGGCGACCAATACCGAGCGGGCGAGGCTTCGGCGCACCGCCGTATCAAAAGCGTTGTCGGTCGATACGGTAAAGCGTGCGGACTCACGATCTTCTGCGGTATAGCTTTGAACGACCGGAATGGCATTCAACACTTCGGCAGCAATCGCGCTGGAGTCGGCTATGCGGTCTTGGCTGGCCCGGGAGAGTTTGCGAACCCGTCGCCCAAACCAAAGGCTTGGCACCACAATAAGGACCAACACCACCAAGACCTGCAGCATCACCAAAGGGTTCGTCCAAACCAACACACCCAATGCGCCCAAGCCCATGACCGCGTTGCGTAAGCCCATGCTCAATGAGGAGCCGACAACGGTTTGAACCAGCGTGGTGTCAGCGGACAGGCGCGAGAGAACTTCGCCGGTTTGCGTGGTTTCAAAAAACTCGGGGCTTTGGTGCATGACATGCTGGTAAACCGCATTGCGCAAGTCTGCGGTAACGCGCTCGCCCAACCAACTCACCATGTAAAACCGAGCGGCTGAAAAGAGCCCCAAAGCCGTAGCCACAGCAAAGAGCAGTACAAAGTGCTCTTGCATGGCCAGCATCTGCGCGCCCTTGTCGTCGTGGACCAGGCCCCCATCAATCAGGCTGCGAAGCGCAAGGGGGAAAGCCAAAGTGGCAGCTGCGGCCAAGACCAAAAACAAAAGCGCCAAGCCAATGC
>JAIPDD010000102.1 GCA_021737875.1 Sulfuritalea sp.
CAATGCCCGGCTTTCGCTGGCCTCCTCGCGAAACCAGTTCAACGCATCTCCGGTCAGAACAATACGGCGCACCTGCGCCTGCACGGTACTGCCGCTCTGCCACAGAATATGGTGGGGCTCACAGGCTGACAGCGTATGTCCACGGCGCTGGGCCTCACGCATCATGGCGAAAGTGGTTTCCTTGTAAATCTTGAAGGACTCCAAGGGGTCAGCAACAAACAAAATATCCATGGAAACTTTCAAGACGAATTACAAAGGCGCTTTGCGTTTTTGGGGATGGTAGTGTTGAACGGCCATGGCCACAACCCCCGCGACAACGCCCCAAAACGCCGAGCCAACTCCACCAATGATCACGCCGCTCAAGGTAATTAAAAAAGTCACCATCGCCGCTTCGCGGTCGGCTTCCTTGTGCAAGGCCGTTGCCAAGGCTGCGGCTATCGTCCCCATCAAAGCCAAACCGGCAATCGCTGCGACAAGCTCTTTAGGAAAGGCCGTGAGCACAGCCATGATGGTGGCACCAAACAAACCCAAGATGACGTACAAAACACCGCACGACACCGCAGCCGTATAGCGCCGGGATTTATCAGGGTGGGATTCAGGGCCCATGCACATGGCTGCGGTGATCGCACTCAGGTTCAGTGAAAACGCCCCAAATGGGGCCAAGACCAAGGTCGCCAAGCCTGTCAGGGTGATGATTTTTGAGACGGGTATGCCCGCATCGCCACCCTGCTGGCGCTCATCTCCAAAGCCGGTCGCGCGAATCGCCGCCAAGCCCGGAAGATTTTGAGAAGCCATGGTGACAATAAACAAAGGCAAAGCCAAACTGACCAACGCAGAAAAAGAAAACACCGGCATGACAAAGACTGGCACGGTCAGGCCCAAAGGAATCGCAGCGCTGGTAAAACCACCTTGTGCGGCAACAAACAAAACCGAGAACAGCAAGGTCAAGGGCACCGCATAGCGTGGAACAAAACGCTTGCCAAGCAAATAGGTGATCAGCATCAAAAGCACCAGCGGCAACGCTGTTTGTGCAGCACTGAAACCGCTCAAACCAAAGCGGGCCAAGGCGCCAGCGAGCAGCGCGGAAGCTAGGGCTGGGGGAATGCGGTTCATGAGTTTTTCAAACCAGCCTGTCACGCCAATCAAGACGATCAAGGCCGCGCTCATCATGAAAGCGCCCACTGCGTCCCCCATCGTAAAGCCGCCTGCCAAGCCGGCGCTGGCCAATACCGCCGCCCCTGGCGTGCTCCACGCCACCATCACCGGTTGGCGCAGCCACAAGGATGGCAAAGCAGTTGTCAAACCCATGCCGATGCCAATGGCCCACAGCCACGAAGCCAACATATCAGGCGTGGCACCAAAAGAAAGCGCGGCTTGAAAAACGATGGCAATCGAACTGGTAAACCCCACCAGCACAGCGACAAAACCCGCCGTGAAAGTGGAGACACTCCAGTCTTTGAAAAATTGCATGCGCTGCTTAGATTTCAATTTTGGAGCCGAGCTCCACCACGGAGTTGCTTGGCAGGTTCAAGAAGTCGGCTGCGCCACTGGCGTTGTGGTGCATTTGGGCAAACAACTTTTCGCGCCAGGGCGACATGCCTTCACCCAATGTAGGAACCACCGTATCGCGCGACAAGAAATAGCTGGTGGTCATGGCGTCCAAGTCAAAACCGCGGCCTTTGATAAGGCTCAGGGCTTTCGGAACATCCGGGTCATTTTTGAAGCCGTAATGTATTTGCACTTGCCAGCAATCATGGCCCAAGCGTTCAATTTCAAGGCGTTTATCCAATCCAATCCATGGCACCTCATGGTTGCGTACCGTCACAAAAAGATTGTTCGTATGCAACACTTTGTTGTGTTTAAGGTTGTGCAACAAGGCATTGGGGACGGTACCCGCCGCTGCGGTTAAAAATACGGCTGTTCCTTCAACTCGCGTTGGCGGGTTGATAAAAACCGCTTCTAAGAAGCTAGGCAAATCCATGGAGTCGGCTTTGAGCTTGCTGTTGAGCAAGGCCCGGCCGTCTTTCCAAGTTCCCATGAGCATGAAGATCACGCCGCCAATGGCCAAAGGGAACCAACCACCCTCAAAGAGCTTCAATAAGTTCGAGCCCCAGAAAGCCAAGTCCACCACCAAAAACACGCTGGTTGCGGCCAAGCACAGCGGCAAAGAATACTTCCAACCGTAACGGATCACATAGAAGGTCAAAATCGTGGTGATTAACATATCGGTGCACACCGCAATGCCGTAAGCCGCTGCCAAATTGCTGGAAGATTTAAACATCACCACAGCCAAAACAATGGCCACAAACAAGCCCCAATTGACAAACGGAATGTAGATTTGCCCTGCCTCGCGGGCGCTGGTATGAATCATGTTCAAGCGCGGCAAATACCCCAGTTGAATCACTTGCTTGGTCACGCTGAAAGCGCCGGTAATCAAAGCCTGCGAGGCGATCACCGCAGCCATAGTGGCCAGAATCACCAAGGGCAGCAAAGCCCAATCCGGGGCCATCATGTAAAACGGGTTTTTAACCGCTTCTGGGTTGGCCAAGAGCAAAGCCCCTTGGCCAAAGTAGTTCAATGTAAGGCAGGGCATCACCACGCTAAACCAAGCCAGGCGAATTGGTTTTTTCCCGAAGTGGCCCAAGTCGGCGTACAAAGCCTCCGCGCCGGTGACGCACAAAACCACCGCGCCAAGCAGCACGAAGGTCGCCCCAGGATTGGCCCAAATAAATGCGATGGCGTAATACGGGTTCAGACTCTTCAAAATAGTCGGGTTGTCCAAAATATGAACCACTCCGAGCAAAGCAAGAACGAGAAACCAGACCAGGGTGATGGGGCCGAAAAATTTACCAATACCTGCCGTTCCGCGCTTTTGAACCAAAAAGAGGCAAAACAAAATAACGAGCGTGATCGGGACGACGTAGGTCTTAAATTGCGGCGCAATGATTTCCAGACCTTCCACCGCACCCAAAACTGAGATAGCCGGGGTAATCACCCCGTCGCCATAAAACAAACAGGTTCCAAAAATACCGACGCTCAAGAGCACGCTGCGCAGCCGGGGTTTGTCTTTGACGGCCTGCGAGGCCAAAGCCAGCATGGCGACCAAGCCGCCTTCGCCCGCATTGTCGGCACGCAAAACCAAGACCACGTACTTGATGGAGACAATCACCGTCAGCGTCCAAAAGATCATGGACAAAATGCCGTAGACGTTATCGGCGGTGAAGGGCACATGGCCTGAGCCAAAGACCTCTTTGAGGGCATACAAGACACTGGTACCAATATCGCCGTAGACCACGCCAATGGCGCCCAAAGTAAGCGCTGAGAGAGAAGATTTTGTTGATGACACGCAGTGGCTCACCCCCTCGTGGGGATCAGTTCCATTCAATAAAGGTGCGCTATTTTGCGCTAAGCCAAGGCCGGCCTTGGGGCGACTTGCTACATTTCGGTCAAAATTGTTGCATTGCAGCAACCGAGGTCGCTCGTGAGACAGCGCCGCGCTTTGCAGCGGGGTTTATTCGTCGTAAGCGTCCCGCTCCGGGTCGGTCGCTTCGAGCTCATAACTGGCCGCTAGCATCGCCAATCGCCCAATCACGCCGTACATATAGAAGCGATTGGGCTCGCTCGCTCCCGGTCGCACGCCGAGCTGGGGCAACTGGGCACTGCTGCCAAACGCCAAAGGCACATAGCTTGAACCCGGGGCACTCAGGTTTTCGTCCTCTCCCCGATCTGCGTGCACACGGTAAAACCCACCCACCACGTAGCGGTCCATCATGTAGACCACGGGCTCGGCCACGGCATCGTTAATGCGCTCATGGGTCAAGATGCCTTCTTGCAAAATCAACTCTTGCATAGGGTCCGACCCGTGGCGAGCGATCGCTGTTTTGTCTAGCAAGGCGGGAAGGTCTTTGATATCGCGTACCGTCATGATGCCCATGCCGCTGCTGCTGTTATCGGCTTTGACGATGACAAACGGCTTTTCTTTGATTCCGTACTCTTTGTATTTCTTTTTTACCTTGGCCAGCAAAGCATCGACCTGCGACGTTAAAACCTGAACGCCTTGGCTATGCGACAAGTCCACCTGCCCGCAGGTGTCAAACATGGGGTTGATCAGCCAAGGGTCAATGCCAATTAATTTGCCAAAACGTTTGGCAACATCGTCATAGCATTGGAAATGCTTGCTTTTGCGGCGGGTCGCCCAACTGGCATGCAAGGGGGGTAATAAATACTGTTGGTGCAAGTCTTCCAAAATTCCAGGCACCCCTGCACTTAAATCATTGTTGAGCAAAATGGTGCAGGGGTCAAAATCCTTGACCCCAATGCGCCCTTTGGTTCGAACCACGGGTTCCACGGTGATGCTCTCACCACCGGGGAGCTCAATGGTGGTGCTCTTTTTAAGCGCAGGGTTGATCGAGCCCATGCGCACATTGAGACCCGCCATATGAAAAATACGCCGCAACTGCGTCAAGTTGCTCAGGTAAAACGTACTTTGAATTTGGTTGTCCGGAATGATCAACAAGTTGCGCGCCTCGGGGCATATTTTTTCAATCGCAACCATCGCCGCTTGCACCGCTAAGGGCAGCATCTCTGGCGTCAGGTTATTCCAACCCGATGGATAAAAATCAGTATCCACCGGAGCCAACTTAAATCCTGCGTTGCGCACGTCCACCGAGGTATAAAACGGCGGCGTGTGCTCCATCCACTCCAAGCGGAACCAACGCTCAATCGCGGGCATGGTGTCCAACACGCGCTGCTCCAACTCATTGATCGGACCCGTCAAGGCGGTGACTAAATGCGGAACCATAGCGGTGTATCTTTCGAAGTGAAACGTTTGGGTTGGATTATTAGGTGGCACTAGCCCCGAATTTCGCCCTGCCCCAAGACTACGTATTTCAGAGACGTCAAGCCCTCAATTCCTACCGGGCCCCGTGCATGAAACTTATCGGTACTAATACCAATCTCCGCGCCCAAACCATATTCAAAGCCATCGGCAAAGCGCGTGCTGGTGTTGACCATGACGCTGGCGGAATCAACCTCACGCAAAAACCGTTGGGCGTGCATGTGGTCGCGGGTGAGAATGGCGTCCGTGTGGTGAGAGGAATAACGGTTGATGTGGGCAATCGCCTCGTCCACATCGGCCACCACTTTGATGCTGATGATGGGCCCGAGGTACTCTTCTGACCAATCGTGTTCGCTGGCTTCAACCAGCGTGGCATTCACCACCTGCGCCAAATACACTCTGCTTTGTGGGCAGACGCGCATCTCGACCCCTTTGGCGGCATAAATAGCGCCGATGCGCGGCAAAAATTCCGCGGCAACCGCTGTTGCAACCAACAAACTTTCGGCGGCATTGCACGGACTGTATTTTTGGGTTTTGGCGTTATCGGCCACCTTGACGGCCATATCCATATCGCAGGGATCGTCCACATAGACATGGCAATTTCCGTCCAGGTGTTTGATCACAGGAACTTTGGCATCACGGCTGATGCGTTCAATCAAACCCTTGCCACCGCGGGGAATAATCACATCCACATACTGCGGCATAGTGATGAGTTCGCCCACCACCGCACGGTCGGTGATGTCGACCAACTGCACCGCGTGCTCTGGGAGGCCACTGCGGCGCAAGGCTTGTTGCACCAAGGACGCCAAGGCTTTATTAGACTCAATCGCTTCAGAGCCGCCGCGCAAGATACAAGCGTTTCCGCTCTTGATCGACAGACTGGCCGCCTCGATCGTGACATTGGGCCGGCTTTCAAACACCATGGCAAATACACCCAAAGGCACCCGCATCTGGCCTACGCGAATTCCACTGGGCTGTTGGCGCAAACCTGTCACTTCGCCAATCACTTCTGGCATCGCAGCGAGTTGCTCACAACCCAAGGCGCAGGTTTCTAAAACCTGGGGGCTGAGTTTGAGGCGATCCACCATAGGAGCTGACAAACCCGCTGCCGAGGCACGCTCCAAGTCTTTGGCGTTTTCAATCTGCAATTGGGCGACGTTTTCGCGCAGCAAAGCGGCCAAGGCGCGAAGCGCCGCGTTTTTGGTTGCCGCCGAAGCGGCAGCCATGGACGCACACGCTTGTCTGGCTTGGATGCCCAAGGACTGGGTGTAGCTAGGAATGTCTTTCGCGGTCATGGCCCTATTTTGGCACGAGCCTTAGAATCTTCGTGTGTTGTTTTCCGCACCGACTTTTTTCTTGTGCTTGGTACTTTCGCAACTGGCAACCGTTGTGGTGTGGTTGTTCGCTCGCCCTGCGCGATTGCGCAGCGGGCTACGCGAATGGGCCATCAGCGGCGTAACGCATAGCAGTGCCTGGTTGGTCTTTGGCCTGTTCCACGCCACGCAAACCTGGGCCTGGGCCGCCACCGCCGGATTACTGTCACTCACCTTGGCTTTGGTTCATGCCAGCTTCAGTCGCTATTTAAAGCGCCCCCTGCCGGTTTGGCAGATTGTTTTACAACCCGTTCTTTTGAGCGTGTCCCAACTGGAGTGGGGCGCGCCGCCAATGCTGTGGGGCATTCCAAGCCAGGCGCTGCTGGTTGTGGGTGCGCACGGTCTGTTGATGGCGCAGGCTTTGCAATGTTGGCGCGTATGGCCTCCGAGCAACACCTCCAAACCCAATAACTCGCAAGGACTCTTAAAGCTGTGCGCTTTGGCCTTGGCGGGCGCCATTGCCGCACGCATTGGAGCGATGGCAATATACCAAGACAACACGATTGTGGATATTCTGAGCCCAAGCGCAGTGAACTTGACCTTGCTGTCGGTCTGCTTGGTCGGTGCCATGGTCGCCAATATGGCGATGCTGATGTTGCACCAAGAACGCGCTTGGGAGGCGGCGCAGTCCTTGGCGATGACCGACGGCTTGACGGGTTTGATGAACCGCAGAGCCCTTCTTGAAGCAGGGTTTCGCGAGCTGGCGCTTTCGCACCGCAACAACACCACTCTGTGCGTCATGCTGCTCGATCTCGATCACTTTAAAAACCTCAATGACGCTTGGGGCCACACCGCTGGCGACCAGGCTTTGCAACTGTTTGCCAGTGTGCTGCAAGAAACCGCACGAAACTCCGATACCGTAGCCCGCTACGGTGGTGAAGAATTTTGTGTTTTGCTCCCCGCGTGCGACATCGAAAGCGCCTGCGCCTTTGCCAACCGTTTGCGCCAGCGCTTGGGCGAAACATCGCTGCGCTTTAGCGCGGGCTTGAGCCTCTGTCGGCCAGAGGAACACAGCATGGAAGCGGTCTTAAGCCGTGCCGATGCAGCGCTATACCAAGCCAAGAACGAAGGCCGCGACCGGGTCGTGACTGGCTAAATACAAGCCGCTAGCGGCCAGGTGCGGCCGCGCATGCGTGGCACAGCTGCAAAGCCAAGCGGTGCAAGGCCTGCCAGCCATTGTGCGGCCATTGCGGCAGCTTTAAGCCCTTCACTATGCCGTCCACTTGGTGGGCTGATTGCAAAAGCTGGTTGAGTGCGTCTGTGCTCAGGCGCGGTAACACCCGTTCAAACAAGCGCTCACGCGCGCCCCAAATGCGCTGCTCGCGCAGCGCCATCGGCAAAGGCCTGCCTTGCCCCATCGCATCTTTGACTCGCTTGAGCGCACGAATATCTTCGGCCAAGGTGTAGTGCACCAAGACTTCCGCTTCACCTTCCGCTTGTAAGCCCTCCAGCATGCGCTGCACCCGCACACTGTGGCCTGCCAAAACGGCCTCCGACAACTT
>JAIPDD010000103.1 GCA_021737875.1 Sulfuritalea sp.
AAGCTCGGCCGCGAACTGGATTTATTCCATATTGATGAACACGCACCTGGCTTGGTTTTTTGGCATCCCAAAGGTTGGACTTTGTGGCAAGGCGTTGAGCAATACATGCGCAAGGTCTACCAAGACAACGGCTACTTGGAAGTCAAAGGCCCCCAAATCATTGACAAAACCTTGTGGGAAAAAACGGGGCACTGGGATAAGTACCGCGAAAACATGTTCACTACGGAGTCTGAGAAGCGGGACTATGCGCTCAAGCCCATGAACTGCCCGGGGCACATTCTTATTTTTAAGCAAGGCATAAAAAGCTACCGCGATTTGCCTTTGCGTTACGGCGAATTTGGCCAATGCCACCGCAATGAACCTTCGGGCGGTCTACACGGGATCATGCGGGTGCGTGGTTTTACACAGGATGATGGTCACATTTTTTGTACCGAAGACCAAATTTTGGACGAATGCGTGAATTACACCGCTTTGCTGCAAAAGGTTTACACCGACTTCGGTTTCAAGAACATCATTTACAAAGTTGCGACGCGTCCCGCTCAGCGTATTGGTAGCGATGAAAGCTGGGACAAGGCTGAAGCTGCGCTGATCGAAAGTCTCAAGGCCTCAGGCTGTGCGTTTGAAATTTCTCCCGGCGAAGGGGCTTTTTACGGGCCCAAAATTGAATACACACTTAAGGATGCGATTGGGCGGCATTGGCAGTGCGGCACGATTCAGGTGGATTTCTCCATGCCTGAACGCTTAGATGCGGAATATGTGGGTGAGGATGGCGCTCGCCATCGCCCGGTAATGTTGCACCGCGCGATCGTTGGAAGCCTAGAGCGTTTCATCGGAATTTTGATCGAAGAAAGCGCTGGCGCCTTGCCTGCTTGGCTGGCTCCGGTGCAAATTGCGGTGCTCAATATCACTGACGCACAGGCCCCATATGCCCGTTCCGTGGCTAAAACGCTGCAAAATCAAGGGCTTAGGGTCGATTTAGACCTCAGAAACGAGAAAATTACGTATAAAATACGCGAGCATTCAATGCAGAAGCTCCCATATCTGTTAGTCGTTGGTGACAAAGAGATGGAAGCTGGTGCCGTAGCAGTGCGCGCCCGAGGGGGTAAAGACCTCGGTGTAATGTCTCTCGATGCGTTCGTACAACTCATCACAAGTGACATTGCTAATAAATCCCTTGTCTAAGGTTTTTCCAAAGATGTTGGTAGTTGTTGCGCATTGCGCGGTTTTTAGCCTTTAGGGCAGATATTGTGAAGGATTGAGCCATCGCTACTGAAATTCGTGACCGCCGACAGCGCGAAGAACGTAAACACCGCCTTAACCGGGAAATCATGGCCCCGGAAGTCCGCCTCTCAGGCATCGAAAACGAACCTTTAGGGGTTGTGAGCTTGATGGAGGCCCTTCGACTGGCGGGTGAGTTAGACGTCGATTTGGTTGAAATTGCTGCAACAGCCACTCCACCGGTATGCCGGTTGATGGATTACGGTAAATTCAAATACCAAGAGCAAAAAAAGGCTGCGGAAGCGAAGTCAAAGCAGAAGGTGATCGAGGTCAAGGAAATTAAATTCCGTCCTGGTACCGACGATGGCGACTACAACATTAAAGTGCGCAACATCAAGCGCTTTTTAGATGACGGTGACAAGTGCAAAATTACGCTGCGGTTTCGCGGACGTGAAATCACCCACCAAGAAATCGGATTGGCGCTGTTGCAGCGTATCCGTGAAGAATTGGCAGATTTGATTTTGGTAGAGCAGTTTCCTAAGTTGGAAGGCCGCCAAATGGTCATGATGATTGCACCTGGCAAGAAAAAGCAGGGTGGTGCGGCTAAGCCAGTGCAAGAAGCAACGGCTTAAGTCCTTAGTGGTTAGAGAGTAGAAATTTGAGAATTCGTACTGGTTTGGTCACCGGTACGGCAGCTTAAGTACTTCAAGTACTTTCGCGGGTGGCACTGGCGGTAATTCGTTGGTGCGCCATTAAAAGTGGCTCGGGGCCAACAAGGCTGGGATCGGTTTCCAGACGCCTCACGAGCACAAATGAAAAGGAGCATACACATGCCCAAAATGAAGACCAAGAGCGCGGCGAAAAAACGCTTTCGCGTCCGTCCAGGTGGAACCGTAAAGCGCGGCCAAGCCTTCAAACGTCACATTCTGACTAAGAAGACCACTAAAAATAAACGCCATTTGCGCGGTTCAACAGCTGTACATGAGACCAATATGGGTCACATGGCGCAGATGCTGCCCGGCCGTGGTATTTAATTAACGACGAACAAGGAGTAACACAATGCCTCGCGTCAAACGTGGTGTAACGGCTCGCGCCCGCCACAAAAAAGTACTAGCCCTTGCAAAAGGTTTTCGCGGTCGCCGCGGTAATGTTTTCCGTATCGCTAAAGAAGCGGTAATGAAAGCGGGGCAATATGCCTACCGTGACCGTAGAACGAAAAAGCGTGTTTTCCGTCAATTGTGGATTGCGCGTATCAACGCAGCAGCCCGTCAATGCGGCATGACATACAGCCAATTTGCGAATGGTTTGAAGAAAGCCCATATCGAGATCGACCGCAAGGTTCTGTCTGATATTGCGGTGCATGACATGGTTGCTTTTGCTGGCATCGTGGCACAAGTGAAAGCCAAGCTCGCCGCTTGATTCACTAGCGTGCGCTCATGAAAACATAGCGCACGTAGCACCAGAGACAAGGGCTAGAGCTTGAAAGAGCGCTAGCCCTTTTTCCTTGATCAGAGAGTTCTAAATTGTTATGACCGACTTGAATGACATCGTCGACCAGGCCAAGGCCGCTTTTGCACAGGCAGCAACACCCGCTGACCTTGAGAATGCCAAAGCTTTGTACTTGGGTAAAGCCGGGCACCTTACCGAGCTCATGAAGGGCATGGCTGCGCTGAGTGTGGATGATAAAAAATCCCGTGGCGCTGCGATCAACCTGGCTAAACAAGCGATAGAGTCGGCCCTCAATGACCGAAGAAAAGCATTGGCTGACGCGGAGTTGCATTTGCAACTGCAGGCCGAGGCCTTGGACGTCACCTTGCCCGGCCGCCAACGTGGTGCTGGCGGTTTGCACCCAGTTACTATCACATTAGAACGTATTGAATCCATTTTCGGTTCTATGGGCTTTGCTGTTGCGCAGGGGCCTGAGATTGAGACCGATTGGTTTAACTTTACGGCACTGAATACGCCGCAAGACCATCCTGCACGCTCGATGCACGACACCTTTTATGTTGAAGGGGGCACGCCTAACGCCCCGCATTTGCTTCGAACGCACACCAGCCCGATGCAGATCCGCTATGCCGTTCAGCATGTCAAAAAATACCGCCAAGCATCAGGATTTGATGCCGCAACCCCCTTGTTTTCTGGTGATATGCCAGAAATTCGTGTCATTGCACCCGGCCGAACCTACCGAGTCGACAGCGACGCCACCCACTCCCCCATGTTTCACCAATGCGAAGGCCTTTGGGTGGGAGAGAACGTGAGCTTCAAAGATTTGAAGTTTGTCTTTACCGATTTTTGCAGAACCTTTTTTGAGAGTGATGATTTGGTTTTGCGTTTTCGCCCCAGTTTCTTTCCTTTCACAGAACCCAGCGCGGAAATTGATATTCAGTTTCAACACGGTCCCTTGGCCGGTCGCTGGTTGGAAGTGGCAGGCTCTGGCCAAGTCCATCCGAACGTTATCCGAAACATGGGGCTGGACCCCGAAAAGTACATTGGTTTTGCCTTTGGTATGGGGCCAGACCGGTTGACGATGTTGCGCTATGACGTCAATGACTTGCGGCTATTTTTTGACGGCGATATTCGTTTTCTTTCGCAATTCCAATAAGAATATATGCAATTCCCTGAATCTTGGCTGCGGTCTTTTTGCAACCCTGCGCTTACCACGGAGCAACTGGCCCACACACTGACCATGGCAGGTCTTGAGGTGGAAGAACTCAAACCCGTCGCTCCTGCTTTTAGAAAAATTGTGGTGGGGGAAATCTGCCAAGCAGAGCAGCACCCCAATGCCGATCGGCTTCGTGTGTGCAAAGTGGACGTGGGCTCGGGCACGCTCTTAGACATCGTCTGTGGTGCGCCCAATGCCCGCGTTGGTATTCGCGTTCCTTGTGCTTTGGTTGGGGCGGAGTTGCCTCCCGGTGAAGATGGAAAGCCTTTTACCATCAAGGTCGGAAAACTTCGTGGCGTAGAAAGCCAAGGCATGTTGTGTTCTGCCAAAGAGTTGCAGTTGGCCGATGACCATGGCGGTTTACTGGAACTCGCAGCAGATGCCCCTTTGGGTGAGGATATTCGCAGCCATCTTCAGTTGGATGACACCTTATTTACCCTGAAGCTCACGCCGAATTTGGCCCATTGCTTAAGTGTTTATGGCGTGGCGCGTGAGGTCTCAGCGCTAACAGGCGCACCGCTACTCCAACCAGAATTCTCACCGGTTCCCGTAAACAACGCAGAAACTGTGAAAGTCACGATCAGCGCCCCTGATTTGTGCGGTCGCTTCTCGGGCCGTATTGTCCGCAATCTCAATACCCAGGCCAAAACACCCCCATGGATGGTGGACCGCTTGGCGCGTTGTGGGCAACGCAGCATCTCCGCGTTGGTGGATATTTCCAACTATGTGATGTTTGAGCTAGGCCGGCCATCGCATATTTTTGACCTCGACAAAATCCACGGCGATTTAGACGTCCGATGGGGCAGGGCAGGCGAGCACATCAAGCTGCTCAATGGAACAACCGTTGAGGTGGACGCACAAGTGGGCGTGATCGCTGATGCAGTTCAGGTTGAGTCCTTGGCAGGCATCATGGGTGGAGACGCAACGTCGGTGACCGATACCACCCAACATGTTTATGTGGAAGCTGCTTTCTGGTGGCCCAAATCGATCGCTGGACGCTCACGGCGTTTTAATTTTTCAACCGATGCAGGCCATCGGTTTGAACGCGGCGTAGACCCTGCGACCACCGTTGCACATTTAGAGCGTATTACCCAGCTCATCATTGATATTTGCGGAACACCAAGCACCGCCTGCGGACCTATCTCGGACCAGCAAGCGCAAATGCCTTCGCAAGCGCCTGTTGCCATGCGCATCAAACGCGCAGAAAAAATCATTGGTATGCCTTTAACCCAAGCGCAATGTGCGGACGCATTAGAACGCCTGGGTTTGGACCTTGTTCAAAGCGAAGGCATATTGACCGTTGTCCCACCGTCCTTTCGCTTTGATATCCAGATTGAGGAAGACCTGATTGAGGAAGTCGCCCGCATGGTGGGTTATGACAACCTTCCGCATACGCCGCCCCTGGCACCGATTACTGCCAAGATTCGCTCCGAGTCCGAGCGCAGTGCCTTCACCGTTCGACGCGCCTTGGCCCAATTGGGTTACCAAGAAACGATCAACTTCAGTTTTGTAGAAGAGCGCTGGGAACACGAATTAGCTGGTAACCCGCAGCCCATTCAATTGCTCAACCCAATTGCCAGCCAAATGAGCGTGATGCGTTCCTCCCTGATCGGCTCCTTATTGCAGGTTTTGAAATTCAACCAGGCGCGCAAAGCACCGCGGGTTCGTATTTTTGAAGTGGGCCGTGTATTTTTACGCGATGACGCGGTTCAAAATTCAGATACCACTGTGCAAGGGGTGAACCAACCCATGCGCATTGCCGGGTTGGCCTGCGGTAGCGTTGATACCTTGCAATGGGGCCGAAAAGAACAAGCGGTTGACTTCTTTGATGTCAAAGGGGAAATCGAAACCTTGCTCGCGCCATTCAAAGCAGAGTTTCTACCCGCCAGCCATCCTTCTATGCATCCCGGGCGCTGCGCCCAAGTGGTATTGCACGGCCAAGCTATTGGTTATGTGGGCGAACTCCACCCACAGTGGCGGCAAGCGTATGACATCAGCCAAACGCCCATCCTCTTTGAGTTGGATTTGGATCCGGTTTTATCGCGCGCAGTTCCCAGTTTCAAGCCTGTTGCCAAGTTCCAAGCCGTTCAGCGCGATATCGCCGTGGTGGTCGATGACCATATCAGCCATAGCGCTTTAATGAAAGCCATTTGGGAGGCGCCTACCCTTGGCATTCTCCAAGACGCGCAGTTGTTTGACGTGTACCGGCCCAAAGCAGCGGGCAAAGAACCAACGGTTGCAGGAACGACGGACCGAAGTTTGGCGGTGCGATTGACACTCAATCTTTCCGATGCCACACTGACCGAAACACAGATTGAGTCCACTGTGAAAGCTGTCATTGACCATTTGGAAAAAACACTAGGTGCCCGCCAGCGCGTGTAACTAGGCAGAAAGTACGTAGGAGTTCGAGTGATGGAATTTTCTGTAGACAGCCTAGAAACGGCTGCGATGACCAAGGCCCAATTGGCGGATCTTTTATTTGAGCAAATTGGACTCAATAAACGCGAGTCCAAAGACATGATTGATGCGTTCTTCGATCTTGTGGCAGAAAATTTGGTGGAGGGCAGCGATGTGAAAATTTCTGGATTTGGGAATTTTCAAATCAGAACCAAGGCCTCCCGCCCTGGGCGCAACCCCCGTACAGGCGAGTCCATCCCGATCGAGGCCCGGCGAGTTGTCACCTTTCATGCCAGCCACAAACTCAAAGAACAGATCCAAGAAGAAAAAATAAGCTAAGGAAACGCGATACTTTCGCAATAGTAATTGCGTTGTCGCACAAGTTAGAGTAATCTCTCATCCTTTTCCTGTAGAGCTTTGATTTCAATGGAGAATACTCTCCCCACCATACCTGCCAAACGCTACTTCACCATTGGTGAAGTCGGGGATTTGTGCGGCGTTAAACCCCATGTACTGCGCTACTGGGAACAAGAATTTACCCAGTTGCGGCCCATGAAGCGCAGAGGGAATCGGCGCTATTACCAGCACCATGAAGTTTTGATGATTCGGCGTATTCGCGATTTGTTGTACGACCAGGGTTTCACCATCAGTGGTGCACGCAACAAGATGCAAGAGTTGTTGCAATCCGAGCGTGATAAAAAACGCAATGGTGAGACCTTGCTAGAAGGCGTGGTTGAGTTTGATTCTGATGAGGGCGAAGATCAAATCAGTTCGACAGCCCATGCATTCAAAGCCCTTGCCCCTCATTCACCGGCATGGCTGGAATTCAAGGCAGAGTTACTGGAAATACGCGACATGTTGGCCCCGAGCCATTGAAAACACACGCACCAGAGCGGTTATAATTTACGACTGATACGGTGTGTGGCGCAGCCTGGTAGCGCACTTGCATGGGGTGCAAGGGGTCGAAGGTTCGAATCCTTTCACACCGACCAATTTTGACAGGGCTTAGTAGGCGAAAGTTTACTAAGCCCTTTGTCTTTTCCTGAATGCACTTCGTACCGCCATGCAAAAAATTATTGCGCAAATTGCGCTCGAAATTCGAATTCGACCCCAGCAAGTGCAAGCGGCAGTCACTTTGTTAGATGGTGGGGCGACTGTTCCGTTTATCGCCCGGTACCGCAAAGAAATCACCGACGGCCTAGACGACATTCAACTGCGTGAACTTGAATCGCGCTTGGGCTACCTGCGTGAATTGCGTGACCGGCGCGAACCGGTTAGCAAAGCCATTGAAGATCAAGCAAAGCTGACGCCCGCCCTGATTTCCGCGATTGAGGCAGCAGCAACCAAGCAAGAGCTGGAAGATATTTATCTGCCTTTTAAACTTAAGCGCCGTACCAA
>JAIPDD010000009.1 GCA_021737875.1 Sulfuritalea sp.
GGGGCCTACTCCTATCCCATAAGGCTTTGCCGTTCGGGCAAGGTGTGCCACCTTGGCGCTTTGAATCAAGGCTTTGCTGGGTACGCAACCCACATTCAAACAATCCCCGCCCATGGCCTTGGCCTCGACCAGAGTGACTTTCGCTTGGGCGCTGGCTGCGACCAAGGCGCTGACCAAGCCGCCTGCTCCGGCACCAATCACCACCACGTTGCGATCAAAAGTCGTGGGGCGTTGTCCACGCCAAGGGCGCAGTGTGCGCCGCTGGCGGATTTTTTCTAACAACCACGGCGCAAGAATAGGCATGCCGCCCACCAGCAAACCCAAAAGAGCCAAAGCGCTCAGCATGTCGGGGCTCAAAATATCGGCTGTGGATTGAAGCTGGGCCAACTGGGTTCCCGCATGGACAAATACCGCGGTGCCCAAGAGCATGCCGATTTGGCTCACCAGGTAAAACGTGCTAGTGCGAATGCGGGTCAGCCCCATGGCCAAATTCACGGCGATAAAGGGCACCAAGGGAATCAAACGCAGGCTGAGCAAATACAAAGCCCCTTCGCGTTCCATGCCCGCATGCAGCATGGTGAAACGCGAGCCCAAACGGGCTACGGCCCAGTCCCGAAAAAAGTAGCGCGCCATCCAAAACGACAAGGTTGCACCGATGCTGGACGCAAACGACACCAAGAGCAGCCCCCAGCCAAAGCCCAAAACCGCACCGCCTGCCAGTGTCAACACAACGATCCCCGGCAAGGAAACGCTTGCGGCTAACACATAGATTCCAAAAAAAGCGCCACGTACTGTCCACGGTGCGTCCACATACCAGGCTTGTAATTCAGCGTAGTGGTTTTGAAGGGTGGCGATATCAGGGTAGGCGTCCAAAACCAAGGATAAATACAAGGCCAAGCCCAGCGCCACCAACGCAAGAAGCGCCAAAGCCACAACAGGAGATAAGCGAAGAGATCGGGGCGAGCGACGCATGGTCTAGGGGGCCTTGGGTTCTGCAAAAGCCTGAACGCCCCACACGATGCGCGTAACCAAGGTCACCCCACACAGTGCTGCAAACCCCCAAGCCAGCGCAGAAAAATACGCAGGCCAGCAGCACATGGCGATAAAACACGCCAGTGTTTCAAACCCTTCGGTAAGCCCACCTAAAAAGTAAAACGACTTGTTGGGGTAAGCAAGGTTGTTCAAATTACGCTTGGCCGCGATCACCGCAAAAGCCAAAAAACTGGAGCCTGTTCCCACAAACGCGGCGAGCAACACCGCTGCTGCCAGCGCGTTGTGCGCTGGGTCTGCCAATGCAAAAGCCAAAGGAATGCTGGCGTAAAAAACAAAGTCCAAAACAATGTCTAAAAATCCACCGAGGTCGGTGGCTTGGGTTTGCCGTGCTATGGCTCCGTCTAACGCGTCGAAGGCACGAGACAAAACAATTAGCACACCACCCAGTGCAAAGAAGCCATTCGCAATCAAGACCGCAGCCCCCAAGCCCAGGCCCAAGCCCAAGCACGAGACAGTGTTGGCTTGAACGCCCGCACGCGCCAAGGGCGCAGCCAAAGCATCCACTGCGGGGCGAATCAAGCGGGTGGCAAGGCGGTCAAACATGGGTGCATTGTCGGGGGTCGGCGATGTCGGCGCTGTCGTGGGTGACCAAGAGCGCCGCAATCCCGCGCTGAGCGATGGCGCCAAACACCAGGGCCCGCATGCGCTCGCGCAAACGCATATCGAGTTTAGAAAACGGCTCATCCAAAAGCAAAGCCTGGGGCTGGGCCAACAGCGCACGCGCCAAGGCCACGCGGGCGCGTTGTCCGCCAGACAGCGTGGCGGGGTCGGCATCGCCAAAGTCTTGCATTTCGGTATTGATCAGGGCTTGCACGACGTGCGCATGGCGTTGCGCCTTGGGGCCTGGGGGCACGGCAAAAAGCAGGTTCTCTCTCACCGTCATATGCGCAAACAACAAGTCGTCTTGCAACAACAATCCCACCCGCCGCGCAGGCGTGGGTAAGGTGTCAATGCGCAGGCCGTTCAAGGTGATGCGGCCGTCAAACTGCAAGCCCCCATCCAGGGTTCCGCACACAGCCGCCAGCAGGCTGGACTTGCCCGAGCCGCTGGGCCCCATCACCGTGTGAACCGCGCCTGCTGGAACCTCTAGTGTCAGGTTCTCCAACAAGACACGCGAAGGTGTTCGCAAAGACTGAAGGTGGATATGCAGCGACATAGGCCCATCTATCCTAATGCAGCCGTGGGCCGTGGGTGAAAGGCGGGCGGGCTAAAACGCCGCGCGCGCCCAAGCCATGCGGCCAGCGCAAACACCAGCGCGGGCAAAACCCATTGCAACGCTGCGTAGGCCGCCATCAAAGACCGCTGGCCGCCCGAAGACAGCGCCACCGCTTGCGTTGTCACCGTTGCAAAGCGACCGGCACCGACATACAGGGTTGGTAAATACTGCGCCACGCTCACCGCAAATCCCACGGCAAACGCTGCGGCAATTGCACCGCGCAAGAGCGGCCACTGCACCCTCCAAACAAAGGCCCAGCGCGTGTGGCCTAAAGTGGCCGCCACGGCGCGCAAGCGCGGATCAAAACCTTGAAGCGGCCCATACAGCGCAAGCGCCACATAGGGCACCACGCTCAAGGTGTGCGCCAGCCCAAGGCCGCTGGCGCTGGCATCCCAGCCCCAACCCAAGGCCAAGCGGTGCAAGCCCAAAGCCCACAAAGCTGCGGGCAACACCAAGGGCATAAACAACAACGCAAGCACGGCCGCACTCCGGCCAGCGCTACGCCAGCGCATGGGCCAAAACTCCCATATCAGTAAGACCCACAGGGTGGCCGCGCCTGCGCTTGCTAATCCTAAGCACACGCTCGTCCACACAGTCGCGCCGTCAGATGCCACGGCGGCCCACGCTCCCCAGGTCCACGTTTGCGGCCGCAACGCCGGAAAAAACCAAACCCCTGACACGCTGGCCACGGCCAAGGCCAAGCCGACCGCGCTGTACACCGCCCGCAAAGCCCAAGCCGCTGAGCTGGGTTGAGGCTTTGCCAGGGTTTGGTGGTCTCTTGCGGTCAAGGGCGCTGCGCCACGCGTCAACCACTTGCGTGACCAAGGCTTCAACACTGCGCGGTAGATGAACGCAAGCAAGGCCACGACCACGGCGCTTAGCGCCAACAGCAGCCACGCCGCTGCTGTGCCTTGCGCTTGGGTAAAAGGATCGGCGTCTTGCAACCACTGCCAAGCCAACACGCCCAAGGTCGGCGGCGCGGTGGGACCAATCACCAGGGCCACATCCACCACCGAGAGGCTGTAGGCCAAGACCGCGCACAGCGGCGCAAGCAGCCGCGGCGCCAACTGCGGCCAGCCCACGAGCCACCACGCTGCGCGTACGCTGTACCCCATGCTTTGCGCCAACTGCATCTCTAAGCGCAGGCGCTTTGAAAAATCAGGCCGCTGCAAAACCGCCAGACCCATCCAGAGCAAAAACACCATCTCTTTCAAAGCCAAAACCACGAACAAGCCCACGCCCCAGGGGTCTTGGGTGGTCGGCCAATCCGGGGGCGACTCCAAGCCCACGCTCCCCAGCCCAGCCCACACGTTCGCTACCAAGCGCAGCACCCACCCACTGGGTGCAAGCAAGAGCACCACCCCAATTGCAAACGCCGCGTGCGGCAGCGCCAACAGCGCAGGTACCTTGCTACCCCAGCGGCCTGACAACAGCACCGCCGCCCCGGCCCACGCAAGCGCGGCAGAAGCCACCCCTGTCCAAAGGCTCAAGCCCAAAGCTGCTTGGAGCTGCGGCTGCGCTAATAAGGCTTGCCACGCAGACAAGTCCCACGCCGCGGTGATAGCACCCAACAAACTCCACGCCAAAGGAAGCAAAACCAGCGATGCCAAACCGACTGCCAAGCAGCGGGAGGCCAAGCGTGAAAAGAAGTGGTTCAAAGACATCACAAGCGGATGCTCACGCCTTCGCCGCCCCCACCACCGCCAAGCCTGCAGCCACGCCACCAAAGGGGTTGCCTTGGACCAAGTGGGCCTGGGGCATGGCGGTTTGCAGGGCGTGCACCAAAGGGCGCAGCGCCGATGAGCCGCCGGTGAGGTACACCACATCGACGCGGTCTAAACCTGAAGCTTGGACACACGCCAAGGCACATTCCACCACCTGCGCGATGGCCTGGTGCAACGCCTCTTGCATCACGGTTGCGTCAAGCATCGGGGCGAGGCCGGTTTCTAAAAAATGCAAATCAACTGCAGTGGCTTGACCAGAGAGGGAGCAGGCAATTTTGGCGGCCTCAACGCTTGCGAGCATGCGGTGGCCGTGTTGCTCTTCTAAGGCTTGCATGAGGCGTTGGTGCAAGGTTTGGTCAGAAAAGTCGGTCCAAAGCTCGCTGGCAAAGTGCAGGGCTTTGCGGGTGTAGGCGCGGTGGATAAAGTGCCAGGTGCTGAGGTCAAAGAACACGCTGTTGGGAACCGGGCGCGCGCCGGTGCCTATGTGCTTGTAGCCCAAAAGCGGCATAACGGTTGCAAGGTCAAGAAGTCGGTCAAAGTCGGTGCCGCCAATGTGCACCCCGGTGCTGGCCAACACGTCGGCGCTGCGGTCTGCCAAAGCACTGCGTTGTTTGTTCAGGCGAATGGTGGTGAAGTCCGACGTGCCCCCGCCGATGTCCACGACCAAGGCCGTGGTTTCTTTTTCTAGCTGCTGCTCGTAATCAAGCGCCGCGGCAATCGGTTCCAACTGAAAGCGGATGTCGCTAAAGCTTGCTTCCAGCGCGGCGCGGCGCAAGGTGCTTTGCGCCAACGCATCGCGCTCGGGGTCCTCGTCCACAAAGTGCACGGGGCGGCCGATGACAACGCGGGGCAAGGCTTCGCCCACATGGGCTTCGCAGCGGCGTTTGAGTTCTTTGAAAAACAGCACCACGATGTCAAAAAAGCGCAGCGCGCGTCCGTCGACTTGGGTGTACTCGTCCATCAAGGCGCTGCCCAGCAAGCTTTTGAGCGAGCGCAGCAAGCGCCCTTCGTGGCCGGTCAAATACGCCTGCATGGCATCTTCGCCGAATAGCACATGGTGCGTCTCCGCATCAAAAAAAACGGCAGTCGGCATTTCAGAACGCGCAGCGCTCAAAGGGATAACGCGCAGGGTGCCGCTGTCGTCGATGACGGCGGCTGCCGAATTCGAGGTGCCAAAGTCAATGCCCAGAGTCAACATGGCAGCAAGATCAAAGAGGGTTTAAGCACCGTAGCGCCGCGTCCATTCTTTTTCCAGCGGCTCCACCCACGAGCCGTGCGGCTCTATCAAGGCGGGGGCCGCTTGGCGCACTTGGCCCGGCAGTGTGGTTTTTGAAAACAAGGCCCGCTGTGCTGCGGGCAAACGATCGATGGCCAAGACAGTGGGGTCGCCCCACACTGCAATATCGGCCTTTCTGGCCTGGGCCGCTGGGCTGAGTAAAAAGTTGGCAAAGACTTGCGCGCCCGCGGCTGCGCGGCTGTTCACGGGGATGGCCAGGAAGTGGGTGTTGCCCACCGTGCCGCTGGTGAATTGGTAGCTGAAGGTGCTTGGGGCCAGCCGTTGGGCTGCAATTTCGTTGGCGGCTTCATTGGGGTTAAAGGTCATCGCCATGAGCAACTCGCCATCGGAGAACATCTGCCGCAAAGTTGCCGCGGAGTTGGGAAACTGTTTGCCACTGCGCCACAGAAACGGGTGAAGCGCATCGAGCGTTCGCCACAACACGGCGGTGCTTTTTTCAAAGGCCTGTGGCCTTACGCTTTGGTACAGGGCAGCGCGATCGGTGCCGGTGTTGAGGTCGAGCAAGAGTTGCTTCAAAAACGTGGTGCCGTGAAAATCGGGCGGGCGCGGGTAGCTGATGCGCCCCGGGTGTTTGGTGGCAAAGGCCAAGAGCTCCGCGGTGCTACGCGGGGGCTGGGCGGTGCGTGTGCTTTCGGCCATGAAAGTGAGTTGCGCCATGCCCCAAGGGGCTTCCATGCCATCAACTGGCTCAGAAAAATCAATCCGCGTGGTGGGCTTGCCTTGGGTGTCCACCCAAGCATAGGAAGGCAACTGTTCGGCAAACGGACCAAACAACAAGCCTTCGCGTTTCATGGTTAAAAAATTCTCGCCATTGATCCATACCAAGTCCACCGTGCCATCGGCTTTGCCTGCTAATTTTTCATTGCGAACGCGTTTGACCATGTCCGCCGCGTCGGCAATTTTGACGTGCTTGACCGTGACGCCGAACTGTTCTTGGACCTGTGTTTTGGCCCATTGGATGTAGGCGTTGATGGTGGGCGCGCCGCCCCAGGCATTGAAATACACGGTTTGACCGCGGGCCTGGGTTTCGATTTTTTTCCACGCGGCCGTGGCTGCCCCGGCGCTGCGCCAAGGTGCAAGCAGGGCCATGCCGCCCAGGCCGAAAGTGCCCAAGGCACCCAGTGCGCCCAGGGTTTGGCGGCGCTCAGCTGAGAAGGGCTTGGGCGAATTCACGGGCATGAAAGGTTTCGAGCTCTTCGAGTTGTTCACCCACGCCAATAAAGTACACGGGGATAGGCCGGTCGCGGGCAATGGCGGCTAAGACGCCACCTTTGGCTGTGCCATCGAGTTTGGTGATGATGAGGCCGGTCAGGCCCAAGGCATCGTCAAAGGCGCGAACCTGCGCCAAGGCGTTCTGGCCGGTGTTGCCATCAATGACCAACAACACTTCGTGGGGGCAGGCGCCCAAGCCGGAGGCGTCACCGGCTTTTTGCACCACGCGTTTGATTTTTTTCAATTCTTCCATCAGGTGGATTTGCGTGGGCAGCCGCCCAGCGGTGTCGATCAACACCACGTCTTTGCCGCGTGCCTTACCTGCGCACACCGCGTCATAACTGACCGCTGCCGGGTCGCCGCCTTCTTGGCTGACGATCTCTACCGTATTGCGGTCTGCCCACACGGTGAGCTGCTCGCGCGCGGCAGCCCGAAAGGTGTCGGCTGCAGCCAGCAACACGCTGGCGCCACTGTCAGCGAGGCGATGGGTGAGTTTGCCAATGGATGTGGTTTTGCCGGCCCCATTGACGCCTGCGACCATGATGACGGTGGGTTGCTGCGCCCCAATGGACAAGGGTTTTTCCAGAGGAGCCAGCAAGTCACTCAGGCAGTCCACCAGCAGCGCTTTGAGTTGCGCTGGGGTTTCCGCTTTGCTTTCTTTGGCTTGGCGGCGCAGGGTTTGGATTAAATATTCAGTCGCAGCCACGCCCGCATCGGCCATGAGCAAGGCGCTTTCAAGGTCTTCAAACAAGGCCTCGTCAATGCGCGAGCCACCGAAAACGTGGGAAATACTGGCCGCGGTTTTCCCCAGTCCGTTTTTGAGCTTGGCAATCCAACTGTTGCGGCTGCTTGCGTCCGGTGCAGGGCGAGGCGCAGGCGAGTCGTCGACAGACCTGTAAGAGGGAGATTTTTTTTTGAAAAAGCTGAACATGGCGTGCGTTCTTAGAATGCACCATTCTATGAAACACACCGCACTTTATTTTTTCCGTTTAGGCTTTTCTTTGCTCATGGCCATTCCTGTGGCCTACGCCGCGCCAGAAGCAATAGAGCAGTTCACACTTTCCAACGGAATGACGCTGATTGTGAAGCCCGACCACCGCGCGCCCACGGCGGTGCACATGCTGTGGGTGCGGGTGGGGTCGATGGACGAGGTCGATGGCACCTCCGGGGTGGCCCATCTCTTGGAGCACATGCTTTTCAAAGGAACGCCAAGCGTCAAAGCGGGCGATTTTTCTCGCCGTGTTGCCGCTTTGGGCGGGCGTGAAAACGCTTTCACCAGCAAGGACTACACCGGGTATTTCCAGCAAATACCAAGCGACCGTTTGTCGGATGTGATGGCGCTGGAGGCCGACCGTTTTGCCAACAACCAGTGGAGCGATGAGGACTTTCGCAAAGAGCTCGAGGTGGTGAAAGAGGAGCGCCGCTTGCGCACCGAAGACAGCCCCCATGCCCGACTATTTGAAGCTTTGAGCGCAACAAGCTACCAAGCCTCGCCTTATCGCCGCCCGATTGTGGGTTGGATGAGTGACCTAGAGTCCATGCAGCCCGACGACGCCCGCGCCTTTTATAAGCGCTGGTATGTGCCGGCTAATGCGGCCGTGGTGGTGGCGGGTGATGTCCAGCCGCAAGTAGTCCGTGCACTGGCCGAAAAATGGTACGGCGGTATCCAAGGAGCGCAACCCCCTGTGCGCAAACCACGCACAGAACCGCCGCAAAACGGCCTGCGTCGTATTGATTTCAAAGCGCCTGCGGAGCAAGCCTATGTTGCGCTGGCATTCAAAGTGCCTGGTGTGACGCCTGCAGCAGTGGCCCAAAAAGAGTGGGACGCCGCCACGCAAGATGCCTTGGCGCTGACGCTGTTAGCTGCGGTATTGGATGGGTATACAGGTGCGCGATTGGACAAGGCCCTCACGCAACCCGATGACCATGTGGCCGACAGTGCGTCCGCTTACTTTGGCGCGACCGCGCGCGGCCCGGTGACCTTTATGCTCACAGGGGTTCCTGCCAGCGGTAAGACCAGCGCAGCCTTAGAAGCGGCATTGCGGGCACAAGTTCAACGCGTTGCCACCCAGGGCGTGAGCGCGCAAGAACTCAAGCGGGTGATCAACCAGTGGTCGGCTGGCGGAGTGTTTAAGCGCGACAGCGTTTTTAACCAAGCCCGTATTCTGGGCGTGCATTGGGCCACCGGTTTGCCCTTGGCCTTTGATGCGCTGTGGTTAGAACGCTTGCGCGCCATCCAACCCGAACAGGTTCAAGCGGTCGCAGCACGGTATTTTGGAGACGACGCCTTGACCGTGGCCACGCTATGGCCCCAAGCATTGCAAGCGGGTGAGTCCGCACGCAAACCCCGCGCTGCACTTAGCGGTGCGCGCCACTGAGATGCACGCTATGAAACAGTCTGGTCTTGCAAAGCGTCCATGGATGGTGATGGCATGCGCTTTGTTTGCAGTGGTTCAGGCCCACGCGGGCTTGGTGATCACCCCATGGACCCATAGCTCGGGCGCCAAGGTGTTCTTGGTGGAAAGCCCTGGTATTCCCATGGTGGATGTGCAAATCGACTTTGATGCCGGCGAGCGGCGCATCCGCGCGGATAAAACCGGCTTGGCCCAGGCCATGGCCTCAGCGACCAGCGATGGTGTCCAAGCCTTTGGAGCGCTCCCCGCACTCGACGAAAACGCGCTCAGCAGCGCCTGGGCAGATTTGGGCGCAGCGATGAGTGCCAGCGCCAGCAGCGACCGCCTGAGCTTTAGCCTGCGCAGTTTGAGTTACCCCGATGTCTTGGGGCCTGCTGCGCTCTTGGCAGCACGCCAAATCGGTGAACCGGCTTTCCCTGAAAAGCTCTGGCTGCGCGATCGACCAAAGATGTTGGCCAGCCTCAAAGAAGCGCAGACCCGCCCTGCGACCTTGGCATGGAACGCCTTTGCCCCCGCTGTGTATGGAACCCACCCCTACGGTCGGATTCAAACCGCAGACCATCTCAACGCGATTCAAAGCGCAGACATGCAGGCGCTGCACGCCCATGCGGTTCGGGCCTGTGATGCCCGCGTGAGCATCGTGGGTGCGGTCAACCGTGCGCAGGCCGATGCTTTAGTCACCACCTTGCTGTCACGCATTCGCACGCAGCCCTGCCAACCCCAGCCCGCTGTTGCAGAGGTTGAACCCTTGGTTTCAGGCGTAGAAAAACGCATCGCCTTTGATTCGGCGCAAGCCCATGTGTTGATCGGTCAGCCTGGAATTGCCCGCAAGTCGCCTGACTTTTTTGCCTTGTTGGTGGCCAACCATATTTTGGGCGGTGGCGGATTTTCTTCCCGCTTAACCGAAGAGGTGCGCGAGAAGCGCGGCCTGACCTACGGCGTGTCCAGCGGATTTTCACCCGCCCTGCACGCCGGTGCTTTCACCATCAGTTTGCAAACCCGCCCAGACCAAGCGCAGCAAGCCATCGATGTGGTGCGCGAAGTCTTGCAGCGTTTTGTGGCCGATGGCCCCACGCCTGCCGAATTGCAAGCGGCTAAAAACAACTTGGTGGGTGGCTTTGCATTGCGCATCGATAGCAACCGTAAGGTACTCGATAACGTGGCCAATATCGCCTGGAACGACTTGCCATTGGATTATTTGGACCGCTGGACGGCGCATTTGGAGGCCGTTAGGCTGGAGGATATTCGCGCTGCCTTAGGCCGAAGCTTGCAGCCGCAAAAGATGGTCACCGTGGTGCTGGGAGCGCAGTAGTTCGCCATGAGCAAAGCATTTACCAAAGAAAGTGACGAGGACAATGGCGACGACGACTTGCAGTTGCCAGCCATCGCCCAAGGCGGTAAAAATTACATCACCCCGCAAGGCTACGCCGCTTTACGCTCTGAGCTGCTATCCCTCATGGACGAGGAGCGGCCCAAGGTGGTAGAAATTGTGCATTGGGCTGCCAGCAACGGCGACCGTTCAGAAAACGGCGACTACCTGTATGGAAAAAAGCGTCTGCGCGAAATTGACCGCCGCATCCGTTTTTTAACCCAACGCTTAGAAATTGCCGAGATCACCGAACCAAGCGTGCACTTTGGCAATGACCAAATATTTTTTGGCGCAACCGTGACCTATGTGGATGACTCGGGGGCCGAGCGCACCGTCACCATCAAAGGCATTGACGAGGCCAATAGCGCATTGGGAGAGGTCAGTTGGGTGTCGCCTATTGCCAGAACTCTGCTCAAGGCCCGAGAAGGCGATGAATTAAAGCTCGTGATGCCAGAGCGCGTCGCTACGATTGAAGTGCTCAAGGTGCGCTACCCGCAGCCCAGCGCCACCGTCAAGCCGACGTGATGGGGTGCGGGACTGCATTCTTACTGCGATCGGCCCGGATCACAACCGAGGTGCGGCGCAGCTTGGCTAAAACCGCATCCAAGTGGGCGCGGTCGCGCACTGCAATCACAAAATAAAAATCTTTGGTTTCTTGGGTGCCGTCTTCACCGCTGTGAATGTGAACAATATCGGCCTCGGCCGTGGCCAAAACGGAGGCGACTTTGGCCATGGTGCCTCGGGCATTGTTAACGGTAACGGTTAAATCCACCTCAAATTGTCGGGCGGGTTCGTCTGACCACTCCACGCCCATGAAGCGCTCGCGGTCTTTGTGCAGGAGTTTCTTGGCAATAGCGCAGTGGGTGGCATGGACGGCAAGCCCTTCGCCACGCCCCAAATAGCCCACCACCTCGTCGCCCGGGATAGGACGACAGCAGGTGGCAAATTTGACCGAGGCGTTTTCACTGCCGTCCAAGGTAATCGTCCCCATGCCATGCGAATCAGACGCTGCAAAGCGTTGTTGAGTGAGCAATACAGCGTCGGGGCGCTGGCCCATGTCGGCCAACAAAAGCACCAAGCGTTTGGCAACGATATTGGAAATGCGTTTGCCCAGCCCGATATCGGTTAGCAACTCTTGGCGTGTTTTGCTTCCGGTAAAGCGCAGCAGTTTGTCCCAGATGGGGTTGTACTGTGGCGCTTGCGGGAAATTCTCAATCCCTTCAGCCCTAAGGGCTTGGGACAAGAGCTTTTGGCCCAGCGCCTCAGACTCGGTGTGCTCCATGGTTTTGAGGTGGTGGCGAATTTTGGACCGCGCCCGCCCTGTGCGAACAAAACTCAGCCATGCCGGGTTGGGGGCAGATACCGAGGCGGTAACCACGTCCACCACGTCGCCATTTTTCAATTCGGTGCGCAAAGGGACTTGTTCGCCATTGATGCGCGCTGCCACCGTTCGGTCGCCAACATTGGTGTGGATGGCGTAGGCGAAATCAACGATGGTCGCACCCCGTGGCATCGCCATGATTTGGCTCTTGGGGGTAAAAACATAGACCGCATCAGGAAATAAATCCACCTTCACATGGTCCCAAAATTCCGCCGCGTCGCGCGTTTCGTCTTGGATGTCGAGCAGCGACTGCAGCCACTGCGTGCCTAAACGGTCGTGCGCGGTGTCTTGGGGGTTGTTGACTTTGTAAAGCCAGTGCGCAGCAACCCCCGACTCGGCCACCAAATGCATGGCTTCTGTACGCATCTGAAACTCCACACTGATACCGGAGGGCCCAACCAGCGTGGTGTGCAACGACTGGTAGCCGTTGACTTTGGCAATAGCGATATGGTCTTTGAACTTTCCAGGAACCGGTTTGTACAACTGGTGCAAGATACCTAAAGCGGTATAGCAATCGGTGGTGCTGGGCACCACGACCCGAAAGCCATAAATGTCGGTCACTTGGGCAAAGCTCAAATGCTTGTCACTCATCTTGCGGTAAATCGAATAGAGCGATTTTTCGCGGCCCGCAATCCGCACCGGCATGGCGCAAGTTGCAAAAGACCCTTCCAGCTCTTTTTGAACTTTTTGCAATAAATCGCGGCGTCGGCTTCGCGCTTTCGCGACCGCTTTGGAGAGGATGGTGTAACGCCACGGAAGCAAGTGCTGAAAAGCCAAATCTTGCAGCTCGCGGTAGGTTTGGTTCAGGCCCAAGCGGTGTGCAATGGGTGCATAAATGTCCAAGGTTTCTTGGGCGATGCGGCCCCACTTGGCGCGTGGCATGTCGCCCATGGTGCGCATATTGTGGGAGCGGTCTGCCAATTTAATGAGGATCACGCGCACGTCGCGGGCCATGGCCAACAGCATTTTTCTAAACGACTCGGCTTGGTTTTCTTCCCGGGTCGTGAAGTGCAATTTGTCGAGTTTGGTCAGGCCATCCACCATCTCAGCCACCGGGGAGCCAAAACGCTCAATCAATTCCGCTTTGCTGATGCCACAGTCTTCGATGGCATCGTGCAACAAAGCCGCCATCAAGGCTTGTGCGTCAAGTTTCCACTCTGCGCATTGGGTCGCAACGGCGATTGGGTGGGTGATGTAGGGCTCACCGCTGTTGCGCAGTTGGCCTAGGTGGGCCTCATCAGAAAAACGGTAAGCCAAACGCACTTGCTCCACTTCGCTGGCGTTCAGGTAGTCAAGCTTGGCGGTCAGCCCGGCAAAGCCCGCTGCTGCCGCATTCGTTTTGGAGGCAGTTTTTGAAAAAGGTGGAAGTGAGTTTCCCATCGCTTAAATGTAGCGTCCCTGAGGCCCAGTTGTGCAATTCGGTTCAAATACCCCATGAAAAAAGCCGTTCAGCATCGCTGAACGGCTTTTGGATACGCCTGTTGATTTATTTCACAGCGCTACCGCTGATGTAGCCCGAGACGGGTTTCCATTGGCCATTTTGGATTTGCGAGAGCCGAGACGCATCGCTACCCAAGCGTTTGCTGGAGGTAAATGTCGCTTTGGCAGAACCAAAAATATCGGGCTCGATGGTCATGGTGTCCATCACTTTAATGAAGCTCTCGGTGGTCAGGTTTTTACCTGCCTTGTTCGCTGCATTGGTGAAGGTATTGATGATGGTGTAGCCATAGACCGAGAAGACGGTGGGGTCTTCATTGAACTTGGTTTTGTACTTGTTCGCCCAAAAGCGAATCGGCTGGCTGGTCTCTTCGGTATAAGGGTTTTGAACCGTCATCGTTGCATAGAGGCCGTCCATAGCTTTGCCACCGATCTTGTGAATCAGGTCAGTGTAGGCAGCGCTGGTACCCAAGAATGTCGGATTGAAGCCCAGTTTGCGGGCGGTACCGATGGTTCCAATGGTCTCACGGATGATGGTGCCTAAGACCACCAAATCGCAACCACTGGATTGCATTTTCGACACTTGGGAAGAGAAGTCAGTCGCGCCCCGCTTGTAGGATGTGCGTTCTGTGAAATCCATGTTCAAAGTCTTGAGTGCTGCTTCTGCACCTTTGAGGACTTCGAGACCGAAATCATCGTCTTGGTAAATCGTGCAGATTTTTTTAGCGCCTTTTTCTTTGATCATATTAGGCAGCGCTATGCGCACTTGGTCAAAGTACGTAGCAGCAAAGGAGTATTTGAGCTTATGAAACGGCTCATACATTTCGCGGGCCGCAGTGATCGGGAAGAAGTTGATCACGTTCTTTTCAAACTGTACAGGCATGGCAGCCAAGTTCTGCGCTGTTCCGAGGTGGCCCATCATCATGAAAATTTTGTCTTGGTTGACCAGTTTTTGAGCCGCCAACACGGCTTTTTTCGGATCGTAGCCAGAGTCTTCAACCAAGAGTTTGATCTTGCGACCGTTGATTCCGCCGGTTTCATTGATCTCGTCAACCGCCAGCATCATCCCTAAACGGGCTTGCTTACCAAAACCAGCCAAGGGGCCGGATAAGTCTTGGATAGACCCGAGCGTGATCTCATCTTTGGATACGCCTTGTTGGGCCAGGGCTTGGGTACCCGTCACGGCCAATGCGGCCAGGGCCAGGCCAACGAAAGAAAGCTTAAATGTCATGAAAATCTCCTGTTGATCTGAAAATTATCTGTTGCCCCGGGTGCTTTGGATACCCGGGTAAACGCCAATACTTATTTACCGTCAGCCACGGGTTTCCACTTACCGTCCTGAATTTGCGAGAGGCGCGAGTACTCACTGCCCAAGCGCTGGGTGTTGGTGAAAGTGAGTTTGGGTGTGCCAAAAATATCGCTTGGAACGGTCAAGCTATTCATGGCTTTGGTAAAGCTCTCGGTCGTGAGGTTTGTGCCTGCTTTTTGAGCGGCTTGGATGAAGACATCGATCATGATGTAGCCATAGGCTGAGAACACGGTTGGGTCTTCGCTGAACTTTGTTTTGTACTTGTTAGCCCAAAAACGAATCGGTTGAGACGCCTCGTCGGTGTAAGGGTTTTGAACGGCCATGGTGGCGTAAATGCCATCCATCGCCTTGCCGCCCAATTTGTGGATCAGGTCGGTGTACGCGGCCACAGATGCGAAAAACACGGGGTTAAAACCGGTTTTACGTGACTCAGCCACGGTGCCAATGGTTTCGCGAATGATGGTGCCAAGGACAACGAGGTCACAGGCAGAGGCTTTCATTTTTGCCACTTGGCTAGAAAAATCAGTCGAGCCGCGTTTGAATGATGTTTTCTCAGTCAGGTCCATAGACACTGTTTTCAGGCCGGCCTCTACGCCGCGCAATACTTCCAAGCCAAATTCATCGTCTTGGTAAATGATGCAGACTTTTTTCGCATTTTTGTCCTTGATCATCTTGGGCAAGGTGATGCGCATCTGGTCGTAATACGAACTCAAGAGTGCGTATTTCAGTTTATTGGGTTCGTCGTACATTTCCCGAGCTGCAGTCAGCGGCATGAAGTTGATGACATTTTTTTCAAACTGAATGGGCATGGCCGCATTGTTTTGGGCTGTGCCTAAATGGCCTGCCATGATAAAAATCTTGTCTTGGTTGACCAGTTTTTGGGCAGCAAGAACGGCCTTTTTGGGGTCGTATCCTGAGTCTTCCACCAGCAACTTGATGCGCCGACCATGGACGCCGCCTTGCTCATTGAGTTCTTCAATGCGAAGTTGCATGCCGTTACGCGCTTGTTTTCCGTAGCCAGCGAGCGGTCCGGACAAATCTTGAATCGTGCCAACCACGATCTCGGTTTTGTTGACGCCTTGTGGCTCCGCCGCTTGCACTGCCAGCGCGGCAAAGAGGCTTAACAAAAGGGTCGAGAGCGTTTTGGGGTTCCAAAGTCTTTGTTGCATGGTGTTTTCCAATCGAAGGGTGGGTGAAAGAGGGGCGTTCTAGATTAAAGGTACATGGCCTCAATTTGAGGCGCATATTTTTTCTCCACCAATTTGCGTTTGAGCTTCATGGTGGGGGTGAGTTCTTCATCTTCGGCTGTGAGTTGGTTTTCAAGCAGGAAGAATTTTTTGATTTGCTCGACCCGGGCGAATTTTTTATTCACACGCTCGAGTTCGCCTTGTATCAAGGCTTGAATCTCGGGAGCCTTGGTCAAACTGGCGTAGTTGCTGAAAGGCACATCTTGGTCTTGGGCAAATTTCTCTACGTTTTCATGGTCAATCATCACGATGACGGTGAGGTAAGGGCGTTTGTCCCCAATCACCACGGCATCGGTGATGTACGGTGAAAACTTCAAGTCATTTTCGAGTTCGCTAGGGGTGATGTTTTTTCCGCCAGCGGTGATGATGATGTCTTTCATCCGGTCGGTAATGCGGAAATACCCTTCGCTGTCGATCACGCCGACATCGCCGGTATGCAACCAACCTTGAGCGTCGATGGTTTCAGCGGTTTTCTCAGGCAGATTCAGGTAGCCGGCAAACACATTCTTTCCGCGCACCAAAATTTCACCCGTGGCAGGGTCTAAACGGACTTCGTTGTAGCTTGCGGCCGGACCAATCGAGCCAGGGCGCATGCGATCCGCGGGAACACCCGTTGATGCGCCGCAGGTTTCTGTCATACCCCAGACCTCGAGCATGGGCACACCCAGCGCCAAATACCAGCGCACCAAGTCCGGCGAAATAGGCGCAGCGCCTGTCACCAAATAGCGGGCACGGTGAATGCCAATGAGTTTGCGCACATTGTTCAGGGCTAGAACCTGCGCCACTTTGAATTTGAATTTCAGCCATTCGCTGACAGGTTCTTGTGCCAAGACTTTTTCGGCAATGGTGGTCCCTACCCCAATCGACCATGCGTAGGTGGCCTGTTGAATGGCGCCAGCTTCTTTCAATGAGATCATCACGCCGGAGTAAAACTTCTCCCAAACACGGGGAACGGCCGTGAAGACCGTGGGTGCAATTTCCCGAACGTTCTCTGGAATCGTTTCAGGGTTCTCAACAAAATTGAGTTTGGCGCCGGTGTAGAGCGCTGAGTATTCCCCGCCCATGCGTTCTGCAATATGGCACAGCGGTAAGAAACACATCCGCTCGTCGTTTTCATCTTGGGATGCCAAAAGGTTGTAGCCATGGACCGTAAAGACGAGGTTGCTATGCAAATGCATGGCGCCTTTGGGTTTGCCTGTGGTACCCGAGGTGTAGACCAAAATCGCCAAATCTTCAGGTTGGCACAGGGCGATGCGTTCTTGTAAAGCGCTGGGGTGGGCCGCTTTGTGGGCGCGCCCGAGCGCTCTGAGCGCATCCAAGCTGATGACGTTGGGGTCGTCTAGCGTGCGCAGGCCTTCCATGTCAAACACCACAATTTTTCGCAACAAGGGTAGGGTATTGCGAACTTCCAAGGCCTTGTCGAGTTGTTCGTCGTCTTCGACAAACAAGACACGGGTTCGGGAGTCTTCGCACAGGTAATGCACCTGGCTGCTCGCGTCCGTGGGGTAAATGCCGTTGGATACACCGCTGCAGGACAACACCGCCAAATCAGCCCAGACCCATTCCACCACCGTGTTGGACAAAATAGACGCGCAATCGCCTTTGGCAAATCCTAGGCTGAGCAAACCGTTGGCAATTTCATCAACTGCACATGCGGTCTGGTCCCAGGTCCAGCTGCGCCAGACACCGAGGTGTTTTTGGCGCATCCATACTTGGGGGCCGCGTTTTTTGACGCCATTCCAAAAGAGATCGGTGATCGTTTCGCCGGCCAAAACAATCTCGGCTTGAGGTTGGATATGGCTTAAGTCCCAAAGTGCACTCATGAACAGACCTCAAGAGAAAAATAAACGGTTGGGGTTTGCATCGTTATCTCCAAGTCTTTTTCTTTTTCCAGCGACGCTCATCGCGCACACCCTCTTCTTTGAGGCCCAGGTAAAACTCTTTGATGTCCTCTTTTTCGCGCAGATGGGCGCAGGTGTCTTCCATCACAATCCGGCCGTTTTCTAACACATAGCCGTAATCCGAGGCGTTGAGCGCCATGTTGGCGTTTTGCTCCACCAGCAAAATAGTGGTGCCGCGTTCGCGGTTGATGCGCACCACGATTTCAAAAATCTCTTTTGTCAACTTGGGCGACAGCCCCAAACTTGGTTCATCGAGCAGCATCAGGTCCGGATTAGCCATCAAGGCCCGGGAGATAGAAAGCATTTGCTGCTGCCCACCCGAGAGCAAGCCTGCGTCTTGGGTTGCGCGTTCTTTCAAAATTGGAAAGTAGCCAAACACGGTTTCAATGTCCTTGGCCACGCCGTCGCGGTCGGTACGGGTGTAGGCGCCCATCAGTAAATTGTCATGCACGCTGAGCAAGGGAAAGACTTCGCGGCCTTCAGGTACATGGCTTAAGCCCTGTTGCACGATGAAGGCGGGGTCTTTCGCGGTGATGTCTTGGCCTTTGAATTCAATCGAGCCTTTGCGAGGATCGATGATTCCGGAAATGGTTTTAAGAATCGTGGTTTTTCCTGCGCCGTTGGAGCCCAAGACCGTAGCAATCTCGCCACGACGCACTTGCAAGCTTACGCCGCGTATGGCTTTGATGGGCCCATACGCGCTTTCAACGTTCAAGAGTTTGAGTACGGGGGTGTCACTCACGGAAGGGGGCAAACTGCTCATGCGGATGCTCCTGTGTTAAATGCGCTGCCGCTGGGTCGGCGCAGGGAGGACACATCGTCTTCCGATCCCAAATACGCTTCAATCACGCTGGGGTCGGTTTGTACTTCACGCGGTGTACCCATGGCGAGAACTTCACCTTGGTTCATGGCCAAGACCCGGTCTGAGACCTTGGAGACCAAAGTCATGTCGTGCTCCACCATTAACACAGAAATTCCGAGTTCGTGTTGGATGTCTTGAATCCAAAACGCCATGTCGTCGGTTTCTTCTACATTCAAACCAGAAGAAGGCTCATCGAGCAACAACAAAGAGGGCTCGGTACACAGTGCGCGCGCCATCTCGACCACCTTGCGCACGCCATAGGGCAGCCCGGCCACAAACGTATCGCGGTAGTGTTGCAGGTTCAAGAAGTCGATCACCTCTTCGGCTTTTTCGCGGGAGCGCAACTCCGCCTCTTTGGTCTGCGCTGTGAAAAAGAGGTCTTGCCACAGTCCGGTTTTGCGGTGGGTGTGTCGCCCTATCAACAGGTTATTGAGTACCGAGGCGTGTTCAAACAACTCAATGTTTTGAAAAGTGCGCGCGATACCCAGAGCGGCTACGTTTTGCGGCGCTTGGTCAGTCAGCGTGATCAGCCCGTTGGGACCAAGGTAGTCGATGCTCCCGGTCGTGGGGGTGTAGATGCGGCTGATTAAATTAAACACCGTGGTCTTACCCGCGCCATTGGGGCCAATAAGGGTGAATACTTCGCCCTTTTTGACGTCAAAGCTGACTTGGTTCACCGCCAATACGCCGCCAAAGCGCACGCTTAAATTTTTTGCTGAAAGGAGAATATCAGTCATTTGAGACGGTCCGATTTTTGGAAGGACTTTTGCCGCTTGAACATGCCCTTGCGGTAGAACGGGAACATTTCGATATAGGTTCGAATCTTGAGCCAGCGGCCGTACAAGCCCATGGGTTCAAAGAGCACAAAGCCAATCAAGACGGCGCCATAAACCACGCCTTGCAATCCCGGGGCCTGACCGACTACCGCAGGCAAATAGTCTTTCACCAGGGAAATCATTTGGGGTGCAGTGATCAAAAAGATGGCGCCTAAGAAGGCCCCATGCACAGAGCCCAAGCCTCCAATCACAATCATGAGGAGCAAGTCAATGGACTGCAAAATATTGAACTGGTCAGGCGAAATAAAGTGCAGCTTGTGGGCGTACAAAGCCCCTGCAACTCCGGCCAGCGCCGCCGACAATGCAAACGAGAGGGTTTTGTAGTGGGCGAGGTGGATGCCCATACTTTGGGCAGATATTTCAGAATCGCGAATGGCAACAAAGGCGCGGCCCGTGGGGGAGCGCAGCAAATTCAAAATCCCAAAAGTCGCCAAGACCGTGAGGGTCAGGCACAGGAAATAAAACTGCTCCTCGCTGGCCAAGACCCAGCCAAACAGGTCGGGGGCTTTGATATGGATACCGGCATTTCCGCCGGTCACCGATTCCCAGCGCGCTAAGACTTCTTCGACAATAAATCCAAAGGATAGCGTTGCCATGCCGAGATAGATGCCCTTGAGCCGCAGCGCAGGTAAACCTACGACCCAGCCCACCGCAGCGGAGAATCCGGCCGCACAGGCCAAAGCCACGGGAAACGGAATGCCCGCATTGGTGAGTACAGCTTGGGTATACGCGCCAACGCCTAAGAAGGCGGCATGCCCGAGCGAGAACAAACCGGTAAAGCCTGCCAACAGCATGATGCCCAATGCGGCGATGCTATAGATCAAGACAAAGGTCAGCTGCGCTAGCCAATATTCCGCAAAAAGCCAGGGCGCAGCCACCAACAGCACCATCAGGAGGCTGTACCAAAAAATATGACCGCCATGTTTGGCCAGATGGATGTCTTGCGCGTAATTGGTTTTAAAAATAAAACGCATGTCAAACTTTCTTACGCAGTTGTTCGCCAAACAAACCGTTGGGTTTGACCATCAGCATGATCAGCACAACGATATAGGCGGCCGTGTCTTTAAAGCCGTCTGGCAAGTAAAAACCGGAAAATGATTCCACCAAGCCAATCACCAAGCCACCCACAATGGCGCCTGGCAGGCTACCAAAGCCGCCGACCACCGCCGCAGGAAAAGCTTTCAGTCCAATAAATCCCATATTGGCGTGGACAAAGGTGATGGGCGCCAACAGCATTCCTGCAATACAAGCCACCGCTGCTGCCAAACCCCAGGCAATGCCGTTGAGTCGTTTGACGGGGATACCCATGTAATAAGCGGCGAGTTGGTTTTGTGAGGCCGCTTGCATGGCAATACCGAGCTTGCTATAGCGGAAAAGGGCGAAGAGCAGGACACACAGCACCCCTGTGGCACCGATAACGACCATGTGTTCGACGTTGAGAACCAGCCCGGCCACTTTCCAGAGTTCGTCTTTGTAGGGCACAGGCAGCGCCAAGGTGTCGGTTCCGATATTGGGAATCATGGTGATCAGGCCCCGGGCCACATACCCAATGCCGATGGTGAGCATCACGATAGAAAATGCAGGCTGCCCCAAAATAGGGCGAATGACAGCGAGTTCGATCAACATGCCCAGCAAGGCCATGACCAAAACGGCCCCCAAGATAGACACCCAGTACGGCAAACCGAACATCGTCATCGCCACCAAGCATGCAAACGCCCCGAGCATCATGAGCTCGCCTTGGGCAAAACTCACCGTCTCTGTGGCTTTGTAAATGAGCACGAAGCCCAGCGCGATCAGTCCATAGATGCACCCCTGTGCGACCCCGCTAATTAACAATTGAAAAAACTGCACTTTTTCTCCCCGTGTGGTGCAGTTCGTTTATATCTTGAGAATGAATTTCTCTTGATAGGGTTGTTACTAGTTGCAATGCATTACTTGTCTCTCGCGTGACTTTTCAATCATTGGAATAGATAAATCCCTTTTTTATTTGCGGGTTATTTCTCTGGGTTTTCCGTTGTCATCAATGGCCACGTAAGTGAGCGAGGCTTCAGTGACTTTGATATAGCTTCCCTGGCTTCGGTAGCGCTCCGCAAAAACCTCTACCTTGACCGTTATCGAGGTCCGACCGATGCGCACCACCTTGGAAAAAAAGGACAGGATGTCGCCCACCCGAACCGGTTGTTTGAAAATAAATTCGTTCACCGCAACCGTTGCCATGCGGCCGTCGGTATAGCGCGCTGGCAAAACAGAGCCCGCCAAATCTACCTGTGCCATGACCCAGCCGCCAAAAATATCGCCATTGGCATTGCAGTCGCCCGGCATCGGAATCACTTTCAAAACCAGGACCTGGTCGGTGGGAAGTTCAACGCTGGAAGAGGGCAAGGTTTCAGACATGGGCACAATCTCGGTTTAATTCACATTATTGTCACTCATGCGCTCTTTTGGTCCTTCTGTCGATTCTCCCCGAACGGTGGCTGCTGCCGATATACCGGTTGCCCAGCCACTTCAGGGAACAGATTGGTCCACCTTGCGGCGCTTGTTCCCCTATCTATGGGAGTACAAATGGCGGGTGATTGCGGCCTTGGCCTTCATGGTGGGGGCCAAGATGGCCAACGTCGGCGTGCCTTTGTTGCTCAAAGATTTGGTCGACACCATGACGCCACAACCGGGCGACCCGCGTGCCGTGCTGGTGGTGCCGGTGGCTTTGCTGGTGGCATATGCTGCCTTGCGCCTGAGTACGTCCTTGTTCACCGAGCTGCGTGAGTTGGTGTTTGCCAAAGCCACCGAAGGGGCGGCCCGAACGATTTCGCTGGGCGTATTTCGCCATCTGCACGCAATGAGTTTGCGCTTTCATTTGGAGCGCCAAACCGGTGGCATGACCCGCGACATCGAACGCGGCACGCGGGCAGTGCATTCTTTGGTGTCATATTCGCTCTACAGCATCATCCCGACTTTGATTGAAGTGAGCTTGGTGCTCACGCTGCTGGCGGTGAAATTTGACATGTGGTTTGCCTGGATCACGGTGATCGCATTGGTGGTTTACATCAGTTTCACCATCACCATGACCGAATGGCGAACCCAGTTTCGCAAGCGCATGAACGAAATGGACTCCAAAGCCCACACCCGGGCGATTGATTCGCTCTTGAATTACGAGACCGTCAAGTACTTCAATAACGAAGAGTTTGAAGCCCGCCGCTATGACGAGAATTTGGAGCGCTACCGCCGTGCGGCCTTGACCAGCCAGCGCACCCTCAGCATTTTGAATGCGGGCCAACAACTGATCATTGCCAGCGGTCTGGTCGCGATGCTGTGGCGCGCCACGCAAGGGGTCGTGGATGGGCGGATGACCTTGGGTGATTTGGTCATGGTGAACGCATTCATGATTCAGATCTACATTCCTTTGAATTTTTTGGGTGCGATTTACCGGGAGCTGAAACAGAATTTGGTCGACTTGGAAAAAATGTTCACCTTGATGGAGCGCAACCAAGAAATTGCCGATGCGCCCAATGCCCACCCCTTGAGTCTGCCGCGTGGCGCCTTGGATGCCAGTGTGCGTTTCACCGATGTAACTTTCTCCTACGAGCCCAACCGAACGATCCTGCACCACATCAGTTTTGACATTCCCGCAGGAAAAACGGTGGCGGTGGTAGGACCCTCCGGTTCAGGAAAATCCACACTGGCCCGGCTGTTGTACCGGTTTTATGATGTACAAGAAGGCGGCGTCTATGTGGCAGAACAAGAGATCAAAACGCTCACCCAAGCCAGTCTGCGCGCAGCCATTGGCATCGTGCCGCAAGATACGGTGTTGTTTAACGATACGGTGCAGTACAACATTGCCTACGGCCGACCCGGCAGCAGCTTGGAAGACGTGAAAGCAGCAGCGCGCGCTGCCCATATCGATGACTTTATTGGCTCTACGCCTGCGGGATACGACACCATGGTTGGTGAGCGCGGCCTCAAGTTATCAGGCGGAGAAAAGCAGCGGGTGGCCATTGCCCGAACCCTGCTCAAAAACCCGCCCATTCTTATCTTTGACGAAGCCACCAGCGCGCTCGATTCCGCCAATGAGCGCGGCATTCAGGCCGAGTTGCAACGCGTAGCCCAGAATAAAACCACGCTGGTGATCGCCCACCGTCTTTCAACCGTTGTCGATGCCCACATGATTTTGGTGATGGACGCAGGGCGCATTGTGGAGCGGGGCACGCACAACGAATTACTCCAAGCCCAAGGCCGTTACGCACAAATGTGGGCTTTGCAACAAAGCAACGAAAACACGCACGCATAAACCCATTATGGAAACCAAATGGCTTGAAGATTTTGTCTCTCTGGCAGAGACCCGCAGCTTTAGTCGCTCTGCGCAGTTGCGCCATGTGACGCAACCGGCGTTTTCGCGCCGGATCCAATCGCTTGAAGCGTGGGCGGGTGTAGACCTGGTGGATCGCAGCTCTTACCCGACCCGATTGACCCCTGCGGGTGCCACTTTGTACGAACAGTCCTTAGAGGTATTACAGGCCTTGCAATCGACCCGGGCCATGATGCGCGGACACAGTGCAGCCGGACAAGATGTGATTGAGTTTGCAGTGCCCCACACCCTGGCTTTTACCTTTTTCCCGGCTTGGGTTTCGGCTTTGCGCGAAGACTTTGGGACGATCAAAAGCCGACTGATTGCTTTGAACGTCCATGACGCGGTGATGCGATTGGTAGAAGGCAGCTGCGATCTGTTGATTGCCTACCATCACCCCTCGCAACCTTACCAATTGGATGCAGACCGCTATGAAATGGTGAGCTTGGGTCAAGAGGTGATTGCGCCTTATGTCAAACCCGATGAGAAGGGCCTGCCGCTGTGGACTTTGCCTGGAAAGGCCGGCCAGCCCTTGCCCTATTTGGCGTATGCGTCAGGCGCCTATTTAGGCCAAATGGTGGATTTGATTTTGAAAGAAGCCAAAAGTGCGGTTCACCTGGACAGGGTGTACGAAACCGACATGGCCGAAGGCCTCAAAGCCATGGCGCTCGAAGGCCATGGCATCGCCTTCCTACCGCACAGCGCTGTGAAAAAAGATGTGCGCGCTAAAAAACTGGTCAGCGCCTTACCCCCGAATGGACCGGGCTTGCAGATCACGATGGAGGTGCGCGCCTACCGTGAGCGCCCTGCCTCCAAAGAGCCCGTGCGCTCGGGCATGCCGGCGAGCCGCAGCGCTGGCGTTTCTCCCAAACGCAGTGCCCAAGCCCTGTGGGAATACTTGGCCCAATTGAATGCTGCGTGATTTGGGACAATAGCCGCTATGACGCAACGCTCTGATTCACGCCACCTTTCTAGCCTTACCTTGATACGACCTGACGATTGGCACGTACATGTGCGCGATGGTGAGGCACTGAAAACCGTAGTGCCACACACCGCTGCCCAGTTTGGCCGTGCGGTCATCATGCCCAATGTGCGCCCACCGGTCACGACTGCCGCACAGGCCGTGGCGTACCGAGAGCGCATCCTCGCGGCGGCGCCACCCCCTTTGCCGGGCCACACGCCTTTCAAGCCTTTGATGACCTTGTACCTCACCGACAACCTTCCTCCCGATGAAATCAAACGGGCCAAAGACGCTGGCGTGGTGGCAGCCAAGTTGTACCCTGCGGGGGCGACAACCAACAGTGACGCAGGCGTCACGGATTTGCGTAAAACCTACACCACCCTGGAGACCATGCAGCGCGAAGGACTCTTGCTCTTGGTACACGGCGAAGTGACGTCAAGTGACATTGACCTCTTTGACCGGGAGGCGGTTTTTATTGACACCGAGCTGATTCCGCTGCGCCGCGATTTCCCCGAACTCAAAATCGTGTTTGAACACATCACCACCCGTGAAGCGGCGCAGTATGTGCAAAGCGCTGGAAACTACACCGCAGCCACCATCACGGCCCACCATTTGCTCTACAACCGCAACGCCATGTTTTCCGGTGGCATGCGCCCCCATTACTACTGCTTGCCGGTGTTAAAACGCGAAATCCATCGCCAAGCCTTGGTCGATGCTGCTACCAGTGGGTCACCCCATTTCTTTTTAGGCACCGACAGCGCCCCGCACGCGGCGCATCTCAAAGAACACGCCAGTGGCTGCGCCGGCTGTTACACCGCCCATGCGGCCATCGAGTTGTACGCCCAAGCCTTTGACGCTGCGGGTGCGATGGACAAACTCGAAGGGTTTGCCAGCTGGTATGGGCCGGATTTTTACCAGTTGCCTCGCAATGAAAGCACCATCACCTTGCGTCGGGAAGCCTGGACGCCACCGGAGAGCTACGCTTTTGGCGAAGCGGTCTTGAAACCTTTGGCCGGTGGGCAAGCGCTGCAGTGGCGCATGGTTTAGAAGCGATTGACTGGTCTGCGCCTTGGCTTGCCCCTTGGCGCGGAGTGGGTCAATCGGTAGCCCAAGGGGTGCAGGGCGGCGCCAGCTGCGCCCATGCGCTCACGGACTATTGCCAATCGAACGCCGACTATGCCCCGGTGCGCTTTGTTTCCCCTGCCGATCTTTCTGTACAAGAGGCCCATGAGGCCTATGAAGCCTTTATTTACCGAACCCACAAGGTCCCAACCCGCGACGGCTTGCATGATTTCTTTAACGGCTTGTGCTGGCTGACTTTTCCTCAAACCAAAGTCCGCTTAAATCAGTTGCAGGCCCAACAAATTTCTCGCAGCGGCGTTCACAGTGTGCGCGGCCCCACCCGCGACGGCATCACGGTGTTTGATGAGAATGCGGCTTTTTTGCAAGCGCCCGATGCGCTTTGGCGTGCTTTGGAAGAAAAAAATTGGGAACGGCTTTTTTCAGACCTGCGCCCCTTGTGGGCCCAGTCGCACCTGGTCTTGTTTGGCCACGCTTTGTTGGAAAAACTGGTGCAGCCGCGCAAGGGCATCACGGCCCATGTGTACCGCGTCACCGCCCAAGACCATTCGGTGCAGGCCATGGACACATGGATGGCTGCAGAAGTCACTGCGGAAAAATTAGCTCTGAAACCTTTTGCCCATTTGCCCATCTTGGGGGTTCCAGGGTGGTGGGCCGACAATGAAGAGCCCAGCTTTTACGACGATGCTTTTGTCTTTCGACCCAAGCGTGAAAGCGGCAACTATCAACCCTTATTTTTTTAGGTCCTTGCTTGGTGAGGCTTGAAATTTCAGCAGGCTCCCCCACAATAAGGCTATAGGAGAAATCATGAAACGCATACTTTTGTTTGTACTGACCAACGTCATGGTCGTGGTGGTTTTGGGCATCGTTGCCAGCCTGCTGGGGGTGAACCGATTTTTAACGCCCAACGGGCTCGATCTCGGGGCCTTGATGGGCTACGCCCTCATTATGGGTTTTGGCGGCGCCATTATTTCCTTGCTCATCAGCAAGCCCATGGCCAAGTGGACCTCGGGCGTGCGCATCATCAACCAGCCGGGAAACGCGGACGAACAATGGATAGTCAACACCGTTCAAAAACTTGCGGCCAAGGCAGGCATTGGGATGCCGGAGGTAGGTATTTTTGAAGGTGAAGCCAATGCGTTTGCCACAGGCGCTTTTAAGAACTCGGCATTGGTAGCGGTCTCTACGGGCTTGCTCCAGGGCATGACCCATGAAGAAATTGAAGCCGTGATTGCGCACGAAGTGGCCCACATTGCCAATGGCGATATGGTGACGATGACACTCATCCAAGGCGTGATGAACACCTTTGTGGTTTTCTTGAGCCGCGTCATTGGCTACGCTGTCGACAGCTTTTTACGCAAGGGTGACAGTGAGCGCAGTGGCCCGGGTATGGGTTACTACATCACCACCATTGCTTTGGACATTGTTTTGGGCTTTGCTGCCGCTATCGTTGTTGCGTGGTTCTCGCGCCACCGCGAATACCGTGCTGATTCTGGAGCCGCAGACTTGATGGGCCGAAAGCAACCCATGATGAATGCGCTTGCGCGCCTAGGCGGCTTGCCAACAGGTGAGTTGCCCAAAAGCGTGGCAGCCTTTGGTATTTCGGGTGGCATAGGCCAACTGTTCTCCACCCACCCGCCGATTGAAGCGCGCATTGCTGCGCTTCAAAATTCCTAAAGACTGATTTCTATCGATGGATTTTCCAACGTGGCTGACTTTTTTTGCAGCTTCATGGGCGATTAGCATTTCACCGGGGGCAGGCGCCGTGGCTGCGATGAGCGCCGGCTTAAATCACGGCTTTCACCGGGGTTACATCACGGTGTTTGGCTTGGTCTTGGGTATTTGGACCCAGCTGCTTGTCATCGGCTTGGGGCTCGGTGCCTTGGTCGCTGCGTCCGCTTCCGCATTTTTAGTGGTCAAGTGGGCTGGGGTGGCCTACCTGATCTGGCTGGGAATTGCGCAGTGGCGCGCACCTGCGGTTCCTTTGGCGCAGCGAGCCCTTGAAACGTCTCAAGTAACGCGGCGCACTATGATTTTTCGGGGTTGGACGATCAATGCCGTCAACCCCAAAGGCACGGTGTTCATGTTGGCGGTGGTGCCGCAGTTTTTGGTGCTGTCAGAGCCTCTGCTGCCGCAGTATTTGCTCATCGGTGCCACCCTATCGTTTACGGACTTCGTTGTGATGGCGGGCTACACCGCGCTGGCCGCCAAGGTATTGTCAGCACTCAAAGAGGTCAGCCATGTGCGGGCCATGAACCGAATTTTTGGCACCTTCTTTGTTTTAGCGGGAACACTTTTGGCTTTGTTCAAGCGATCTACCTAAGGCCTAACCTTTAAGCCTGTTGGCTTAAAAAATCCAAGGCCAATGCTTCAGCGACTTTGATACCGTCCACACCTGCGGACAAAATCCCCCCCGCATAACTCGCGCCTTCGCCTGCAGGGTACAGGCCTGCCACGTTGGTGCTTTGCAGATTCTCACCACGGGGAATTTTCAAGGGCGAGGAGGTTCGGGTTTCAACGCCCGTGAGCATGGCATCGGCCATGTCAAAGCCTTTGATCTTGCGACCAAACACCGGCAAGGCTTCGCGGATCGCGTCAATGGCGTAGGACGGCAAACTCGCTGCGAGATCGACCAATTTCACACCAGGTCGGTACGAGGGTTGCACACTGCCAAACGCTTGCGATGCGCGCCCTTGCAAAAAGTCTTCTACACGTTGGCCGGGGGCTTCATAGGTAGAGCCGCCCAAGGTGTAAGCGCGCGATTCGAGTTGGCGCTGAAAGGCAATGCCAGAAAGCGGGTGGGCTCGGCTTGCGCTGGGTGTGTCCCTGCCCAAAAGCAGTCTCGATTCAGCGGCGTACTTCGCACCCTCCTCGGGTCCGAAGGCCGCAATAAAACTGGCTTCGTCGTGCGGGTAGTCGCTCGGGTCAATACCCACCACGATGCCGGCGTTGGCATTGCGCTCATTGCGCGAATACTGGCTCATGCCGTTGGTAACTACACGCTCGGCTTCGCTGGTGGCTGCAACCACGGTGCCGCCAGGGCACATGCAAAAGCTGTACACACCGCGACCGTTATGCGCGTGGTGAACCAGTTTGTAGTCGGCAGCGCCTAGAAGCGGGTGGCCCGCGTGGCGGCCCCAGCGGGCGTGGTCGATGACGCTTTGGGGGTGTTCAATGCGAAAGCCCACAGAAAAGGGCTTGGCTTGCATGGCCACGCCACGGCGGTACAGCATGGCAAAGGTATCGCGCGCACTGTGGCCCAAGGCCATCACCACATGGCTGGCCGCTAGCGTTTGGGTTTGTCCACTTTCGATGTCCAAAACGCTCAAGCCCCGCAGCACCAAGCCGCCAGCGTCCGCAGCCAGGTCAAGATCAATCACGCGTTGACCAAACCGCACCTCACCACCGAGTGCAATGATTTGCGCCCGCAGGTTTTCAACCACTTTCACTAATTTAAAGGTGCCGATGTGGGGATGGGCTTCGACCAAAATATCGGCGGGCGCGCCTGCTTGAACCAACTCCTGCATGACTTTGCGACCCAGATAGCGCGGGTCTTTGATCTGGCTCCACAGCTTGCCGTCAGAAAAAGTTCCCGCCCCGCCTTCGCCAAACTGCACATTGCTCTCTGGATGCAAGGTGTTCTTGCGCCATAAATCCCAGGTGTCTTTGGTGCGTTGCCGAACGGAAGGCCCGCGCTCGAGAACGATCGGCTTGAATCCCATTTGCGCCAACAGCAGTGCCGCAAAAATACCGCACGGCCCAAAGCCCACAACGACAGGGCGGATCAAAGGCGTTGCAGGCGCGTGCGCCACCAACGTGTAGGCCATATCGGGCGTTGGGCCGATGTGCGGGTGAGAGTCAAAGCGTGCAAGCAGCTGCGCTTCAAGGGTGGCGTCTAGGCGAATATCAACAATAAAGACGGCCAATATGTCGGCCTTGCGGGCGTCAAAACTGCGTTTGAAAACGGCCAAACTTTGGATGGCGTCCGGAGCAACTCCTAGGGCTTGGGATGCCAGCGCGGTGAGCGCTGCCACGGGGTGGGCCACAGGTTCACGGTCTTGGTCTGTTTCACTGGGCGCATCGGACGCGCGTCGTGCGTCAACAGGCAATGCGGTCAGAGGGAGTTTGAGTTCGGTGATGCGCAGCATAGAGGGGCTCGGAGTTATCAAGCAGCCTTCAGATGATACGTTGAGTTACGTGAGCGCTGTAATTCCGGCTCCCTTGCCTATGTTGAAGGTAAGCGTCGGGCGCGGCGTCGTATCTGTACCCAAGCAGCAATCAATAGTGCCAGAACCAACACGGCCCAAGGGGCGATCGCTTTGAGCTTAGGAATTAAAAAGTGTTGAATACCAAACCGGAGCCCATTTTTTTGAAGATCGAAATCTTTGGGGATAGGCAAGACACCGTTGGCTAGGGCGTAGGCTTCGTAATCCGCAAGCATCGTTTGAAAGCGTTCGGGTTGAGATGCTGCCATGTCATGAACCTCGCCTGGATCGGACAGCAGATGGTACAAGCGCCACTGTCCATCACCTAAAGGCGCGATGTTTTTCACCAATTTGTAATCGCCTTTGAACAAAGCGGCTGAGCCTGCCAATTCATATCCAATGGGGTGATCTGCCGAGTGAACGGTTTTGGTTTGCCCCAGCAGCATGGGTAGCATGCTGCGCCCGATCAGGGGTTCGACCACTTTGCCTTGGTAGCTTCCTTGGTGGTTTGGGATGCCAACGGCATCAAGCAAGGTCGGAACAATGTCAGTGACGTGGGTGAATGCCAAAGACAACTGGTCTTTTGCCATGCCAGGAATGCCGCTGATGACCAAGGGTACGCGCAAACCGCCTTCGCCTGCAAAGTACTTGTAGCCTTGCAAAGGCGCAACCGTGGCGCTGGCCCAACTTGGACCGTTGGCGGAGAAAGTGCCCTTGCCACCGCGCATCGGTGCTTGGGTGTCGTAATTCATTGAAACGTAGGCGCGGGATGCGGGAATTTTCAAAGGGTCCGCCGGGTCAGAACCGTTGTCCGATAAAAATACAAAAACGGTGTTGTCAAATTGACCTCGGGCTTTCAGATGCGCCACCAAGCGGCCAATCTCATGGTCCATGGCTTCGGCCATGGCGGCGTAGACCTCCATGTGTTTGGCCTGTTCGCGTTTTTCATCTGCACTTAAGGCGTTCCAATCCAAGGTGCTCGCCAATGTCACCATGGTGCTGTCTTTGGGGACGAGGCCCAATGCGACCGCACGGGCATGCCGTTCTTGGCGCAACACGGCCCAGCCCGCGTCGTACCGGCCCTTGTATTTGTCTACGAAGGCCTTGGGCGCTTGCAAGGGGATGTGGTTGGCTTGAAAACCAATATAGGTGAAAAAAGGTTTTCCGTCGGCACGGCCGGCGTCGATGAAGTCGATGGCTTTATCGACAAACAAAGTCGAGGAGTAAAAGTCTTTGGGTAAGCGAACCTCTTTGTCCTGCTCAAACCAATAGGCTTTGTCGTAGAGCATCATGTAGGTGCGGTTTTCCCAATTGTCGGAGCCGCTGTCGGCTTGGATAAAGGAGCGCTCAAAGCCGCGTTTTCCTGGCAAGGTTGCCGGTGTTTTTCCTAAATGCCATTTGCCGGTGATGTAGGTGTGGTAGCCCCGGTCTTTGAGCAAGCTTGCAAGGGTAACGACGCGGTCATTGAGTACGCCTTCGTAGCCGGGTTTGCCTTCGTGCGCTGCCGGGGTGGTCTCAGGCATATTGCCTACGCCGTTGCGGTGGTTGTCAACGCCGGTCAGTAGCATGGCCCGGGTCGGTGAGCACACGGATGCTGTATGAAAATTTGAAAACTTCGCGCCTTGCTTGGCAAGTGCATCGAGATGCGGGGTTGCGATTTCGCTGCCATAGGCCCCAAGGTCAGTAAACCCCCAATCGTCGGCCACCAAGACAATGATGTTGGGTGGGGCTTTGGGGTTGGCTGCATGGGCGAGCATCCCTACTGCGATAAGCCAAAGGGCAATGAAAGCTGGGGGGCGGCGAAAAAACGCTTTGCTCATGACACGTGTTTTTTCATAAAAGTAGCTGTGGCTTTCAAGGCATCGCGCCCTTCAGGCAGAAAGCGCGCCAGCACGGGGAAAGCATGGGGTGGCTTGTCCCATTCCAATAGTTCAGCGCGTCCACCCTGGGTGGTGATTTTTTCATAGAGTTGACGCGCGTCATCGCGCAAAACCTCGACTTTGCTGGCAATGATGAGACACGGCGGCAAGCCGGTCACCGCGCCGCGCAGTGGGGACATGCGCGGATGGTCCAGGGATAGGTCAGAGGCATACAGGAGTGCAAACTCATCGAGAATTTGGGTATTGAGCATCACATCATGGTTGGCATTTGCGCTGCAACTGGGGCTGTTGTTTTGCAAATCAATCCACGGTGAAAACAGCACCAGGGCTTTGGGCGCTGGGAGTTGGGCGTCGCGAATGGCTTGCGCTGTGGCCAGCGTGATATTGCCACCCGCACTGTCGCCGGCTAAGAAGAGTCGGTTCGCAGAAAATCCTTGTGCTAGTAGCGCGCTGTAGACGGCGAGGGCATCGTCTAAACCTGCTGGAAAACGGTGCTCGGGTGCCAAACGGTAGTCCACCATGAGCACCGTGGCATTGGCTTTGTCGCACAGCATGGCCGCCATATCCCGATGGCTGTTCAGGCTTCCGGCGACAAAACCACCGCCATGAAAATATACGCAAACAGGTGGCTGGGATGCGTTGGCATTTCGCTCATGCGAAATCCATTCCACTTTGACGCCTGCAAGCGTGTCGGGTCGCACTTGGATGGATGAAGAAACTCGGCTGCGATCGACAGCCAACAATTTCCGGCTGCGAAGAAATCGCTGCTGGGGTTCCAAGCGCATAGCCGCTTTTTGCGCGGCGCGAAAGAGCGCATTGAGCGCCATATTTTGAATACTCATGGTGCGGTGTCTATTAAAAATTCATGGGCTTGAAAGCGGGACATTTTCCAACGCATATAAAAAGTAGTCCACGGCCAATTGGTGCTGTTGCGGCCATTTTTGTCAATAAAGTAGCTGCTGCATCCGCTGTTCCAGACGGTTTTTTGGAGTGCAGTTTGAACATGCGTGTTGTAGCTTGCAAAGCGCAAAGGATTCACGGCAATGGTGCGGAGTTTTTTCTTCTTCGCTGTTTTAAGTGCGCTTGCAATCCATTGCAGCTGGGCTTCAATGATGACAAAGGCCGACGAAAACGTATACAGATTGGGGCCAAACGTCAGAAATAAATTGGGACAGTCTTGCACCATGGTTCCGTAATAGGCGCTGGCAGACCCTCCCCACAAAGACGCGAGGGTTTGGCCGCTCACGCCCACAACGCGTTGTGCAATGGGCGGGTCAGCCACTTCAAAACCGGTGGCAAAAACAAGGGCATCAACGTCGCACTGCGAGCCGTCACTGGCAATGAGTGTGCTGCCTTGAATCTCAGCAATGCCAGAGACCACCTGCACGTTGGGCTGCGCCAGCGCGCGGTACCAGGTATTGGACTGCAAAATGCGTTTGCATCCGACGGAGTAATCAGGCGTTACCTGCGCACGCAGCTGCGGGTCTTGGATACCACGTCGAATGTTTTTAAGACCTGCGCTTTGGAGCCGTTGGACAAACATCGGGTACCTGAGACTGCGGTTGAGAATTTCAAACTGCAGGTAAAGCAGCCCTCGGAAAAGGGATTGCACAAAAGGATATTTTTCGAATCGGTTTTGCCAAGCCGTCGAAATAGGCGCATCCATTTTGGGTAACACCCATGGCGCTGTGCGTTGAAACAAAGTGAGTTGCCCCACTTGTTTTTGAAGCAGGGGTAAAAACTGAATCGCTGACGCGCCTGAACCAATCACCGCAACACGCTTGTCTTGAAAGCCATACGCATGGTCCCATTGGGATGAATGAAATTGCGTGCCCTTAAAGGTCTCTAGGCCTTTGATCTTGGGCGTAATCGGTACATGCATAGGCCCACAGGCCAGGATGACGAATTGGGCAGTGAAGACGCCTTGTGAGGTTTCCAGCTGCCAAAGCTTTTCTTCTGGCTTCCACTGTGCATGCATCAACTCGGTGCGCAGCTGAACGTGGGGCATGACCCCAAATTTTTCAGCCGTGTCATGGGTGTATTGCTTGATTTGACTTTGCTTGGCAAACAAACGATCCCAAGCGGGGTTGGGTGCAAAAGAATAGGAATACAAAGCCGATGGAATATCGCAACCGCAATCGGGGTAGCTGTTGTCCCGCCACACACCACCAATTTCTGCGCCTTTTTCTAGAACTGCAAAGTCGATTCCCAGTTTTTGCAAAGTAATAGCCGCACCGATGCCTGCGAACCCCGCGCCCACAACCACGACGGTGAAGTACGTGTCTTTCACTTTGCTTTGACAGATTTGGAATGGTTCATAAGAAACAGGGGTTTTATCTTAAAGGGTGGAGGTAGAAAAAAGTAGTATTTAGTCTCTTGCGCGACCGCTTATTTTTGATCTGCAAGTATGTTCGGTCTGAGGCAAATTTTTGAAAAGGAGGCAATGGTATGGCACTGAACTTGGTATTGCGCAATGATGCGGCGGGTATTACAACTTTGTCACTGAACCGGCCCGAGAAGCTCAATGCATTGACGCCTGATGTGTTCGTGGCTTTGCGTTCGCACTTGGATGCGATTGCGAAAGATCCATCGGTGGCCTGTGTGGTGTTGCAAGGCACAGGCAGGGCGTTTTGCGCGGGCCATGACCTGGCTGCTATTGCCGACCATGCGCCGGCCCCGAGCCCCCACTTTGAGGCCGAAACCATTGACGCCCTAGAGGCTTTGCCACAACCCACGATTGCCCGGCTGCATGGCCACTGCTTCACCGGCGGTTTAGAGTTGGCTTTGGGCTGCGATATTTTGATGGCCGCAGAGTCCACCAAACTCGGCGACACCCATGGCCAGTGGGGCTTGGCTCCGATTTGGGGGATGTCGGTGCGTCTGCCCAAGCGCGTCGGGGTGTCGCGCGCCAAGGAGTTGATGTTCACGAGTCGCCGAATCAACGGACGTACGGCCGCTGACATCGGTTTGGTGGATTACTGCTATGCCGACGATGCTTTGGACGCTGCCGTTTTGCGCTTAGGTGAAGAGATCGTGGCGAACTCGTCCGGCAGCAACCGCATTGCCAAAGCCTTGGTGGCTGGCGCGCAAGAAAGAAGCTGGCACGACGCACTGCAATATGAGCGCGCCATGCCTTTTGGCATGCCAGACGATATGGCAGCGCGTATGGCGACTGCCAGCCCTCAGGCGGGTAAGAAACCTTCAATCGACAAATAGCGCTCGCCAGTGTCGTAGTTGAATCCCAAGACCTTGGCCCCGGGTGGCAAATCGGGCAGTTTTTGGGCAATCGCAGCCAAAGTGGCGCCGCTGGAAATGCCTACCAACATGCCTTCTTCAGCGGCGCTGCGCCGTGCCATTTCACGCGCGGGTTCTGCGTCCACTTGGATCACGCCGTCAAGAAGTTGGGTATGCAAATTTTTAGGAATAAAGCCCGCGCCAATGCCTTGAATCGGGTGGGGTGCGGGCGCACCGCCGCTAATGACTGGGCTTTGGCTGGGTTCGACAGCAAACACCTTGAGCTTTGGCCAATGCGTTTTCAAGACTTGGGCGACACCGGTAATGTGACCACCCGTGCCTACACCGGTGATGATGGCATCCAAACCTTCGGGAAAGTCCGCCAAAATTTCTAGCGCGGTGGTGCGGGTGTGAACCTCTATGTTGGCGGGGTTTTCAAACTGCTGGGGAATCCATGCGCCTGGCGTGGCCTCCGCCAACTCTTGGGCACGTGCAATCGCCCCTTTCATGCCTTTTTCGCGTGGTGTCAGATCGAAACTGGCACCGTAAGCCAACATCAAGCGCCTGCGCTCAATCGACATGCTGTCGGGCATCACCAAAATTAATTTATAGCCTTTGACAGCAGCCACCATCGCCAAGCCCACGCCGGTATTGCCCGAGGTGGGTTCAATGATGGTTGCACCTGCTTTAAGCACGCCACTTTTTTCCGCCGCTTCCACCATCGCCAAAGCAATGCGGTCTTTGATGGAACCGCCAGGGTTGCTGCGCTCCGATTTAATCCACACATGGTGTCCAGGACCAAAAAGGCGGTTGATACGAATATGGGGGGTGTTGCCAATGGTTTGCAATATGGTGTCAGC
>JAIPDD010000104.1 GCA_021737875.1 Sulfuritalea sp.
CTTCGTACTGCTTTTGCTGTCTCCGAAGTAAAAAACGCCTGAGCTAGTAACCTAACTCAGGCGTTTGTCTTTTGCCCAATCGCTTACTTACGCAGACCCAATTTAGCGATCAGTGCGGTATAGCGCTCAGCGTTTTTATCTTTCAAATAGTCCAACAACTTACGGCGACGGCTCACCATACGCAACAAGCCACGGCGACCATGGTGGTCTTTAGCGTGGGTTTTGAAGTGGGGGGTGAGTTCGTTGATACGAGCGGTCAACAAAGCCACTTGGACTTCAGGACTGCCGGTGTCGCCTGCGCTACGCGCGTTGGCTTTTACGACTTCAGCTTTAATGCTAGATGCGATCATTTTGATTTTCCTAAAAAATAACAATGGACTTGCGATTGCGGCTGGAACTGCTGCAAACGTGCGCTGCGCTTTTGGCACAGCCTGTGGATTATAGCCAGAAAAGACACCTAGCCCAGACTCAGAAACGCTGCATCTTGCAGGTACTAGGCTGTTCTGCCGCTGCGGCTGTGAGGGTTTTAATCACTTTGAACCCGTATCCAGAGCCTTCGACATCGAATTTGACACCGATTGCGCCTTGGCGCTCCATCAATCCCACCACCAAAGGCTGCTGAAATTGGTGGTCTTGCTCTCGCATGTATCCGGATTGCCCACCTAAAGTCACGCGGCTTTGCTCCAAAGCCTTGGCAACCGCCACCACGTCCACGGCAGTGGCAGAGACCTTGCCGGCTTTGGCTGCCAGTTCAAGGGCTTGGGCGAGCGACTCCACCATCAGCTGCATGCGCATATGAACGTAATCATCTTGCGGTTGCGCAAATCGAGTCCGGAAGGATTTGTAAAATTCTTCGCTGCCTTTGGTTTGCACATTGGGCAGCCAATCTGCAACAGCCAGCACTTTGCCAATACCTGCATCCCCTATCGCCGTGGGTGCCCCTAAAGCATTGCCGTAGAAGGTGTAAAACTTGCCGTCAAAGCCCACATCTTTGGCCGCTTTGATCAGCAAGGTGAGATCGGCGCTGAAGTTACCGGTCACAACCGCTTGGGCACCGCTGGCCTTGATTTTGGTGACATAAGGGATGAAATCTTTCACCCGCAGCATGGGGTGCAGTTCTTCGCCCACGATTTTGATGTCGGGGCGTTGCGCCGTGATTTGGCGCTTGGCTTCTCGCAAAACGCTTTGGCCAAAACTGTAATCCTGGCCGATGAGGTAGACATTTTTAATCGCTTTGTCTTCCCGCATAACGTCCATGAGTGCGGCCATTCGCATATCCGCATGGGCGTCATAGCGAAAGTGCCAAAAGCTGCACAGTGCGTTGGTCAATGCGGGCTCTACGGCGGAATAGTTCAAGAACAGAACCCGCTTGCTGGGTTCGCGCTCGTTGTGCTTGTTGATGGCCTCGATCAGAGCGGCGGCTGTTGCAGACGAGTTTCCCTGCAAAATAAAGCGAGCGCCACCATCGATGGCCAAACGCAGGTTGGTTAACGCGTCATCTGTTTGGCCTTTGCTGTCAAAGCGCTCGAGCGCAAGCCCCTGCCTGGCCTCAGGCCCTAAGACCAGCCCACCACGTGCGTTCACACGCTCCACCGCCCAAGCCAAGTTGCGAAAGACCGCCTCGCCCCCATTGGCATTGGCCCCACTGAGGCCTTCAATGAGCGCAAGCTTTAGTGGGGGAATCGATGGCTGCGCGAAGGCATTGCTTGCGTTTGCCACGAGAAATAGGCACGCCACAGATAGTGTTGCAAAGAAAAATTTCAAGGCCTGGGAAGAAACAATAAACATAGAAAATTTCACTTGAATTAAGGCCGACAGCGCACACCTTTGAAACATGTGGCGATCAATGTGAGAGCCGCGCAGTGTACTTGGAGTACTTTATGTATTTTGCTTCTCCCCAATCGCCCTTGGCAGCTTCTTTGACCTCCGCTTTGAACAGTCCTTTGCGTCGCCCAGCCTACGCCCAAGCAGGACGCGCCGCTGAGCAGTTTTTAAACCACGCGGTAGCTTATGCCAACCGCAACAACGGTGCGTACACCCAAGATGAAACCCAATTCACTTTGCGCTTAGATGTGCCTGGCGTGAGCAAAGAGCAGCTGCGCATTGCCATTGAAGGGGCTGTGGTTCGCATCGAATCCAAAGAAGATGCACCCCGCAGTTACCGCTCTGCTTATGAATTTCCTCAAGAGATTGACAGCGCAAGCAGCACAGCGAAGTTGGAAAATGGGGTGCTTACTTTGACCTTGGTCAAAAAGATACCCTTGAGTCACGCAGCTGAATTGGCGATCAACTAAGCCCGGTACAAGCTGTCGCTAAACAAAGCGGGCTTACAAGGTTTGCAATGGCCAGCGCGGCTTGACGTTAAATGCGTAGTTCGTGTTGGCTTGCTGCAAGCCGCTTTGCAAGCGCATGGCCGCGGCCATCGCGATCATGGCGCCGTTGTCAGTGCACAAATGCAATTCGGGGTAATGAACCCGCACACCACGCTGCGCACATTGCGCATTGAGTTGCAAGCGCAGGCTTTGATTCGCTCCCACCCCGCCTGCCACCACAAGTCGTTTAAGGCCTGTTTCTTTTAATGCGCTTAGTGATTTCTTCACCAAAATATCGGTGATCGCGGCTTGGGTCGATGCCGCTAAATTGGCGCGCTCTTGCAGCGGCAAGTTTTCGAATCCGGGGGTAGCGCCCGACGCCAAATTCGGTGTTTTTTCAACGGGGTTTTCGCTGAGCATACTTACCACCATTTTTTGTGATTGCACCAAAACGGCGGTCTTTAATCCGGCAAAAGAAAAATCCAAATTGCCACTGTGTAATAGAGGCCGAGGAAGCGCAAACGCTTTGGCGTCGCCCTGTTCTGCCAATGCCGCCAGTGCTGGGCCTCCGGGATAACCCAGCCCCATAAGCTTGGCAGATTTGTCAAACGCTTCGCCTGCCGCGTCATCAATCGACTCACCCAACAAGTCATAGTGGCCAACACCGTCAACCCGCATCAATTGGGTGTGGCCGCCCGACACCAATAAAGCCACAAAGGGGAACTCTGGGGGATCGGCGCTCAGGAACGGCGAAAGCAAATGGCCCTCGAGGTGGTGCACACCCAATACCGGAATTTTCAAGGCCGCCGCCAGCGAACAGGCAACGCCGGCACCCACCAACAAGGCCCCGGCCAGACCTGGGCCTTGGGTGAAAGCAATGACATCCACCTCACTCAAACTGCGCCCACCCTGCGCAAGCACTTGCTTTGTGAGCGGTAAAACACGTCGAATGTGGTCTCGGCTGGCCAGTTCTGGCACCACCCCGCCGTAGGCTTGGTGCATTTCAATTTGGCTGTGCAGCGCATGGGCCAAAAGTTGCGGTGTTTTACCCGGCAACATTTCCACCAAAGCTACGCCGGTTTCATCACAGGAAGACTCAAAACCCAGAACCAAGGTCGTCTTTGGGGAGTTTTGGTTTTTCACGTCATTGATCATTAGGCGGCAAGTTTAGGCCAGTCTTGCGTCAAAATTCAAAGCATGCAGCCTTTACCCCATGCCATTTACGCTGACCATGAGGTCGAGTGCATCGAACGCGCCACGGTAGACGCTGTTGGCCCGCCCGACCGGATTGAACTCGCCGGTTGGCTTTTGCCTTTTGACAACGCGTCTGTGGGGCGGGCAAAAAGCGCAGTCCCACTCCAACATATCAATACAGAACGACAAACGCTGGAGACGATTTACGCGCACTACCTTCATCGACAGCTGCAACCCAACTTTCGTGTGGCTGATGTTGCGGGCTTAAGTGACGTTCAGCGCCACTTAGGCCACATGGGACTGCAAGCGCATGATCCCGTTCTGGTGCACATTGGATCGTCGCACCAAATACGCAAGCTAAGTACATCCTCGCCTGCCACGATCAGCCACCAACCCACGCCGGACTGGGCTTCGGTCTATACCGCAGACGGTTTTGACTTCGAGGACGGCGCCCAACGCGTTCGCCTGCTGAGCCGCAGTCCTAGCGTGGTGTATGCCTGTATCAGCGAAGGGGGTGTGGCATTGGCGTCTGGCGCTGCATCCATCAGCCATGGCTGGATGGGAATCCATGGCATGCGCACTCGGCCGCAAGCCCAAGGCCAAGGATTGGCTGCCAGAATATTGGCCAGCTTTGCAGCGTTGGCCTTACAGCGCAACATTCCTCGGGTCTTTTTGCAAGTGGAAGAAGGCAATACCAAGGCCATTGGGCTGTACCACAAAGCGGGCTTCGCAACAGCCTGGCGCTACCGCTATTGGCGCAATGATGAAAATCCCTTCCTTGCGCTTCCTGGCATAAGCTCATAGCCCATAGTTTTCACTCTTCTCAGACAATTCAACCATGGGCATTGGCATTTACCTCAAAGAAATTGGCCGCGGCAAAGACGGCGCCCGGTCGCTGAGCCGCGACCAAGCGGCTGATCTGATGGGCCAAGTGCTTGGTGCCAGCGTGACCGATATAGAAATCGGCGCCTTTTGTTTGGCCATGCGTGTCAAGGGGGAGACACCCCAAGAAATGGCTGGATTTTTAGACGCTGTGTCGCAGCGCCTCCACCGCATACCCGCTGGCAATCAACCCACCATCGTCATTCCAAGTTACAACGGCGCGCGGAAATTGCCGGTATTGACCCCTTTGTTGGCCCTCTTACTGGCCCGAGAAGGGTGGCCCGTGTTGGTGCACGGAGCTGCCACCGAAAACACCCGGGTTTTTACCTCCCACGTTTTTTCCGCCTTAGGGCATGCGCCGCAAGAGTCGATTCAAACCATTGCGCCGGGCAGCGTGGCATTCGTCCCTACGCAACTGTTATGCGAAGGCTTGCAGCGCTTGCTCGATGTTCGCCGTGTGGTGAATCTTCGTAACTCGGGCCACAGCTTGGTCAAGCTCATGAACCCCTGCGAAGGCAAAAGCTTTTTGGTCAGCAGTTACACCCATCCTGAATATGCGCACTCGATGGCTGCAACTTTTGAACTCATGGGTAGCAATGCGCTTTTGCTGCGTGGAACAGAAGGTGAGTCCGTGGCCGACCCGCGTCGTACACCCAAAATGCAAGCCTTCATTCACGGCCAAACCGTGGCTTTGCAGGAGCCACAAACGGGAACGCTGACAGAACTGCCAGAGCTGCCAAGCGCCATTGACGCAGAAAGTACCGCTGCATATATTCAAGATGTGCTCAGCGGAAAACAAGCGATTCCCACGCCTATTGCACAGCAGGTCGCGCACATTGTTCAACTCGCCGGATCACTTTAGATTTATGCCTATACGTAAATTAAACCCTGGATTGGTGACCTTGGTAGGCGCAGGCCCCGGTGACCCCGAACTTTTAACACTCAAAGCCGTCAAAGCCATCAACGCCGCAACCGTGCTTTTGGTCGATGACTTGGTCAGTGACGAGGTGTTGCTTCATGCAAATTCCCATGCCCGCATCGTGCACGTTGGAAAGCGTGGGGGATGCGCCTCAACGCCCCAGTCATTCATTGAAAAACTGATGGTCAGTGAAGCGCAGCGCGGCGAACAGGTCGTTCGTCTCAAAGGCGGTGATCCTTTCATTTTTGGCCGTGCAGGCGAAGAAATAGAGGCGCTTCAAGCCGCAGGAATCCGCGTGCAAGTGGTCAATGGCATCACCTCAGGACTTGCCGCCATGGGGTCCATCAACGTCTCACTGACACACCGAGAACACGCCCACGGCGTGGTTTTTGTCACCGGCCACGCCAAGCCAGGCGATACCGGCACCGACTGGCGCGCATTGGCAAAAACCGCCGCGCAAACCAAATTGACCTTGGTCATCTATATGGGGGTCAGCGGTGCAGCCCACATCCAATCCGAATTGCTGCAAGGATTGGCACACAACACCCCGGTTGCCATCATCCAACACGCCAGCTTGAAAAACGAACGCCATGTCGCGTGCACCCTAGACCAATTGCATGAAACTCTCACCAAGGAGCACCTTGGCAGCCCCAGCGTGATTGTCATCGGCCAAGTGCTCCAGTCCTATCTCAAGCAACTCGCCCATGAAGCGCAAACCGTGGCAATGGAAGCCCTGAAACAAGATAGCGCTTGACTTATATCAACACGCGTCCCCGCTAACTGTTGGATCATTGCACCAGCCTTTGGCTTTCATGCCACCTTGGCTCGGCAGACAACATTGGGAGAACGTGATGAAAATTTTGATCGCTATTGATGGCTCGAAAGCTGCACTCCATGCAGTGAAATACGCAGTAAAACTGGCTTCGCAATGGAGCAGCAAGCCGCACTTGACGCTCATCACAGTCCATGACGATACCGGGCTGAAACACCTGAGCAAATATGCGCCCAAGGGCGAGCTTGATGATTTTTTTCGCGAGATCAGTGACCGCGATCTCAAGCCTGCACGGGCCCTCCTCGACAAAGCCAACCTTGGCCACGATATGGTGATCAAGACCGGGCATATTGCCGAACAAATTATCAAAGTGGGTGATGCGGGAAAATTTGATCTGATCGTCTTAGGCGCCAAAGGACGATCGGGTTTTGGCGACTTGTTGCTAGGATCCGTAGCCCAAAGGGTCAGCGCTACGTCTAAACGACCGGTCGTGCTCGTCAAATAGGGGAACAACCCCCTACACTCCCACCCATGCAAATATTTGATGTGGTGGTGGTGGGCGCAGGAGCGGCTGGCTTGTTTTGTGCCAGTGTTGCGGGTCAAAAAGGCCTCAAGGTCTTGGTGGTGGACCACAGTGACAAAGTCGCTGAGAAAATCCGTATTTCTGGCGGAGGCCGATGCAACTTTACGAATCTCGAAACCAGCCCCAACCAGTTCTTGAGCGACAACCCTCGCTTTTGCCGCTCTGCACTTTCGCGCTACACCCCAACGGATTTCATTGATCTGGTCAAAAAATACGGTATCGCTTTTCACGAAAAGCACAAAGGCCAATTGTTTTGTGACCGCTCTGCAGAGGACATCATTCAAATGCTGCTCCAAGAATGCGCAGCAGGCGAAGTCAAACGCTGGCAGCCTTGTAGCGTTCAGGCCATTCGGTACACCGACGCAGCCCCCGATGGCTTCTTCTACACGGTAGATACCAACCAAGGCGCCGTTCGCAGCAAAGCGGTGGTGATTGCCAGTGGGGGCTTGGCGATTCCAAAAATCGGCGCCACGGATTTTGGATACCGTATTGCCCGCCAATTTGGACTGTCGGTGATCCCAACCCGCCCTGCTTTGGTTCCGCTGACTTTTGACGAAGCGACATGGGCGCCGTTTGCCCCACTCTCAGGCCTATCCTTGCCAGTGCACATCTCTACCGGAGTCAAAAAAAACCGAACCACTTTTTCGGAAGATTTGCTCCTCACCCACCGGGGATTGAGTGGGCCGGGGGTGTTGCAAATTTCAAGCTACTGGCAAGAAGGTAGTCCCATTGCGGTGAATCTGGTTCCCCAAGTGAACTTAGGAGAATTTTTAGCAGATGCCAAAATGCGATCGCGCAAACACATTGCCAATGAAATGGCAGCCCTGGTCCCTTCTCGGCTAGCCGATGCGTGGATAGCGCAAGGACCACAGTTCGGCCACCAGTGGGAGCGCAGCATTGCCGGGGCTTCCGATAAAGCGCTTGCGGCTTTAGCCCAAGGCATGAGCCACTGGGAAATCACCCCCACTGGCACGGAGGGATACAA
>JAIPDD010000105.1 GCA_021737875.1 Sulfuritalea sp.
TGATGGGGCTTTAGAGGATGTCATAGTCAATAAGGGTGAAGACCGCATGATAATCGTCAGCATGGGCCTTGCAACAGAATCAAGGCCCCACATTCAAGGAGACCAAGCAATGGAATGCACCGTCAGTTGGACCGGAGGGCTTGCCACCCGCTCAGGCATGGGTTTTGTGGCAGAAACTGGCAGCGGCCACGTTTTGGCGATGGACGGAGCGCCAGACGCCGAGAAGCCCGAAAACGGCGGCTTGAACCTCGCCCCGCGGCCATTGGAGATGGTCTTGGCTGGAACGGGCGGATGCACCGCGTATGACGTGGTCTTGATCTTAAAGCGCGGTCGTCACAAGGTACAAGGTTGCAGCGTCAAACTCATCGCCGAGCGCGCCGAGACCGACCCGAAGGTGTTCACCGCAATTCGCATGCACTTCACCGTGACCGGCCAAGCGGTGCCTGCGCAAGCCGTAGAACGCGCCATCGCCATGAGCCACGACAAATACTGCTCGGCCAGCATCATGCTGGGAAAAACGGCGCAGATTACGACGAGTTTTGAGGTGCTGGAAGGGTAATTTATTTGTTCGGGCAAGCCGACTTGGTACACCGCGCATACAAACTCAAGGCATGGTCGGTGATGGTGAAGCCCTTGGCTTGGGCGACCGCTTGCTGGCGATTTTCGATTTCGGGGTCGTAAAACTCTTCTACCTTACCGCAGTCAAGGCAGACCAGGTGGTCGTGGTGCTGGCCTTCGTTGAGTTCGTAGACCGATTTGCCGCCTTCAAACTGGCTGCGGCTCAGAATGCTGGCCTGTTCGAACTGGGTTAAAACCCGGTACACCGTTGCCAAACCCACGTCGGAGTTTTCAAGCAACAGCACCTTAGAAACATCTTCGGCGGACATATGGCGAAGGCTGCTGCGTTGGAAAACTTCCAGAATTTTCAAGCGTGGAATCGTGGCTTTGAGCCCCGTGCTTTTGAGTTCTTCGATGTTAGTCATGGGCGTGTGCTCTCAGAGGGGCAAGGCTACAATGGCACGATCATATCGTTGCAATCCTACCCATGACCGCATTCTTTTCTATTCGCCCCAACCCCTTGGGGGTGCTTGTTCTTTTGGTGGCAGCTGGCTTGGCGGCGTGTGGCAGTTTTGACAGCGCAAGCAAAAAAGCTGTAGGTGTTGTTTCGCCTTACAGCATTGATATTGTGCAAGGCAATGTTGTCACCCGGGAGCAAATCGCTGCTTTGCAGTTGGGAATGCCACGCTTGCAAGTGCAAAATATTTTGGGAACGTCTTTGTTGGTCAGCGTGTTCCATGCGCAACGCTGGGACTATGTTTTTACCTACAAGCGCCAAGGCCAAGCGCCCCAGTCGCGCCGCGTGACCTTGTTTTTCAAAGACGACCGCTTAGACAAAATGGAAGCCGATGATTTGCCCAGCGAAGCGGAATTTGTGCGCGGTTTGCCATCCAAGGCATCAACGGGAAAGTCGCTGTCTTTAGAAGCGACACCAGAAAAACTGAATAAATACCCCGCCCCCAAGGTGGCTGAACCCGTAAGCCCAACGGTCGGTTTGCCCGCACCTAGCAGCTACCCGCCCCTAGAGCCCGCGGCCAAATAAGCGCATCTAAGGAGCCTCGGTGAATACACAAGTCCAGAGTCAAGTCATTTCCATCGCTATTGCCGGTGCGTCCGGGCGCATGGGACAGATGTTGATTGACGCGGTTCGAGCGGCCGATGATTGCGTTCTCAGCGGAGCATTGGATATCCCCGCAAGCCCAGCCATCGGCCAGGACGCAGCTGCTTTTGCAGGTCAAACCACCGGGGTATTGATCAGCGCAGATATCACGCAAGGGCTTCAAAACAGCCATGTGCTAATTGACTTCACCCGCCCTGAAGGGACGATGGCCCACCTTGCTGTGTGCCGCGCCCAGGGTGTGGCGATGGTGATCGGGACCACCGGTTTTACCGATTCCCAAAAAGCGGAGATTGCAGAAGCGGCTAAGCACATTCCTATCATGATGGCGCCCAATATGAGTGTGGGCGTTAACGTAACCTTAAAGCTTTTAGAAATGGCGGCCAAGGCCTTGGCAACGGGCTACGACATTGAAATCATCGAAGCCCACCACCGCCACAAGGTCGACGCGCCGTCAGGCACTGCGCTCAAAATGGGCGAGGTGATCGCTGACGCTTTGGGGCGTGACTTGAAAGACTGCGCCGTTTATGCGCGTGAAGGCGTGACCGGCGAACGCGACCCGTCAAGCATCGGTTTTGCCACCATCCGTGGTGGCGACATTGTGGGCGACCACACCGTGCTTTTTGCGGGCACGGGCGAGCGCATAGAAATCACCCACAAATCTTCCAGCCGCTCAACCTACGCCCAAGGCAGCCTGCGCGCAGCCCGTTTTTTGGTGGGGCAACAGGCGGGGCTGTTTGATATGTTTGATGTCTTGGGTTTGAAATGAGTGCAGACACGAACATCCTCGGCGCGATGTTTCAAGGCGATGCGGTTCACAACACCGTGGCAGGCTTGCTGCTGTTGATGTCGGTGGCGAGTTGGGTGGTGATAGTTTGGAAAACCTGGTTACTCCAGCGTGCAGTAGGTGATACCCAACGCACTACCGCCGCGTTTTGGCAAGCCCGCAGCATGGCCGATGCATTGCCTGCCATGCAGGCCTTTGACCGCGAAGCCTTGGTGTGGCCCATGGTGCGCGCAGCGCAGACGCAACTCTTTGCAAGTCAGCTTGGCCTTGCCCAGCGCACTGAAGGCTCCAAAATCGCTTCATTAGGAGGTGCGGGTGATGTGTCACAGCAGTTGACCCGCGTATTGCGCGATGCCTTGCACGCGAGCGTGCACAAGTTGCAGTCCGGCCAAGTGCTGTTGGCCACCGTGGGCGCCATTGCGCCGTTTGTGGGTTTGCTCGGAACCGTGTGGGGGATTTACCATGCGCTCACCACCATTGCCAGCGCGGGCCAAGTCAACATTGCCACCGTGGCCGGGCCCGTGGGTGAGGCGCTCATCATGACAGCCGCAGGCTTGGCGGTCGCGATTCCTGCGGTTTTGGGCTACAACATTTTGGGCCGTTCTGTGGGCCGGATGGAAGCCGATTTAGAAGGCTTTGCCCGCGACTTGCGTGCGCTTTTGAGCCAGCCCTTAGAAACGCCAGCGCCATGAGCTTTGGCCGTTTAGAGCGAACCCCGGGCAACGCGCCCATGGGCGACATCAATATGACACCCTTGATTGATGTCATGTTGGTTTTGCTGGTGATTTTTATCATCACCGCGCCTTTGATGGTCAGTGCGGTGAAAGTTGAATTGCCCAAAGCGGCGGCCGTGTCTTCGCAAAATCCTGATCTGCGTTTGGATATCACCTTGACCCAAGGCGGTGACGTTTATCTCAATGACCAAGCGCTCACGCCCCAGGCTTTGCAAGAAGCTTTCAACCTAGCAGCACTTCGCAACCCCGACACCGAAATTCAACTGCGCGCTGATACCGCCGTGCCCTATGGGCGCGTGGTCGCCTTGATGGGCCAAGCCCACCAAGCGGGCTTGAACCGCATTGGCTTTGTGTCTGACTTAAGCCCTCCCTAGAACCCCATGCAAGACAAGTACCTCCCCAACGCAATCGAACAAGCCGCCCGCGCGCATTGGGCACAGCCCTTGTGGAATGGGCGCGATGCCTACCGCGTGGTGGAAGACGCGTCTAAGCCGAAGTTTTACGCCTGCTCCATGCTGCCTTACCCCAGCGGCAAGTTGCACATGGGCCACGTGCGCAACTACACCATCAACGACATGCTGACGCGCTATTTGCGCATGAAGGGCTACAACGTGTTGATGCCCATGGGATGGGACGCGTTTGGTTTGCCCGCTGAAAACGCGGCACTGAAAAACGGCGTGCCACCAGCCAAGTGGACCTTCGAGAACATTGCCTACATGAAAAAGCAAATGCAGGCGATGGGCTTGGCCATTGACTGGAGCCGTGAAATTGCCACTTGCACGCCAGAGTACTACCGCTGGAACCAGTGGCTGTTTTTGAAGATGCTGGAAAAAGGCATTTCCTACCGCAAGACCCAGGTGGTGAACTGGGACCCGGTGGATCAAACCGTCTTGGCCAACGAGCAAGTGATTGACGGCAAAGGCTGGCGCACCGGCGCCCCCGTGGAGAAACGGGAGATTCCAGGTTACTACTTGGACATCACCCGCTACGCGCAAGAGTTGTTAGACCACGTGCAAATCGGCAACGAGAAAGCCACCTTGAACGGCTGGCCAGACAAAGTGCGCTTGATGCAAGAGAACTGGATCGGTAAGTCTGAAGGCGTGCGCTTTGCGTTTACACACGACATTGCGGGTGCGGATGGCGCGATGATTGGTGACGGCAAGATGTATGTGTTTACCACCCGCGCTGACACCATCATGGGCGTCACTTTTTGCGCGGTGGCGGCGGAGCATCCCCTGGCAATGCATGCGGCGGCGACGCAGTCCGCCCTGGCGGCTTTCATTGAAGAATGCAAAAGTGGCGGCACGACCGAGGCCGAGTTGGCCACGCAAGAGAAAAAAGGCATGCCTACGGGCTTGTTTGTCAATCACCCTTTGACGGGTGCCAAGGTCGAGGTTTGGGTGGGCAACTACGTTTTAATGTCGTATGGCGACGGGGCCGTCATGGGTGTGCCTGCGCACGACGAGCGCGACTTTGTATTTGCTTTGAAATACGACTTGCCTATTCAACAGGTGGTAGCGCTTGAAAGCGCACATTCGGATGCGCCCTTAACCGCATTTGATATGGCGGCTTGGCAAGATTGGTATGCCACCAAAGCCGGTGTGTGCGTGAACTCTGGCGAACTCAATGGTTTGAACCAAAAAGCCGCTGCCAACCAAGTGGCCGCGCTTTTGGCTGCCAAAGGTTTGGGCGAAAAGAAAACCACCTGGCGTTTGCGCGACTGGGGCATCAGCCGCCAGCGCTACTGGGGCACGCCCATTCCAATCATCCATTGCGATGGGGACGACGGGCCCGGGGGCCCCTCCCCGGGCTGCGGCGCGGTGCCCGTGCCTGAAAAAGACCTGCCCGTGGTTTTGCCGCTGGACTGTATTCCTGATGGATCGGGCAACCCGCTGCACAAGCATGCAGGTTTTCACGCGGCCAGTCCGGGTAGCGACAAGCGTGTCGCGTGCCCCGTGTGTGGCAAACCAGCCCGCCGCGAGACCGACACCATGGACACCTTTGTGGATTCGTCTTGGTACTTTATGCGCTACTGCGACCCGGCCAACGCCGACGCAATGGTGGCCGATGGCGCACAGTACTGGTCGCCGATGGACCAGTACATTGGTGGTATTGAACACGCCATTTTGCATTTGCTCTACGCCCGTTTTTGGACCAAGGTCATGCGCGATATGGGCTTGGTCAAGATCGATGAGCCGTTCACCAAGCTGCTCACGCAAGGCATGGTGCTCAACCACATTTACTCGCGCCGCACCGCCAAAGGCGGCAAGGACTATTTTTGGCCCCATGATGTGGAGCATGTGCAAGACGAAAGTGGCAAAGTGGTGGGCGCGAAGCTCAAGAATGCAGCCGACAGCGGTGACGGTAAATTACCTGTGGGCACGGCCATCGACTACGAAGGCGTGGGCACGATGTCGAAGTCCAAGAACAACGGCGTAGACCCCCAAGACCTCATCGAAAAATACGGCGCCGACACCGCGCGGCTGTACACCATGTTCACTGCGCCGCCCGAGGCGACCTTGGAGTGGAATGACGCGGGTGTGGAAGGCAGCTACCGGTTTTTACGCCGGGTTTGGAATTTTGGCTTCAAGTTATCCAACTGGGATTTGGCGGCAGCGCGTGCGCAATGGGCAGCAGCCCAAAGCCATGGGCATGCGGGCGTAGCATGGTCTAAAGAAGCCAAAGTGCTGCGCTTGGAAATGCATACGGTATTGAAGCAGGTGGACTATGACTACCAGCGTATGCAGTACAACACCGTGGTCTCAGGCGCCATGAAAATGATCAACGCCTTGGAAGACTTCAAGGCCTTGGAGAGCGAAGGCGGCTTGCTTGCCCTCTTGGAAGGCTTTGGCATTTTGCTGCGCTGCTTGTACCCCGCAACGCCCCATATCGCCCATGCTTTGTGGGAGCAACTGGGGTATCACACCCATGGCGGTGATCTGCTCGATACAGCGTGGCCAGTGGTCGACCCCCAAGCCTTGGAGCAAGACGAGTTGGAATTGGTTTTGCAAATCAATGGCAAGTTACGAGGCTCCGTCATGGTCCCTTCGGGCGCGACCAAAGAAGCCATTGAAGCCTTGGCCTTGGCCAGCCCCATCGTGCAAGGGTTCTCGGCAGGTGCAGCGCCCAAGAAGGTGATTGTGGTGCCTGGGCGTTTGGTGAATGTGGTGCTCTAAAACCATGGTGTTCATGCGCCCTTCTTTTTGTCGCGCTGCGGGCTTGGCGCTGCTTGTCAGCGGCCTGTTGGCGGGTTGTGGTTTTGCGCTGCGCAGCAGCCCCAACTTTGCGTTTGACACGGTGGCGGTGACGCCGGAACAAAGCGTGGGCGTGGCTGCGGAACTCTCGCGCTATTTGGGCGACAAGCTGCGCCCGGTGGTTCCCGCAGAGGGACAAGCCGGCCCGCAGGCGGTGATCGAAGTCCTTCAAGAGTTGCGCGAAAAAAGCATTGTGGGCGTCACAGCCACGGGGCAAGTGCGAGAGTTTCAATTGCGCTTGCGGGTGAAATTTCGGGTGCGAACGCTCCAAGGGGTGGAGCTGATTGCACCTACTGAGGTGGTCTTGCAGCGCGATATCAGCTTTAACGAGACCGCTGTCTTGGCTAAAGAAACCGAAGAAATCTTGCTGTACCGCGACATGCAGTCAGACTTGGTGCAGCAGTTGCTGCGCCGTGTGGCGGCTATCAAATCGCTTACGCCCTAAGCCCCTCAATAAACCGCTTGGTTCAGATGCAGATCGCCGCGCCCCAACTTGCCAATCACTTGCAGCGTGGCTTAAAAAGCCTGTATGTGTTGCATGGCGACGAGCCTTTGTTGCAACAAGAGGCCTTGGACGCGATTCGTTTGCAAGCCAAAGGCCTAGGCTATACCGAGCGCACATCGCACACCGTCTCCGGTGCGCACTTTGACTGGAGCGAGGTCTTGGCAGCCGGTGGCAGCCTGAGTTTGTTTGCCGACAAGCAAATCGTTGAAATTCGCATTCCCAGCGGAAAACCTGGAAAAGACGGAAGTGCCGCTCTTCAGCAATTGGCCCAGCAAGCGCAGGGCAATGAAGACACGCTCACCGTGGTTATGCTGCCGCGCCTTGACAAACTCACCAAAGCCACGGCATGGTTTATGGCTCTAGAAAATACGGGTGTGGCTTTGCAGGTGGAGCCGGTGGATCGCCAAGCCTTGCCCGCTTGGATCGCCCAGCGCTTGGCAGTACAAGGACAAAAAGTACAGGCCGGAGAAGCAGGGCAGCGCACACTCCAATTTTTTGCCGACCGCGTAGAAGGCAACTTACTCGCTGCGCACCAAGAAATTCAAAAGTTAGGCCTGTTGTTTCCGCCAGACGTGAGTAACGCAGGCGTTCTCACCTTGGAGCAAGTGGAAAGCGCGGTACTTAATGTGGCGCGCTACGACGTGTTTAAGTTGTCGGAGGCCGTTTTGGCAGGCCACAGTGTGCGG
>JAIPDD010000106.1 GCA_021737875.1 Sulfuritalea sp.
GGCCCGACCGGCTCCGGTAAAGAAGTTTTAGCCCGGGTGATTCATGAATCATCCAACGCCGCCCACGGCCCGTTTATTGGTCTCAATTGCGCCGCGATGCCAGAGCACATGATTGAAGACATGCTGTTTGGTCACGAAAAAGGCGCTTTCACTGGCGCAGTCAAAGACCATCGCGGATTGTTTGAACAAGCCCAAGGCGGCACCTTGTTTTTAGACGAAATCGGCGAGCTGCCCTTGCAACTCCAGGCCAAGCTCTTGCGCGTATTGCAAGAACGCACCTTGGTGCGCCTGGGCGGAGAACGCTCGATTCAACTCGATGTGCGCGTGGTAGCAGCCACCAATAAAAACCTGCGCGAAGCCATTGGCCAGCGTGAGTTTCGGGAAGATTTGTACTTTCGCTTGAGCACCTTCAAGCTGCGCGTTCCACCTTTGTCGGAGCGCGTGGGCGATATCTTGCCTTTGTTGGTCCGCTTGTTGGCCCGCCATACGCAAGGAACACAGGTTTGGCGTGTCAGCCCCGCAGCCCAAGGCTTGCTAATGGCTTACGCCTGGCCTGGCAATGTGCGCGAGTTAGAAAACGTGGTGCAACGGGCCATGGTTTTGTGCGCCAACCACCATATTGATACCGAACACCTGATGTTCGATGACATGCCCGATACCGCTTTGCTATCCGTGGCTTTTGATACGACAAGCGCACAGACACCTTTAGAAGTCAGCGCTGTTGAAGCCAACCCGCAGGGTTTGCAAGCCGCGGTGAAACACAGCGAGCAGCATTTGATTCGTAACGCGATTGAAACGTCGAACAGCCGCATTGAAGCCGCTCAAAAACTCGGCATCAGCCCGCGCACTCTGCGCTACAAGTTAGCCCAGCTGCGTGAGTCCAGCCCGGCGCAACTCGCGAACGCCTAAATTAATTTTGGAGCTCCATCATGATTGAAAAAGCCACCTCAGCCACCAGCATCGCCTCCATGCTTAAAACACTGCAAACCCATGCGGCGCAAGCCGGCGGGATGAGTGAAGAAGCGGTTCGCGGGATTGCAACGCCCAAGACTGATTTTTCAGAAATGATTCGCCAGGCCGTCAGCCAAACCAACGACGTGCAAATGGAATCACAAAAAACATCGCAAGCGTTCGAGCGCGGCGAAGCCGTTCCCCTGACCGATGTGGTCTTAAAAATGCAAAAAGCATCTCTGTCCTTTGAAGCCACCTTGCAAGTACGTAACAAAGTACTCAAGGCCTACGAAGACGTGATGAACATGCCGGTCTAAAACGACGCAACGCTGAAAGACAATTGCCATGGCTACCGCAACCGCTACCGCTGGAACCCTCTTACCCACCACTGCTGCTGACGCTGGCGCTTTAGCGCCTCGGCGCGGCACCAGCCTGGCCAATACCAGTGCAGACTCTGAAACGAGCAGCGCAGCCCTTGCCGATTACTCCGGCCCCTTTGGTCCGATCAAACAGGTATTGGCCCAACCCGCTGTTAAAAAATCTTTGCCTTTGATGGTGATTGCCTTGGCCTTGATGGCTTTTGCATTGGTCTATACCTTGGTCAACGCTCCGAGCTACCGCCCTGTGGTGACCGGCGTGACGGAGGCCGACCAACAAGCTGTGTTTGAAGCCCTCAAAGCAGGCGAATTTAAACCCGTGATTGACGCAGGCAGTGGGCAAATCACCGTACCCACCAACCGTTACCACGAAGCCCGTATTTACTTGGCATCCAAAGGTTTGCCCAAAACCGCAGCGACCGGTTTGGACTCACTCAAAGACCAGTCTGCGATGACCACCAGCCAGTTCATGGAACAGGTTCGCTACAACTCCGCAATGGAGCAAGAACTCGCCCGCAGTATTCAGCAAATTGATTCGATTCAAAGTGCCCGCGTCCACTTGGCAACCACCAAGCCCTCCGTGTTTGTTCGCGACCGAACGCCCCCCAAAGCATCAATCGTTGTGACACCGCAAGCCGGGCGCAGCGTCAGCCCCATGCAGGTGCAAGCGATTGTTCATTTAGTGGCTTCTAGTATTCCGATGCTCACACCGGCCAATGTGTCGGTGGTTGACAACGTGGGTAAGCTCATGACCGATGCGGAATCCGAAGCGTCCATGGGCATGAACGCCGGCCAAACCAAGCACAAACAAGCGATGGAAGAACTCTACCGCCGCCGCGTGATTGAAATTTTGGCCCCCATTGTGGGCGACGCTAACGTTCGCTCACAGGTGAACTTGAGCCTTGATTTCAGCCAAACAGAAACCACCGTCGAAGACTTTGACACCCAAGGCAAGGGCCCTAAAACGCGCTCAGAAGTCAATAGCGAAGACCGCAACAGCGCCAAAGAGGCTGGCGGGATTCCTGGAACCCTCTCCAACACAGCCCCAACCGCCCCTACAACGACATTGAACTCAGCAACCCCCTCGGCTACTGGAGCGGCAACTGGAACAACAGACGAGCGCAGCACGATTGCTTCGCGCAGTACCCGCAACTATGAAATGGACCGTTCGGTACGCCATACTAAGAGTGCCACCGGTGGAATTCAACGCCTAAGCGTGGCCGTGGTGATCAATGAACGCCCACCGACAGCACAACCCAAAAACGACAAAGGCGAAGACCAACCCGCAACGCCCAACCCTTACACGCCTGAAGAAGTCGAGCGCATGCAACAACTCGTTCGTGGCGTCGTAGGCTTTGACGAAGCACGTAAAGACGTGGTGAGCGTGGTGCAGGCCAAGTTTGAGCCTGAAGCCCCCATGGATTTGAGCGTGCCTTGGCACAAAGACGAGTCCACCATGACCAATATCAAATCAGGATTTTTAGGTTTGTTGTTCGTGGCCTTCTTGATGATCGTGGTTCGCCCCGTCGTTATGCACATGATGAACCGTGACAAAGAAGCTGCACAATCTGCTGCCGTGGCAGTTCAACAAGCCCAAGCCGACGCAGTTGCCGCAGAGGTTGCCGCTATAGAAGCCGAAACTGCGGCTTCCATGGAAATGGGCCCGAACGAGACACTGGAAGAAATGAAGGCGAAAATGAAGCCTAAGAAGCCCAATATCTCTGCTGAAATGCTCGATACTGCGAATACGTATGACGATAAAGTGGCTTTGATCCGTATGATCGTTTCCGATGATTCAGCGCGCGTAGCCAGCGTTCTGAAGAACATGATTAAACCCGGCTGATATTCCCCCGTGGGAGCACCTCAAAATGGCAGACGCAGCAACCGATAACAAAGCCGCAACCGACGAAGCCCTTCGCAAGGAGATGGCAGGCATGACGGGCACCCAGCGTGCGGCCGTCTTGATGCTCTTGCTCGGCGAAGAGCAGGCCTCCAACATCATTAGCTTTTTGAACCCCAAAGAAGTTCAGGCGCTCGGTGCTGCGATGGTACAGGTTGCCGATTTGTCGCAAGAAGCGGTTAACACGGTGCTAGACGACTTTGTGGCCACCATCAAGAAACAAACCAGCTTAGGTTTGGGCACGTCCGACTACGTTGAAAAAGTGTTCAAACGCGCTTTGGGCGATGACAAAGCGGCCTCAGTTTTAGGCCGCATTAACCCCGGCCGGGCCAGCAAAGGCTTGGAGATTTTGAACTGGATGGACGCGCGCTCCATTGCCGACATGATTCAGGGCGAACACCCCCAGGTGGTAGCGATTATTTTGTCGGTTTTGGAAAACGTGGTGGCGGCCGATGTGCTGAACTACCTGCCCCCTGAAACCCGTTCTGAAGTGATTCAGCGGGTTGCCAGCTTAGAAACCGTTCAACCGTCTGCCATGGAAGAACTCGAAGCGATTTTGAAAAAGCAGTTCTCTAACAACTCGTCGTCCAAATCTTCGAGCTTTGGCGGTATCAAAGCCGCAGCCAGTATTTTAAACTTGACCAAAACAGCGCTGGAAGCCTCAGTCATGGGCGGGCTCAAAACCCTTGACCCCGAATTGATGCAAAAGATCCAAGACAGCATGTTTACCTTTGACAACTTGGTCAGCGTAGACAACAAAGGCATTCAGGTCATCATGCGCAACGCAGAGCCCGATCTGATGATGAAAGCCCTCAAAGGCGCCAGCGACGAAGTCAAAAAGAAATTTTTGGACAATATGTCCGAGCGTGCCCGCGGCATGTTCAAAGACGATATGGAGGCCTTGGGTCCCATGCGTTTGTCCGACGTCGAAGACGCTCAAAAAATCATCATGCGCGCGGCGCGTAAGTTGGCCGATGCAGGTGATTTGGTCTTAGGCGGCGGAGCCGACTATGTCTAAAAGCGCGTCTGCCTCCAAGCAGGCTGCCGTGCGCAAAGCCGAGGTACGCCCTGCCCGCGTTTGGCAAGCCACCGACATACTCAATCCGCCACCGGTCAGTGACGGCTTTGTCGCCCAACCCTGGTTGGCAGAACAAGCCGCCGCCTTTGGCCGCACCAATTTTGATATCCCCACACCTGATCTTTTGCCCAAAGTCACTGCAACTGCAGGTGTTGCAGACTCTGAAGAATTAGAGACAGACGCATCGGCTGCGCCAGCACCCGAAGTTGCGGCGCCCACTGCAGCTGTGAATGAACAAGTGTTGGCGCAAGCCCGCGCTGAAGGCCACGCACAAGGGCTTGCAGAAGCCCGCGCCACGATGCAAGCAGAAATCGAGGCTTCGGTTAAAGCCGCCCAAGGCCAAGACCACGCTTTGGTGGCTGCTTTGCAAGCAGCCCTTGAACCGCTTCAACAACCCGCATCCACTTTTTACGAACCGCTCAAACGTTTGGCTTTGCATCTTGCCGAGCAACTGGTGTTGGCCGAACTCAGCCTGGACGGCCGCGCGATTGAGCGCTTGGTCCAACGCTGCGTAGATGAACTCTCTTCCCATGATGAGTCCCTCGTTGTGGTCGAATTGAACCCTGCCGATTTAGCCTTGCTGCAAAGCCTGCGCGAGCGCACGGGCTTGAACACGGGCCCGGGTTTGCGCCTTCAAGCCAATGACACACTTTTGCCTGGCAGCGTTCGCGCCAGTGCCAATGATGCGGTGGTGGAAGACCTGATTGGCAACCAACTCTCAGCCCTGGCCCGCGGTTTGTCCTTGAATGAAACCCAATGGAAAAAGCAAACTGCCTTTGGAGCAGAACGCATTCATAGCGACCGCATGGTGTCCAACGCGGTTGAAGATGCCCGTCCGCGCATGGCTGTGCCCAGCGAAGCCGTGGCGCCCACGCCAACTGCTGCTGCCGAACCCAGCGCGTACGACACCGTAGAGGCGATTGACGATATTTTGAAAGAAGCCGAACACCATGTTTGACTTCGACACCGAGGCCGACAGCGCCATCGGCCACCTCCACAGCCAACGCCCAGCCCGCAGCGGAACACTGGTGCGCTTGGTCGGTCTGCGCTTGGAAGCCCGCGGCATCATGGCGCCTGTGGGAGCGTGCTGTGAAGTGGTCGGCCAAGGCGGCAACCGCATCGAGGCAGAGGTGGTTGGCTTTGCCGACAAAACGATTTTCTTAATGCCTTTCGCTGAACCCGTAGGCATTGGCCCGGGAGCGCAGGTACGGGTTTTATCGGAGAGCGGTCATGCTTTTTTAGGCGACGCATTACTCGGGCGCGTGATCGATGCCCAAGGCGAGCCCTTGGACGGCAAACCCAAACCCGAATGCACAACCAAACTCAGCTTGCTGGGCTTGCCCATCAACCCCATGGAGCGCGGTCCGATTGACCGGGTTTTGGATGTAGGCGTCAAAGCCATCAACGGCCTGCTTACTTTAGGCCGCGGACAGCGCGTAGGCTTGGTTGCAGGCTCAGGCGTTGGCAAAAGCGTTTTGCTGGGCATGCTCACCCGTTTCACCAAAGCCGACATCGTGGTTATTGGCTTGATCGGCGAGCGCGGCCGCGAAGTACAAGCGTTTATCAACGAAACCCTCGGCCCGGAAGGCTTGGCTAAATCGGTGGTCATAGCGGCCCCTGCCAATGTATCTCCCGTATTACGGCTCAAAGCAGCCCACCTCACCCATGTGATTGCCGAACACTTTCGTGACCAAGGCAAAGATGTCTTGATGCTGGTGGACAGCCTGACCCGGGTGGCCCATGCGCAACGCGAAATTGGCTTGGCCATTGGCGAGCCGCCCACGTCCAAAGGCTATCCGCCCTCGGTGTTTGCGCTCCTTCCTAATTTGATTGAACGCGCCGGTGTGGGCCGCCACGGCCGCGGCTCGATTACGGCGATTTACACGGTGTTGGCCGAAGGCGATGATGGCAATGACCCGATTGTGGACATTGCCCGCGCATCGCTCGACGGCCAGGTCATGCTCTCGCGCAAACTGGCAGACGCCGCCCATTACCCAGCGATTGACCTCAACGGCTCTATTTCTCGGGTGATGCAAAACCTGCTTGCCCCCGCTGATCTGAAAATTGCCAACCGCTTTCGCCGGTTGTGGTCTTTGTACCAACAAAACGTCGACTTGATCCAAGTGGGCGCTTACCAAGCCGGTTCGAACCCCGAAATTGACCAAGCCATTGTTTTGCGAGAAACGATGGAAAAGTTTTTATGCCAAGAGATGCACGCAGGCGTGGATGAATCCGTCACCCGCGCTGATCTGCGCAGCCTCTTAGAGCCGTAAAGCAGGTTGCCGCCATGAAAGTTCGTGCTTGCTGGTCTGCCTTAGAAAGTCGTGTGGAACAGGTTTTGGTGACCTTGCGCACCCAAACCATTGAAGCGCAGCGACTGCGCGATTCGCTCAATAGCAGCCAAGAACGCCTTGAGCGCTTGTACGAAGAATACCGCGCCAAGGGCGCTGCCGCCTTAGAGTCCAAGGGTATGTCTGACGCGATGAACCACCGCCAGTTCATGTCGCAACTGCTCAACCTGCGCGAGCGCGTGGAACAAGACATTGAGAAATCCACTGTTCACTTAGAGCGTTTGGCCTACCTCACGCAAAAGGCCGAAGCCGACCGCCTGAAGATGAAAACCCTGGCAGAAAACGACCGCTTGGCCGTTCAAAAACACTGGAACAAACGCGAACAACGCAGCATGGACGAGCTCGGTGTCATGCAGTTCAACCGCGCAAGCGCCCCATGAACCCCTCGGGCGGGTGGGTCTGGCATTGGCACGCTTGGAGACACCAACACGCCTGGCAAGAAAGTGTTCGCCAACTGGGGCAATGGCTGGAAGAAACCCCAACGCCCTCTAAAGAACTCCTGTTAATTGGCGCAAGCGCGGGCTGGATGATGCCAAGTGCGTGGTTACAGCGCTTTGAAAAAGTCACCACGTTTGACATTGACCTCTTTGCCGCTCCGCTTTTTCGCCGGCGCCACGGACCTGCGCTTCAAGCCTCAGGAACCCAACTGCGTTGCCATACCAGCGACGCATTAACGCATTTGCAAACTGTACTTCGCGCCCACAGGCGCGCTGCGGTATTGTTTGACAACGTGTTGGGGCAAGTGCGCTTTCACCACCCGAGCGTCGACGAAGCCAGCCAGCGCATTGAAACCATCACCAAAGCCTTGCGCGGCAGAAGCTGGGGCAGCATCCACGACGCCTACTCAGGCAAAGTGGTTCCCAGCCCCAGCCCACGCCCCCTCCCCTCCCGACTGAAAACCCTGCAAACGCCACACCATGTATCAGACAACGCCCGCAT
>JAIPDD010000107.1 GCA_021737875.1 Sulfuritalea sp.
AATCCCCAAAATCTACAGTGCGCTTGAGAACACCTTGGGGCAGCACCCGGTGCACAGTTTTTTGCGCATGGGCCAATGGATTGGGGGCGACCGCGATGGCAACCCCAACGTCAGCGCAGAGACCTTGGAATACGCCTTGCGCCGCCAAAGCGAAGTGGCGCTGCGGCATTACCTGACCGAGGTGCACTTCTTAGGCAGCGAACTCTCTATCTCCGCCATGCTGAGCGACTGCAGCCCCGAGATGCAAGCCCTGGCTGAAAGCAGCCCAGACCACAATGAACACCGCAAAGACGAGCCCTACCGCCGTGCGCTCATTGGCATGTATGCGCGCTTAGCTGCAAGCCTGCATGAACTCACAGGCACCGATGCCGCTCGCCACGCCCTTGCCCCCCAAAACCCCTACCGACTGGCGCAAGAGTTCATTGCAGACCTGCGCACCATCGAAAACTCCCTCATCGCCCACCATGGCCAAGCCCTTACTGCGCAGCGCTTGCATCCTCTGATCCGCGCTGTTGAAGTCTTTGGCTTTCATTTGGCCACGGTAGACCTGCGCCAAAGCTCAGACAAGCATGAGGAAGTGGTGGCTGAACTGCTGCGCACGGCCCGCATTGAGTCTGACTACAGCGCATTAGACGAAGCCGCAAAACGCAGCGTGCTGATGCGCCTTTTAAACGATGCACTCGGCTTGCGGGTGCAAGGCGCAAGCTACTCAAGCCACACCCAAGGCGAGTTGGCGATCTTCTCTATGGCCAAAGCCATGCGCGAGCGCTTTGGCAACGAAGCCATTCGCCACTACATCATCAGCCACACCGAAACAGTCAGTGACATGCTCGAAGTGCTTTTGTTACAAAAGGAGGTAGGGCTTGTTCGCGGAACTATCGACGGCAAGGCCCACAGCGACCTGATCGTGGTTCCATTGTTTGAGACCATCGAGGATTTGCGCAATGCCGCGCCCATCATGCGCACGTTCTATGCCCTGCCCGGGATCGCAGAATTGGTCAAACGCAGTGGCGCAGAACAAGACATCATGCTGGGCTACTCCGACAGCAACAAAGACGGCGGAATTTTCACCAGCAACTGGGAGTTGTACCAAGCAGAAATTGCCCTGGTTGAGCTGTTTGATGCGCTCCAAACACAGCACGCGATTAAGTTGCGCATGTTCCACGGCCGCGGGGGCACGGTGGGGCGCGGCGGCGGGCCGAGCTACCAAGCGATCTTGGCGCAACCCCCGGGAACCGTGCGCGGTCAAATTCGGCTGACCGAACAAGGCGAGGTGATTGGTTCCAAATACGCCAACCCTGAAATCGGCAGGCGAAACCTTGAAACCTTGGTCGCTGCCACCTTGGAGGCCACCCTGCTGCAAACCACCAAACCGGCCACCAAAGTGTTTCTCGCGGCAGCCGCCGAGTTGTCACAAAGCAGCATGGCCGCCTACCGCGCCTTGGTCTATGAAACCCCGGGGTTCTCAGAGTATTTTTTCAGCGCAACGCCTTTGCGAGAAATTGCCGAACTCAATATCGGCTCTCGTCCGGCTTCGCGCAAGGCGACCCAAGCCATTGAAGATTTGCGTGCCATTCCTTGGGGATTCAGTTGGGGCCAATGCCGCTTAACCTTACCGGGCTGGTTTGGCTTTGGAGCGGCCGTGCACACTTTTATCCATGGCAATAACGGCCAAAACACGCCCGCACAAACCAAAGAGCGAACCGCACTGCTCCAAAAAATGGTACGCCAATGGCCTTTTTTTCAAACCCTGCTCTCCAATATGGACATGGTGATGGCCAAGAGTGATTTGGCTCTGGCATCACGCTATTCCGAACTCGTTAGCGATGCGCGTTTGCGTAAACGGATATTTACCGCCATTGAAGCTGAGTGGCACCGAACCGCTGCGGCCTTGTCCTTGATTACCGGCGACAAGCAGCGCCTTGCCCACAACGCCGCACTGCAGCGCTCTATCCGACACCGCTTCCCTTACATTGACCCACTGCACCATTTGCAAGTCGAATTGGTGCGCCGTTACCGGGCCGGACAATCGGATGAACGGGTTCAACGAGGGATTCATATTTCTATCAACGGGATTGCCGCAGGGCTGCGAAATACCGGATAAACCCCAGCACCGAGCGTCCCCGATAAAATCAGGCTATGACAAACCAACTCGACAAAAAATCCCAAGCCTGGTCGGCGCTCTTTTCTGAACCCATGAGCGAGTTGGTCAAGCGCTACACCGCCAGCGTGTTCTTCGACAAACGCCTGTGGCAAGCCGACATCCAAGGCTCGCTGGCTCACGCCGAGATGCTGGCCGCCCAAAAGATCATTGGCGCACAAGACCTAGCCGACATCGAGCGCGGCATGGCGCAGATCACCCAAGAGATCGAATCCGGCGCTTTCGAGTGGAAGCTCGACCTGGAAGACGTGCATCTGAACATCGAAGCGCGTCTGACACAACTCGTAGGCGATGCGGGCAAACGCTTGCACACCGGTCGCAGCCGCAACGACCAGGTCGCCACCGACGTGCGCCTGTGGTTGCGCAGCGAGATGGACCTCATCACCGACTTGCTGCTTGATTTGCAAAAGTCACTCGTGGAAGTGGCTGAAAAAAACGTCGAGGTGATCCTGCCCGGATTCACCCACCTGCAAGTGGCGCAGCCCGTGAGTTTTGCGCACCACCTCTTGGCGTACGTAGAAATGTTTGCACGTGACGCCGAGCGCATGGGCGATGTGCGCCGCCGCACCAACCGCCTGCCGCTGGGCAGCGCCGCACTGGCGGGTACCACCTACCCGCTGGACCGTGAACGCGTTGCCCGCACGCTAGGTATGGTGGACGCGCAAGGCAACGCTCAGGTCTGCCAAAACAGCTTGGACGGCGTAAGCGACCGCGACTTCGCCATCGAATTCACCGCCGCGGCTTCTATTTGCATGGTGCATATCAGCCGCTTGTCAGAAGAGCTGATTCTGTGGATGAGCCAAAACTTTGGATTCATCCAGATTGCCGATCGCTTCACCACCGGCAGCTCCATCATGCCGCAAAAGAAAAACCCCGACGTGCCTGAACTCGCGCGTGGCAAAACAGGTCGTGTGGTCGGCCACCTGATGGGCCTGATCACCCTGATGAAAGGCCAACCCCTGGCGTACAACAAAGACAACCAGGAGGACAAAGAGCCGCTGTTTGACACCGTGGACACGCTCAAAGACACGCTGCGTATTTTTAGCGAAATGGTGGGCGGCCAAGTCAACCCCACGACGGGCGCCAAAGAAGGCGGTATCGCCGTTAACGCTGCAGCCATGGAAGCCGCGGCCAAAAAAGGCTTTGCCACGGCCACCGACTTGGCTGATTACTTGGTAAAAAAGGGCTTGCCGTTTCGCGATGCCCATGAAACGGTAGCCCACGCCGTGAAGGCCGCAGCCAGCCACAACTGCGACCTGTCAGAGTTGCCGCTCAAGGTACTCCAAGGCTTTCATGCGTCCATTGAAAAAGACGTGTACGACTGCCTGAGTCTCCAAGGCTCGCTCCATGCACGCGATACATTGGGTGGAACAGCACCGATACAAGTGCGGGCGCAAATTGCGCGTCACTACAAACGGTTTATGTGATACAGCGCAGGGGATGAAATCCGGCAGAGAGGGCTTTAGGCCTTTGGCATTGTAGAAATCATCATCATTTTCAGTGGCGGCTTGTTGTGCAATTGGCAACTGGCTTTTCCTGCGCCCCATGGAGACCGTGCTGTTAAAGCCTTGTCGAACAAGCAAGCCAAAGGATTCATGGGCGATGAAACCTCGGCATACAAGCGCGGGCTCGCAACAGGAGCGGCTCCAAAGGCTCCCAATCCGAGCAATACCGCCAAGGTCAGTGCACTGCCAGTGGCAAGTGCAACCGGCTGGTTTGTATTTTTCAAAATTGCGACACTTTTACGCAAAGAAGCATCGGCGTTTTGAATTGCAGGCAGCGCAAGCACGTCGGCAAGTGAAGGAATGCGGATGCGAGGTATTTCCATCTGCGGCGCTTTTACTGGCACCAGACTTTTCGGGTCGTACTTGGCTTTTAAGAAAAACAAAAACGTACGAACCTTGCCGTTGCTTTCTTGAACAGCCGTTAACCGTTTTGCACGCACATGCCGGCCATGGCGGGCATGGCGTTGTTCGTGTTGCAAAAGGTCTTTTTTTATTTTTCCGTCTTCATCGCTTGTGACAGTGCGCACCACATGCACCCCAGGGTCTTTGTCTTGGGGGGCATCTGAACTGATTTTTTGAATATTGCTTAGGCTAGCTGTGGTCTGTACTTTTTGGATATTTTGCAGATTGTTCGCGTTGTCAGACATCGTGTGGATCGTGTCTTCATTGCCAAAGTTATTCGCAACGCTGTCAATATTGTCTTGCATCGTATGGTGAATGATGGTTCCAATTTCTTTTTTAGAACCATAGTTTCGCGATGCATTGAACTGGGCCTGACTGGCTTGGTATTTTGCAGACCGAAACACTTGAGCCGCCGCACTCGTTGCGAAGTCTTCAAAATCAAACGGCTTGATGTTTTTGATGCGGATCGCTTCAAAGTAGGGGGCAAATGTGGTTTCACTTTCCCCAAAAGCGCTCAGCATACTAAGAAACAATTTTTTCTCAGCAGGGTCCATGCTGCCGTCCGTCAGCAAGGTATCGCAAACATTGGTCAATATCAGCCGCTTGATTTGCGGATCGAGCGTAGGCGCAATCTCAGCGAAGAACTGGCGGCTCTTGACTTTGAGAACATACTTCAGCGCAACCCCTTGCAAGCCCTCAAATTCACCAATCACCGCCCGCAAACGTCCAATTTCTTCTTGTCCAATGGATCCGTCTGCGGCCATGATGTAAACCAAGGAGGCCGCCAAAGCCAGGTGGCTGCTCACTGTGGCATTTGCGTTATCGGCGGCCGCATAGTCACCCAACACGGACTTGTCATTCTTCAGGGCAATGGCTTGGTAGTAAGGGGCAAAAGCCTCATCCGATATTTGAAACCCAGAAAGAAAGCGCGCAAACAATTCCAACTCAGCGGCGGCAGCGCTTCCATCGGATAACAAGGAGTCGCAAACGTTGGTCAGTATGCAAAGCTTGTCTTGCGCGCTCAATACTTCAGGAGCCTCTTTCAAAAACTGATCTAAAGGTACCGATTGAACATAACTGATTGCACACGAAAGAAGCTCTTCGTTATCGCCCAAAACCGACTGCAACTGGCTACTTTCGGCCTCGTCAATGTCTCCATCGGCAGCCATCATGTACAAAAGTGACGCGGCTAAAATTAAAGGGGGCATTAGTTCGAGATGATCGAAACTGATTTTTGACGCAAGCTCGCCCTGGTCTTTGAGTCTGTCGAGGACGCTCAATTGCGGGTTGGCAGAGGACTTGGCTGAGGACATACAGCCACGTTAACCAAACCCGCTCTGCTTGGGGATGACGCTTATGTCATAGTTCGGCCCCTCACAGCAATGTCATTTACAACGTAAATGATTCATTAATTTCATGGCCGATATGGAGATGACAACTTTGTTAGAGTTTGACGCTCAGCGACTTGGATTCTTCTGCTTTGAGGGGCGCAGTGAGGGTAAAAATCACAGATGGCAAGGGTTTGACCTCTAAGGACAAGACCCCTCCGTGCAGACTTGCAATTTCTTGGCAAATGCTTAAACCCAATCCCATTCCATCTACATCACGATTACGGGCTGTATCCCCCCGGTAAAACCGATCAAAAGCGCGTTGCGCAAAATCATCCGCGACATAAAGGGTTGAATTTTCAATCGACAGAACCAGTTGATTAGCGTGCTGGGTCAGCTTGAACGCAATCCACCCTGCGGGCTGGTTGTATTTGACGGCATTGGTGTACAGGTTGTGGATCAGTTGTTGCGCTAAGCCCTGGTCGCATTGCCAAACAATACCAGGTTCAATGGATTCACGCACCACGAGGTTGGGGTGGAAATGCAGAGAATCTTCCGCCAAATTCGTTAAAAAATCACTGACATGAAAGTGGTCTTTTTTCAGGCTGTTTAAGTTCACCTCGGTGCGACTGAGCAGCAATAGCTTTTCGCTCATATCAATCAAGCGCTCGATTTCATCGGCCATTTTTCGCATCCGAATCTGGTAGTCAGAACCCGATGGCAAGTCAGAGATCAGCTGTTCCGCGTTCCCACGCAAAATCGTCAGTGGTGTGCGTAACTCGTGGGCGGCGTCGGCGGAGAAGCGTCTTGCCTTTTGAAAACTCTCAGCCAAACGCACACAAAGGGCTTCATACACTTGAACAAACGAGTCGAGTTCTTTGTACTTCACAACGATTTTTACGGGCTCATTCAAATTGGCCGCTGACAGTTTCAGCAAAGACTGACTTAATTTTTCAATGGGCGACAACATCACCTGACTGGCCCATAAGCCCAGAACAACCAAGGTAAGAAGAATAGTTGGAATAGCGTACAAAAGATTCCTATCCCTTAAATCCCAAATTTCCTGAATCAGCTCTTCAACTCTGCTGGCATCAAGTGCAATTTTTTCCTCTCGTAAAGGGCTTTTAAAACTAGCAACATGCCAGGTGTTACCCGCGATTTTGAGAACATGCACCTGACTGTTTGCATTCTCCAAAGCGCTCTGTGGTTTTTGCTTTTTAAGTTCAAGGTCAGCGGCATGACAAAACTCCGGTGACGTATTGTCTGCAACGCCTGTGGGACCTAAACACCTCTGATAAAACTGAATTTCATCGCCGTAAATATCCACCTTCATTTTTTTGTGGGCGCACAGATTGAATTCAAGGGTTTGGTCAATGAGCGGTGCGCAACGCTCAAGGCCATCCAACATATTGATTTGGATGCGCTCGTTCATTTGCTGTCGCACCGTGGTGTGGGCATTCCAACGGTTGATCAACAAAAGGACAATTGTCAGCGCAACCAGATTAAAGAATACAAACCACCGCAGGGAACGCTTCATACGGTGGTTTCATTGCGCAGTCGGTAACCCACGCCCCGGACTGACTCAATGGGGTGGGCATGATCACCTCGTCCGCGTGTGATTTTTCGCTTGATGCGCTGAATACACACATCCACCACATTCGTCTCCGGATCAAAATTTATTTCCCAGACGTGCTTCAAGATTTGTTGGCGAGAGTAAATATGCCCAGGAGACTGCATCAGGTACTCCAAAAGAGTAAATTCCCGCTGGCTGAGTACGGCGCTGACTTCATACCACTGCACCTTGCGCGTAACCAAATCCAAGCTCAGATGGTTCACGGAAAACGTGGTTTTAGGCGTGACGTTCAGACGCGCAAAAATGGCTTTCATCCGTGCCACGAGTTCTTCTACAAAAAACGGCTTGGGCAGGTAGTCATCGGCGCCAATTTCGAAACCGCGCAAGCGGTCTGGTAAATCAACTTTGGCGCTGAGAATAATGACTGGGGTCACATTCCCATCTTCCCGCAGTTGTTTGAGCAACTCCAAGCCGCTGAGTTTAGGAAGCATGACATCGACTAAGAGGAGATCGTAATGGCCTTTGATGATGGCCTTGAGGCCACTCACGCCATCTGCAAAGTGTTCAACGGAATAGCCCGCCTTGTTCAGGCCTTCGACCACAAATT
>JAIPDD010000108.1 GCA_021737875.1 Sulfuritalea sp.
GAAGGCTAACTGATCCTCTGCTCGGTCAAATTGAAACAGCAATGGTGCTGTATTTGAGTTGTACCCTTTTGGTACTGGCGCTGGCATGATCTTGAAAGAAGCTATGAATCTCATTCAAATCTTAGAGCAAGAAGAAATTGCACGTTTAGGAAAAGTCATTCCTGAATTCGCCCCAGGCGACACCGTGATCGTCAGCGTGAACGTGGTTGAGGGAACCCGCAAACGCGTTCAAGCGTATGAAGGTGTTGTGATCGCCAAACGCAATCGCGGCCTCAATAGCGGCTTTATCGTTCGTAAAATTTCGAGCGGCGAGGGTGTTGAGCGTACGTTCCAAACCTACAGCCCCTTAATTGCTGGCATTGAAGTCAAGCGCCGTGGCGACGTTCGCCGTGCGAAGTTGTACTACTTGCGTGATCGCAGCGGTAAATCTGCGCGTATCAAAGAAAAGTTACCAGCTAAGAAAACAGCGGTTTAATTTAACGCTGTTTGAAACAAACCGCCCAGGTCCTCCTGCGGCGGTTTTCTTTTTGGGGAAACGCTCAATGAGTGGCATTTCAATTCCAGACCCACGGTTAATTCCAGTGATCGGTGTCGATCGACATTTGCCCAAAGTGCCCATGGCGTCTATGACGCCGGATGCTTTGCGTCAACGCTTTGCCTTCGCCCCCGACTGGACACCAGAAATCCGTGCTGAGTTATCTTTCTCCGACCGTTCCCCAGTGGCTGCCTCCGTATTGATCGGCTTGGTGATGCGTGAAGAATTAACGGTTTTACTAACACAGCGAACAGACCATCTCTCTAGCCATTCAGGCCAAGTGGCATTTCCTGGTGGAAAAATGGATCCTGAGGATCAAGATGTTGCAGCCACAGCGCTGCGTGAGGCTTATGAAGAGGTGGGCTTGGAGCCCGATGGCGTGGATGTCTTGGGGGTTTTACCCCTTTACACGACGGGCAGTGCTTTTTCAGTTTCTCCGGTTGTTGCCTTGCTGCGTCCTGATATGCCATTGCGTGCCAACGCCAATGAGGTGGCCAGTATTTTTGAAGTTCCGTTGGCATTTTTGATGAACCCCGCCAACCACAGGCGCCACGCTTATGAGCGCAACGGCGTGCAAAGGGAATGGCTTTCCATGCCCTATGTAGAAGGGTCGCAGGAGCGGTTTATATGGGGTGCAACCGCCGGGATGTTGCGTAATTTATATCGATTTTTGGTCGCTTAGCATTCTCTGGGTCGGTATGATCTTCCCCATGAGCTTTTTGTCCATCCTTTTCGCGCTGTTGCTGGAGCAGGCTCGACCTCTTCAACCATTGAACCCAGTGCATGGCAGTGTTCGCAATTGGGTCAGCTGGACGCTTCACCATTGTGACGCAGGCAAGCCACAACACGGCTGGTTGACGTGGGGTGTGGCCGTTCTCTTGCCCGCCGTTTTAGCCGCAGCAGTGCACTGGGCTTTGTTATTGACGCTGGGGTGGCTTGCCGCAGTCATTTTCAATATTGCGATTTTGTACAGCACCCTCGGGTTTAGACAATTCAGCCACCATTTCACAGAAATTCGCGATGCCTTGGACGCAGGCGATGAAGCCCTAGCGCGCCAACTGCTTGCGAAATGGATGCACTCCGACGCCAGCGATCTCCCGCGCAGCGAAATGATTCGCCATGTGATCGAACATTCGGTTCTGAGTGCCCACCGCTATGTTTTTGGTGTTTTCGCTTGGTACACCTTGCTTTCTGCCTTGGGTTTAGGCCCTGCGGGTGCTGTTTTTTATAGGATGGCTGAATACTTTGGAGTGATAGCTAAGCGTGCAGCCAGTTCCACCACTGTGATGGTGAGCCCATCTGTTCAGCAGTGCGCCGAGAAGGCGTGGTGGTCCATTGACTGGTTGCCAGCCCGCATAACCGCCTTAGGCTTTGCTTTTGTCGGCAGTTTTGAAGACGCAATTGCCCGGTGGCGGCAGTTCGAGGAATCAACTGCGCGCGACAACGACGGAATTGTTTTGGCTGCCACAGCTGGTGCGGTGAATGTGCAGCTGGGGTTTTCAAGCCAAACCTCAGGTGCCCAGACGCCTCAGCTTGCCCATTTGCGTGCAGTGGTCGGATTGGTATGGCGCACGGTGGTCATGTGGATGATTTTTTTAGCTTTGCTGTCGCTGGCCCGATTGCTGGGTTAGTACCGACTTTGCGACAGTTCGGCAAATAAATCGCAGTAAATCTTATAGCGCTGAGCCGTAATTGAGTCTTCAGCGGATTCATTCTTTAAGGCTTCTAAAACTCCGCACCCTGGCTCATGCAGATGAGAGCAGTTGTAAAACTTGCATGCGCCGGCGTGTGCATGGATATCAGGCATCAAACCAGCGAGGTGCATAGGGTCTATATGGTGCAAGCCAAACTCTTGAAACCCGGGAGAGTCAATGAGGGCTGTTGTTTTGGACTCGTCTTTCCAATAGAGGGTCGTGCTGGTGGTTGTGTGTTTGCCTGAATTAAGGGCGGTAGAAATTTCTTGGGTTAGCACGTGGGCTTGGGGAACGAGGCGGTTAATCAAGGTGCTTTTGCCTGCGCCTGAAGGACCCAAAATCAAACTGGTCTTTCCTTGGAGTACTGCTTCTAGGCTCTCAGAATTTCCATTTGAAATGTGCGCTGCTGTGTTTTCATTTGCTTGCGCGCGGGGCTTTAAGGCCATGGGCAACACGGTATAGCCCATCGCCCGGTACGGTCGGAGGCGCTCCCAGGCTCGCTCGAATAATTGCGAAAGATCTTGTTTATTCAAAACGATCACTGCTTGAATTTTTTCGGCTTGCGCTGCAATCAATGCCCGCGTGAGCTGGCTCTCGGAAAACTCTGGCTCGGCCGCAATCAAAATCAAAACTTGGTCAATATTGGCTGCAAAGAGTTTGGTGCGAATTTCGTCTTGTCGGTAAAACAAATTACGCCGAGGCAAAACTTTTTCAATCGTTCCCTCGTCTTGGGTGGCCTGCCAAAGTACCTGGTCACCCACAACGGTTTGGCTTTTTTTACCTCTTGGGTGGCAAATTAAACGCCGACCGTCTGGGGTTTCAACCCACACATGCCGACCATGCCCGGCAATGACCAACCCTGCTTGCAGCGTGCTGTTTTCAGCCAAGTGCATTGCCCTCTTGTGCATTGGTTTGTAGCAAAGCATCGGTCAGCGCAGCACATGCAAAATCAGTGACCGACACCCCGTGCACATCGTGGGTTCTCCAGCGAACACTGCAGCTTTTGAACCCTAACAGCATGTCCGGATGGTGGTCTTGTTGCTCAGCCAAAAAGGCCACGGCATTGGCAAACGCCACTGTCGCCAAATAGTTTTTAAACCGAAACGTTTTTTCTATCGCCACTGTCGGCCCGTCGCCAAACAGCTTCCAACCTTCAAGCTGGGCCAGCTTTCCGATGATTTGGGCGGGGCCCAAGGCTTGGCGCGTCATCACGTCAGGTCGCAGCGGCCATTTGCATCCGAGCTAGGCGCTCGCTTGCTGGCGGGTGAGAGTAGTAAAACTTTACATACATCGGGTCTGGTGTCAGCGTGGAAGCATTGTCTTGGTAAAGCTTGAGCAGCGCTGACGACAAGTCATACGCGTTGGTTTTCTCGATTGCATAGTGGTCCGCTTCAAATTCGTGTTGACGTGAAATTTGTGCAAACAAAGGGCCCAAAAAACCAGTGAACAGCGGTAATGCAATGAGAAACAATACCAAAGCCAATGCATCGTTGGCTATGAGCATATTGGGGGCCACACCTAGTCCGGTATAAAACCAGGCTTGGGCACTTAACCATCCTAAAACGGCAAAACCCAACAAACTCATCAGAAATGCAGATGCCAGTCGTTTCAAAATATGGCGGTGTTTAAAGTGTCCGATTTCGTGCGCCAAAACAGCATCAATCTCAGATGGGCTGAGTCTTGCCAGCAAGGTATCGTAAAAAACCACCCTTTTCGAGGACCCAAAGCCTGTGAAATAGGCATTGGCGTGGGCGCTGCGTTTGCTGCCGTCCATTACGTAAAACCCTTGGGCTTGGAAGCCACAGCGTTGCATTAATTCGGAAACCCGGGACTTCAATTGTTCATCTTTCAGGGGTTCAAATGTATTAAATAGGGGCGCAATCAACGTGGGATACACCCACATCGCCAATGCGTTGAATGCCACCCAAATCCCCCATGTCCATATCCACCACGCCGGGCCGCTCGCACCCATCATCCAAACCACCAGGGCCGCCAAAGGAGCGCCAATCAGCAAGCCTAAAAGCGTGGACTGGAATACATCTTTGGCCCATTGCATACGGGTGGTTTTATTAAAACCGAAACGCTCTTCAAGAACAAAGGTTCCGTAAAGACTGAAAGGTAAATCGATGAGCCCATTGATGACCATAAAGGCTACCAATAAACTGACTTGCTGAATCAGACCAGGTGCAATCCACTGCTGCAAACCTTGGTTGAGTGCAGACAAGCCACCCAGCAAGGTCCACCCAAGCACAGTGGCTGCACCCCAAGCCAGTTCAAAAAAGCCCAATTGGGTTTTTGCAATGGTGTAGTCAGCGGCTTTTTGATGCGCGTCCAATGCAATGCTTTGAGAAAACGCTTGGGGAACGGCGCCACGGTGGCGTGCCACATGCCGAATCTGGCGGCTTGCCAGCCAAAATTTCAATAGGAGATTGGCAACCAGAGCGAGCGCAAATAAAAGTGTGAAGCCGCCTGAGGGATTGAAATATGAGTCGTTCATGATCCCATAGTTTAGGCGATCAGCGACAATACTGCCCATGTCTGAAATAACACCTTCTCTCACTAAATCCGATAAAAACTTGGTCTGGCTTGACTGCGAAATGACGGGCCTCAATCCATCTATGGATCGGATTATTGAAATTGCAGTGGTGGTCACTGGGCCGCAGCTGGAATGCCGCACTGAGGGCCCTGTGTTTGTGATTCACCAGTCCGACGCGCAGCTCGACACCATGGATTCTTGGAATAAAGGAACGCACGGTAAGAGTGGTCTCATCGACAAGGTTCGTGCGTCAACGACCACAGAAGAACAAGCACAGGCCGCAATTCTTGATTTTCTAAGCCAATACGTCCCAGCAGGCAGTTCCCCTATGGCTGGCAATACGATTGGGCAAGACCGCCGCTTTTTGGTAGAGTACATGCCGAAATTAGAGGCATTTTTCCATTACCGCAACCTGGATGTGAGTACCCTCAAAGAGCTTTCTCGCCGTTGGCGGCCTGAGGTCTACGCATCATTTAAAAAACAACAACGCCACACTGCGTTGGCCGATGTGCATGAGTCGATTGATGAGCTTGAGCACTACCGAACGCACTTTTTGAAGCTGTAATTTCGTGAGCATGTGCCAAGGGATTAGGTAGAAACCCGAATCCATGCCATAATCGCAGACTTCGCTGATCATGCAAGTGATTTTTTCTACCGACAGCGAATTTTGTACATCTCCCTTCATTCACCGGGCCTCACGACATAGGCCCCCAGCGCTGATTGAACTCTTTTCAGAGTCAGAGCAGGTTTCGTTTGATGGTTGATGTTTTTTAACCATTGACGGAACACCCACTCTTCGGGTGGTGTTCGCGTGTGAGTAATACTATGACTGATACTTTTGAAGTAACAGGCGAATTTGCGCCTGTTGAATCCCATTCTTTGCCTGAAACGACCGATTTGGCAGCTGGTTCCCAAGAGCCGGAAGCTCCGAACGGCTTTGTTGAAATGGGCCTTGCCCCAGAATTGGTCCGTGCTGTCAAAGATTTGGGCTACACCCAGCCTACGACCGTGCAATTGAAGGCCATTCCTTTGGCTTTGCCCGCAAAAGCCTCAGGTGACAAAGCGGCCAGCTATATCGACTTGATGGTTTCTAGCCAAACCGGCAGTGGAAAAACAGCGGCCTTTTTGCTGCCCGTACTTCATACCTTGTTGGCACAGTTGGCCCAAGCGGAAGAAGATGAGCGTGCGGAATACGAAACATCAGTAGCAGACGCTGCTGCAAAAGGGGAAGCCCCTCCCAAGCGCTCCAAACGCAAAGACCCCACCAACCCCCGTAACTTCAAAGCTCCAACGCCTGGTGCTTTGATTGTGTGCCCAACCCGCGAGTTGGCCCAACAGGTGGCCCATGATGCGATTGATTTGGTGCAGCACTGCCGCGGCCTTCGGGTTGCCAATATTGTGGGTGGTATGCCTTACCAGCTGCAAATTGCCAAGCTTCAAAATGCCAACTTGGTCGTTGCAACGCCAGGGCGCCTGCTTGATCTTCAACGCTCGATGCAAATCAAACTCGACCAAGTACAGTTTTTGGTGGTGGATGAAGCCGACCGTATGCTCGATTTAGGCTTCTCTGATGATTTGGCTGAAATTAACCAGCTGACCATTGGCCGCAAACAAACCATGATGTTTAGCGCAACATTTGCTCCGCGTATTCAGCAATTGGCTGCGCGCGTTATGCGTGAGCCTCAGCGTGTCACGATTGACAACCCGCAAGAAAAGCACGTCAATATCAAGCAAGTTTTGTTTTGGGCAGATAACGCCCAGCACAAACGCAAGTTGCTAGACCACTGGCTGCGCGATACCGGTATCAACCAAGCAATTGTCTTTGCCAGTACCCAAATTGAATGTGACGGCTTGGCCAATGATTTGCAACAAGATGGTTTTGACGCCGTTGCGTTGCATGGCGCATTGAGCCAAGGTTTGCGTAACCGCCGTTTGATGGCCTTGCGCCAAGGACAAGTCCAGATTTTGGTTGCGACGGATGTGGCTGCGCGCGGTATTGACGTTCCCACGATCACCCACGTCTTTAACTTTGGTTTGCCGATGAAAGCCGAAGACTACACCCACCGTATTGGCCGCACCGGCCGTGCAGGACGCGATGGCTTGGCGATTACGTTTGCTGAAATGCGCGACCGCCGTAAGATTTTTGATATTGAAGCGTATACCCGCCAACCAATCAAAGCTGAAGTAATTCCTGGGCTGGAGCCGCAGCAACGCATGCCGGAGTCACGCCCTGGCGCAGGTTTTGGTGGGCGCAACGCCGGTGGACGCGATAGCCGTCCGCAAGGGCGCAATTTTGGCGGTCCCCGCGAAGGTGGATTTGGTGGCGGCAACCGAGGCAACGACCGCGGTGGTGACCGTGGCGGTGAGCGCGGTGGATTTGCAGGACGCAGCGAAGGCTTTAGCTATGAGCGCAAAGGCGGCTTTAACGACCGTTTTAACTCTGGCCCCAAGCCCGCACCCCGCGGTGACTTCGCGCCGCGTGGAGATTTTGCGCCGCGAGCGCAGGCTCCCCGTGGTGATTTTGGAGCGCCCCGCGGTGATTTCGCTGCACGCAAACCGGCGTTTGGCAAACCCCCAGGTTTTGCCAAGCCAGGTAACGGCGGCAAAGTATTTGTTCCGCGAGACGCTAAAAAACGTCCCGCGCGCAACGCAGACTAAATCTGTTGTTCAGGCCATGCCATTGCGGCGGGCCAGTTCCAGAAATAAAGCGGCATGGTCCAAATCGGCCATGCCGTTTTTTATGCCTTGGGCATAGAGGTCTTCGAGTAAATGCGTGACAGGTGCCTCAAAGCCGAGCGCTTGG
>JAIPDD010000142.1 GCA_021737875.1 Sulfuritalea sp.
GCTGCTTAAAGCGGGCGATGCGCGGCATCAGCCACCACGTGGCGGTCGCTGTTGAAACGGCCAGCGTGACTTGGTGACCCTGCGTCATGGTGCGAACCTCTCGCAGGGCTTGGTCCATCAGCGTCAAGCCCAGGCCCACCTGGTCTAATAAATAGCGCCCTGCTTCGGTCAGTTCTACGCCTTTGTGTCGTCTGTCAAACAAAGCCACCCCCAGTTCGTCTTCCAACATCCGTACCGCATGGCTGATAGCCGGTTGGCTGACGGACAGCTCTAAGGCTGCACGAGTAAAACTGCCGGTTCGCGCCGCAGCCTCAAAGGTAATGAGATGGCCCATGGCGGGCTGATCGAAGCGTTTTTGCATAAACTTATTTTATCCTAAGGATGAAAAACTATTGGGGTGACGAAACGATAAATTCTCTCTAATATCAGCGCTATTATTTCAAATCATAGCCATTGACCGGAGCAAGCATCATGAGTGAATCTGATACCCAAACTTTACCCCCTCCTACCGCACCAGCAAAGCACGGTCGACGCACCGGTGGGCGTGAACGCCGTGACCCCAACGCCAAAGCAACGGGGCCGGCCTATATCAAACGTGTCATCCCCACCTACGACATCATGGGCGAGGAAAGCTTGCTCAAGATCGAAGCGACAGCAGACCGCATCTTGGCCGAAGTGGGCTTGGATATTCGCGACGACGATGAAATTTTGGCGATGTTTAAAAAATCAGGTGCCAAAGTCGACGGCATGCGGGTGCGCTTTGAACCAGGACACCTGCGCGAGATTCTCAAAACCGCGCCCAAAGAATTCACCCAGCACGCCCGCAATCCAGCCCACTCGGTTCAGATCGGCGGTAACAACGTAGTGTTTGCACCTTCGTATGGATCGCCCTTCGTGATGGATCTCGACCGGGGGCGGCGTTACGGCACCTTGGAAGATTTTCAAAATTTTGTGAAGTTGACTTACAACACACCGTGGCTGCACCACAGCGGCGGCACCGTTTGCGAACCCACCGACATCCCCGTCAACAAGCGGCACTTAGACATGGTCTATGCCCACATGCGATTTTCTGACAAGGCCTACATGGGCTCTATTACTTCGGAAGAACGCGCAGAAGATTCGATTGAGATGAGTCGCTTGCTTTTTGGGCGTGAATTTGTAGATAAAAACTGCGTGATATTGGGCAACGTCAATGTGAACTCCCCGCTGTTGTGGGACGGAACGATGACCAAGTCAGCGCGAGCCTACGCACGGGCTAACCAAGCTGCGGTGATCGTTCCCTTTATTTTGGGCGGCGCGATGGGGCCTGTGACCAATGCGGGCGCGATTGCCCAAGCGCACGCAGAAACCATGGTGGGCTGTGCGATGACGCAGCTCGAACGCCCTGGTGCACCGGTGATTTACGGTAATTTTCTCTCCAGCATGTCCCTGCGTTCTGGCTCGCCAACCTTTGGCACGCCTGAGCCTGCAATTGGTTCGATGGTGGTGGGCCAACTTGCAAGGCGATTGAATTTGCCGCTGCGCTGTGCGGGCTCGTTTACGACTTCCAAGCTACCTGATGGGCAGGCGATGCAAGAAAGCGTCATGTCTATGCTCTCGGCCATTCACTGCGGGGCCAATTTCATCTTGCACTCGGCCGGCTTTCTCGATGGCTTGTTATCGATGAGCTACGAAAAATTTATGATGGATGCCGATTTTTGTGGTGCTTTACACAGCTATTTAGGCGGCGTTACCGTGGATGACAACAGCTTGGCCATGAACGCCTTTCAAGAGGTGACGCCTGGGGGGCATTACCTTGGAAGTTCTCACACCATGGCCAACTACACCACGGCGTTTTATGACTCCACGATCTCTGACGACACGCCTTTTGAGTCGTGGACCGAAGCGGGAGAAAGCGATTCTGCAAAGCGGGCTAACAAACGCTGGAAACAATCGCTGGCCGACTACGCAGCGCCAATAATGGATCCAGCTTTAGATGAATCGATTCGGGACTATATGGATAGAAAAAAAGCATCCATGCCCGATCAATGGTATTGAATAAGTAACCCACTAGGACCCGCCATGGCAAGCGCAAACCCCAACGATCCCCTTTTGCAGCCCTTTCAGCTCAAGCATCTGCGGTTGAAAAACCGCATCATGATTACTTCGCATGAGCCGGCCTACCCAGAAAACGGAATGCCCAAAGAGCGCTACCGGGCGTACCACGTTGAACGTGCCAAAGCCGGAATCGCGCTCACCATGACAGCGGGTTCTGCCGCAGTCTCCCGCGATAGCCCGCCCGTATTCAACAACATCTTGGCCTATAAAGACGAGGTCGTACCGTGGATGAAAGATCTCACAGACGCTTGCCACGAACATGGCGCTGCGGTGATGATCCAACTCACCCATTTGGGCCGTCGCACCAGCTGGTCCAAAGCCGATTGGCTGCCGGTGGTATCGCCCTCACACCACCGTGAAGCATCGCACCGCGCCTTCCCCAAGAAAATGGAAGACTGGGATATTGATCGCATTATCAAAGACTACGCTGATGCCGCTGAACGCATGCACGCTGCAGGGGTGGATGGGTTAGAGCTGGAGGCCTACGGGCACTTGATGGACCAATTCTGGTCTCCCTCGACCAATACCTTAGACGCGCCCTTTGGCGGACCGATGGAAAACCGGGTGCGTTTTACCTTGGAGGTGATCAAAGCCATTCGCGCCCGCGTCGGCAAAGAATTTATATTAGGCGTTCGCGGCGTTGCCGATGAAGTGCGCCCGGGCGGCCTGACGGCCGATGAAGGCCTAGGCATTGCGCGGTACCTAGCCATGTCTGGCATGGTGGACTTTCTCAACATCATTCGCGGCCATATTGATACCGATGCCGGACTCACCGACGTCATTCCCGTTCAAGGCATGCGCAGTGCACCGCACTTGGATTTTGCGGGTGGCATTCGCCAACAACTCGACATCCCGATCTTTCACGGTGCAAAAATCCAAGACGTCAATACCGCCCGCTTTGCCATTGAGTCGGGCAAGCTCGATATGGTCGGCATGACCCGCGCCCATATGGCTGACCCCCACATCGTGCGAAAAATTATGATCGGCCGAGAAGATACGATTCGCCCTTGCGTCGGTGCGAACTTTTGTTTAGATCGTATTTACCAAGGCGGTGAGGCTTACTGCATTCACAACCCAGCGACAGGGCGTGAACTGACCATGCCCCACGCTTTAGAAAAAGCCCCAAGCCCCAAAAAAATCGTTGTGGTTGGTGCGGGACCATCAGGACTTGAAGCGGCGCGGGTGGCGTCTGAGCGCGGACACCACGTTGTGGTTCTAGAAGCGGCGTCCAAACCCGGCGGACAAATTCGATTAACCGCACTAAGCCAACGGCGCAAAGAGATGATCAGCATCATCGACTGGCGCATGGCCCGTTGTGAAGAACAAGGGGTTTCATTTCGCTTTAACACCTTGGCTGATTCATCTACCGTCTTGGCAGAAAAACCCGATGTCGTCATCATCGCCACGGGCGGTTTGCCGCACACGGAGGTATTGAGCGCAGGCAACGAATTGGTGGTTTCGGCTTGGGACATTTTGAGTGGCGACGCCAAGCCTGGAAAAAATGTACTTTTGTACGACGACGCCGGAGACCACGCCGCCCTACAACCCGCCGATGTGATCGCGCAAACTGGTGCCACCTTAGAAGTCATGACACCCGACCGCAGCTTCTCGCCGGAAGTCATGGCGATGAACTTGGTGCCGTATATGCGCAGCTTGCAAAAACTAGACGTCACCTTCACCGTCACCTTCCGTCTTGAATCCGTTGAACGCCATCCCACGCAATCGGGCAAGTTGCTTGCCGTATTGGGAAGTGACTACGGCGGCGTTCACAAAGAACGTGTGGTGGACCAAGTCGTTGTGAACCACGGCACGCTGCCGCTGGAAGACCTGTACTTTGATCTCAAACCCATGTCAAGCAATGAAGGTGCAGTGAATTACACCGATCTAATTGCAGGCAAACCGCAGACCGTTCAATCCAACAAAAGCGGAAAGTTCCAGCTCTTTCGCATTGGAGACGCGATTTCTGCACGCAACACGCATGCTGCTATTTACGATGCTTTACGCTTAGCCAAAGACTTATGATTTTTTAGTCTTGATCCACTGGAGATACTTTTCATTTGTGTACCAACCAAAATATCGCTGAATTTGCTTTTTTGGTGTAGCGGAACTTAAATTTCATTCAAACCAAGATCTAAAAGATATGAGTAAATGGGGTCATAAAACGATGGGGCACGTGTAGGGTCGTTGCTATCCCCTGGGGGGACAACGATTACCATTCCCTGCCGAGCGCGTGTGAGCAATACACGGTAAGCATTTTTCAAATACATCTGGCGATGCGCGAGATGTATTTTTTGCCACTTACTGCCTACAAAAGATCGATATTCCCAGTCATCAGCTCCAAATCGAAGATCAGCGTCCCAAACGACGCAAGCCCAATCAAGTTCCAATCCTTGGACGTGGAATTCTGTTGCGACATCCTCCAAATAATATGAAGATCGAACATCGGTTTTGTCATCTAAAAACCAATGAATTGGATCCATCGGTGACTTAACGTCAATAGCGTGTGGTTTTAAGCGTTGGGCTTGCGAAGAAACCACCATTCCAAAACGTTCGCTACCACGGGCTTTTTCTCTAAGCCAACTCTTGGCTTTATCTAAACCTCGGGTCACAACTATAGGATAACGCGGGAGCACATGCTTCAACACGTCATGCGCACTTCTAAGCTGACGATCCAATAAGTGCTTTACAAATGTTGAAACATGCTCAGCGCGAAATGATCGCATTGATACCGCTAAGTGAAGATCTTCGTTAAAGTGAATGTTCTGTCGGTCTTGTAATATCGCTAGTGCATCTCCAGTGCCATATTCAGAGTCTTGTAGATGTGGCGAAATATGGACTTCCCAGTCGGGATAATGATCGTGTATTGCACGTAACCATTCCCCAATGCCAGCCTCCCCTGTGTTTATCTCTTGACCGCCACCAACAAGGCAAATCACTACTGACCAGTCAGGGTGACGATCTAAACATGAAATCAGAAAATCAGGCTCGGACCGGTTGAAGTCTGGAAGTCCCTTTTTTCGTGCCATGAACTGTGTAGTTTGTTCCAATGTCCAGGCGCGTTGTGCCTCGTCGAAAATCACCACATGGTCTACTGGAGGTTGTTCGTCAGCTAGGTAAGCATCACGAAAATGATGTACGTTCTGGATAAATGCATCGACAGCTTTTCGTGCCTCACCTTTGCGAAGCTTTTGACCGACGGCTTTCTTTCGCGCGACCTCGTCTCGCGTTAATGCCTCTCTCAAAATAGAAACTAGTGGCCCGTTACCAGACAGGTAGACACTGTGCAAATCACTTTTGGCATCCATGTGCTTAGTTGCTACATCCAGCCCAACCAAAGTTTTACCAGCACCGGGCACACCTGTAACAAAACAAATAGCTTTTTTTCGTTTTGATTTAGCCTCCGAGATCAAATCTGCAATAGCCACGGATGTTCGAGCTAAATTCTTTTCTCCCGCATCGCTGCGAGAAAGGTCTGCTACCGAGTGGTTTCCATAAAGAGCTGACGCTGCTTCAATGATGGTAGGTGTTGGGCGGTATCGTCCACTTTCCCATGTTGATGCATCGATACCTTCACCGGTACTAAGTTGTAAGACTGTGGTGATCGTTTTTCCTAAAAATTCAGATGAGGTGTTGATTGGCTCCAGAACGCCATCGTTGTGATGACTCATCGACACAACACCATTCACATTTTTTGTATTTGTAGCGATCAATATCGGTGCAATAACGCAGTGGTGACTAGTTTCATGAAAATTCTTTAGATCGAGGGCATAGTCCCACACTTGATCAACCGCTGAGCGATTGAAAAGACTTTCACCGACTTTAAACTCAATAACAAAGATGACGTGATCAATCAAAGCCAAAACATCAATGCGTTTGCCAAGTCTTGGAACAGAGAATTCAAAAAAAACCGAGCCCCTCCCTACAAAAAGAACGAGCTCTTTCTGCAGGATGGTAATTTGTGATCGCCACGCATCGCGTTGCGTTGTTTCAATCGAAAAACCACTTTTTTCGGTAAGTCGACCTAGAACCAAACCTGGATCCGCATGAACAAAATCCATGATTCTTGCGGAATAAAAGGCCCTTGAAGGCCTGACTTGTGAAGGATTCAATTGAGATATCTCAGTAAAAGACCCGTGTCTATGAATTCATAGAGCTAAAGCCAGTCTTCAACTTGTAACTGAGAGGCATGTGAAAAGGCTCTATCGCTACTTACCAAGGTTGTATTTGTATGCAATGCATGCGCTGCAATTTGCGTATCTAGCGCAGCCAATGGAGTCCCCTTAATTTGTAACTGAGCGCGAAGTACGCCGTAAGTTTGAGCCACAGCATTATCCCAAGGCAGCACTTCTATATGGCGTAAAAATTCATTCACCAAAGATTTAAGTACAACTGCCTCGGGTCGCTTTGCCAGGCCGAACGCGAGCTCACCTGCTGTGATGGCAGAGATGCAAACACTATGCATTGGCACAGCCAGCAAGCGCCGTGTCACTTGTGGTTGGCGTTTGATGATATTGCTGACCGTGTTCGTGTCTAGTAGGTAAAGCAATGTCATATGTTGGCTCAATGTCCCATTGGAGTAGGCATCAATCCAAATGGGTCGCGTTCTGGTGTACTTGTGTGGCCCTGGGTCAGACGCTCAGAAGCGCTTAAAAAATCTTCGGGGATTTGTGCATTTTCTGTAGCAGCTAGGAAGCCACTCCAATCATCGGGACGACGCGAAAGGATGACGTCGCCTGTAGTGGGATCTTTTCGAATGAAGACCTCTTGCGTGTCAAATCTGTAGGCTGCGGGCAGTCTTACCGCTTGGCTGCGGCCATTGACGAATAATTTGGCGGTTTGAGACATGATCAATCTCCTAAGAGTGCGGTATATATTAAAGTATATCCTATGAAAATAGCCAAAAACTCAATCGCTATTACAGCACTTAGGGATTGCCAATGCGGTAGAGCTGCTGTGTCAACTCTGTTTTGTACCAGTCCCATGCTTGCTCAAAGGCTTTCCACTCCAAATCAACGGCCACATCTTTAGGTAAATTAGCGCCGTTTAAATAGTGATTGGCCTGGTCGATGCCAAAGCAATCACTCTTTGGCACGTCGTTCGATTTCAGCGGGGCGGCGTAGCCCCATACATTTTCAAAACAAAATCGGCGCAAACCACTCTCATATAGCCGATGGGTTTGTTCCATGATGGGTAAGCGCCCCTGACCCATAGGAACGCCTTGCACCCACAAATTTCCCCATGCGTGTTCAGGGCCGACAACGACCACGTGGTCTTTGACATGCACGGTACTCACAAAAGGCGCCATCGCCTCTAAAGCGTCGAGGGGTTCCTCGCCCACCATCTGCGAGTTGCCGTAGTCATAGAGTGCGCGAACCAGCGGGTGATTGACTTGGCTCAAAATATCAGCAATCACTTCACCCTGAAAGTCTTCGTGATTTTCAAAAACAAGCT
>JAIPDD010000109.1 GCA_021737875.1 Sulfuritalea sp.
CGAAAAAAATCCGGAGACGCTGCGCGGGTAAATTTTTTGATGGGCTTCGTACAGAGAAACCATCTCTGCATCAGCCCCGGGCGGTGGAGTGATTGGCCCCGTATCTGGTGATGGGGCTATCGGAATAACATTTCTCAAACCATACCTACTTGTTCGACATGCCCCAGACATAACCGGACAAGACATGAATTTGTGCTTCGGTGAGTTTGCCTGTCTGAACGGGCATCTGGTTGACTTTGCCGTTGTTCACCATGGCAATGATGGCGGCTTCGCCATAGCCATGCAGCCAAATGTTGTCAGTCAAGTTCGCCGAACCCAAGGCTTGGAGGCCTTTGCCGTCCGCTCCGTGGCAAGCAGCGCACGTAGCAAATTTGGATTTACCCACAGCGGCACGCACCGAGTCATGGGGGCTTCCCGACAAACTCAACACATAGTTGGCCACGTTCTTCACGTCCTCTGGCGTGCCAACGGCAGCAGCCATGGGAGGCATTTGTCCAATGCGACCCAAGGTCAAGGTTTCCTTGATCTTGTCGGTGGTCCCACCGTGCAGCCAGTCCGCATCCGTCAAATTAGGGAAGCCTTTAGAACCACGGGCGTCGGAGCCGTGGCATTGGGCGCAATTGTTCATGAACAAACGCTCACCAATGGCTTTGGCTTGAGGGTCTTTGGCGAGATCTTCCGACTTCATCGCAACAAATTTGGCGTACAGCGGAGCTTCTGCCAGATTGGCTTTTTCTACTTCCGCAGCGTGCTGATCCGCTGAAGTCCCACCCAACTTGCCCTTGATTGATCCCAGACCGGGGTAAAGCGCCAAATACAAGAAACCAAAAACAATGGTGATCACAAAGAGCCAAACCCACCAACGGGGCAAGGGGTTGTTCATCTCGCGCAAATCGCCGTCCCAGACGTGTCCGGTCGTGTTGTCATTGGCAGTCATCGCCCGGGCTTTGCCGCTAAACCACAGCAGCAAGAGACAGGCAACCATACCGATCAGGGTAATTGCGGTCACAAAAACCGCCCAAAAATTACTTGTGAAGTCGCTCATATCGATTCCTTATGCGTACTTTTTTTCAATTAATCCTGCCCAAAAGGCAGGTTGGCCGCTTCAGAAAACTCAGCAGAACGTTGGCGCGACCAAGCCCACCAAACGATCCCTATAAACGTCACGAAACTCACCACCGTGACCAAAGCGCGTAATGTGTTGATATCCATGGTTTGCTCCTAAAGGCGATTTATTTGAGCGCCAAACCTAAGACCTGCAGGTAAGCAATCGTTGCGTCGAGTTCGGACTTGCCTTTGAGCTCTTCGCTTGCCTGCGAAATTTGCGCATCGGTATAGGGAACACCGACACGGCGCAATGCAGTCATGTGGGTAGGAATCGATGCGGCGTCTACCGGTGTTTTCTCAAGCCAAGGGTAGGCAGGCATATTCGATTCAGGCACCAAGTCGCGCGGGTTGGTCAAGTGAATACGGTGCCACTCATCGCTGTACTTCGCGCCCACACGCGCCAAATCAGGCCCGGTGCGCTTGCTTCCCCATTGAAAGGGGTGGTCATACACCGACTCACCAGCCACGGAATAGTGCCCGTAGCGCAAAGTCTCTGCGCGAAATGGACGGATCATTTGCGAATGGCAGTTGTAGCAACCTTCACGCGTGTAGATGTCGCGACCGGCCAATTGCAGCGGGGTGTAGGGCGCAATGCCTTTGATCGGTTCGGTGGTGGATTTTTGGAAAAACAGGGGCACGATTTCAACCATGCCGCCCACCAAAAGCACCAGCAAAATCAGCACAATCATCAAGAAATTGCTGGTTTCAATTTTCTCGTGGGACAAGCCCGATGTAGAGTTTTCTTTTGACATGATGGGGTCCTTGTCTTATGCGTGCGCCGCGGGGGCTGGCACATTGACTGTCACAGCGCGTCCATTGGTCGCGGTTTTCAGGGTGTTCCACAACATGATCAACATGCCTGTGAGGTACAACAAGCCGCCTAACAACCGCAGTACATAGAAGGGGTAGGTCGCTTTGACCGACTCCACAAAGGTGTAGGTCAAAGTGCCATCGGGGTTGATCGCACGCCACATCAAGCCTTGCATCACGCCGGCAATCCACATGGCAGCGATGTAAATCACGATACCGATGGTGGCGGTCCAAAAGTGCACTTCAATGGCTTTGACGCTGTACATCTGCTTTTGGCCAAACAAGCGCGGGATCAAGTAATACATGGAGCCCATGGTGACCAAGCCCACCCAACCCAAAGCACCCGAGTGCACGTGGCCCACGGTCCAATCGGTGTAGTGGCTCAAGGCATTCACGGTTTTGATCGACATCATCGGGCCTTCAAAGGTACTCATACCGTAGAAAGACAAAGAGACGATGAGGAAACGAAGAATGGGGTCGTCACGCAGCTTGTGCCAAGCGCCCGACAAGGTCATGATGCCGTTGATCATGCCGCCCCAGCTCGGCGCCAACAAGATCAAGGAAAACACCATGCCAACGGACTGCGTCCAATCGGGCAAAGCGGTGTAATGCAAGTGGTGCGGGCCCGCCCACATGTAGGTAAAGATCAATGCCCAAAAGTGGACAATCGATAAACGGTAGGAATAGACCGGACGCTCAGCCTGTTTGGGGATGAAGTAATACATCATTCCCAAAAACCCGGCGGTTAAGAAGAAGCCCACGGCGTTGTGGCCATACCACCACTGAACCATGGCGTCTTGTACGCCGGCGTAGGCGGAGTAGGATTTCATCCAACCGGCGGGAATCGCTGCACTGTTGACCAAATGCAAAATGGCCACCGCCAAGATGAAAGCACCAAAAAACCAGTTGGCGACATAAATGTGCTTGACCTTGCGGGTGCCGACTGTGCCAAAGAAAACCACAGCAAAAGAAACCCAGACCAAAGTAATCAAGATATCAATGGGCCACTCCAACTCAGCGTATTCCTTGCCTTGGGTAAACCCCAAGGGCAGAGAGATCGCAGCCGCCAAGATGACCAACTGCCACCCCCAAAAGGTAAACGAGGCCAATTTATCGGCAAAAAGGCGGACATGGCAGGTGCGCTGCACCACGTAATACGCCGAGGCAAACAGACCACAGCCCCCAAACGCAAAAATCACCGCGTTGGTATGCAAGGGTCGCAGCCGCCCATAGCTCAACCAGGGGATGCCGAAATTCAGTTCAGGCCATGCCAACTGGGCCGCAATGATCACGCCCACGAGCATGCCGACCACACCCCAAACCACTGTCATGATGGCGAATTGACGTACAACGGTGTCGTTGTAGCTACCCGCCTGCTGATTTGCAAATGCCATATTCACCTCTTTTAATAGTCGCAGAGGGAAGTGTCAGGTTTTGCAATTGACCTGGGTTTGATCCAAATCAAAAGGCGTGAAAAAAGCCCTTACTTTTTAAAGGAAATCTCAAGAATCTCGCAAAATTCGCTCGCCTTCAGACTCAATATCGTCAAACTGGCCTCGGTCTATGGCCCACCACAGGCCGCCCAAGATGAAAAAAACCAACACGACCGACAAGGGGATGAGCAAGTACAAGATATCCATAAAAATTTGCATCCTTAGATGTAAGAGTGGTCTAGATCAGCGCCGTTGTGGCTAAGGCGCATGGCGTTGGCTACCACCCCCAAAGAGCTCGCCGCCATTCCAAGCCCCGCCAACCATGCGGGAAGCCAACCCACCACAGCCAATGGAACACACGCGCTGTTGTAAATCAAAGCCCACCAGAGATTTTGCCGCACCACCGCCATGGTGCGCCGTGCCAAATGAACCGATTGTGCAATGGCCATGAGCTTGTCTCCCAGCACGACAAAATCTGCCCGGACTTGGGTGATCGCCAAAGACTGCCCAAACGCAAACGAAACATGGGCCCCAGCCAAGATGGGGCCGTCGTTGAGGCCGTCGCCCACCATGGCGACCGTCTTACCTTGGGCTTGCAAAACCCGAAGGCCCGCCAGTTTGTCCGCAGGCGAACAATCGCCTTGCGCCGCTTCCAAACCCAAGAGCGAAGCTACGGTGTTGACCGCAGGGCTGGCATCACCGGACATCAAGCGCACATCGATCTTCATGGCTTTGAGGGCCTGGATGGTCGCTGGCGCATCGGCGCGCACATCCTCGACCAAATGAAAGCTTGCCAACCAACCGTGTGTGTCGCTGAGAAAGACCTGCGGCCCCCCGCGCGTGGACTCCCCCGCCCCCGCCTCGACGTCACAAAAAAGGGCGGAGCCCAAGCGCATCGACTTCGACACGCCCTCCAGAAGCACCTCACCCTCCAGGCCTTCTCCGGCTGATTCGCTGACTGCTTCGCACACTGGCAAAGGCAAGCCGCTGCCTGAGGCCTGCAGCCAAGCGCGGTAAAGCGCTTGCGACGCAGGGTGGTGCGAGTGAAAGCCCATCGCCGCAGCAAGCGCTAAAGCCTGCGCTGGCTCAAAGCCTTCGCGGCAACTGATCGATGCGACCCCCAAGGCGTCGCGGGTTAAGGTGCCGGTTTTGTCAAAAACCACGGTGTCCACCTTGGATAAGGACTCCAGTGCTTGGAGTTGACGCACCAAAATACCACCACGCGCCAAACGCCCTGCAGCGGCCAACATCGCCGCAGGTGTGGCCAAGGACAATGCGCAAGGACATGTGACAACCAAAACCGCCACCGCAACCATCAAAGCATGTTCGGGATTGCGCCCCCACCACCACGCAGCGGCAAGTGCGGAACACGCCAACACACCCAGCAAAAAGGGTTTTGCCAAACGGTCTGCCAACACCGCTACCGCAGGTTTGCTGGCCGAGGCGCTTTCCATCAGCGAAACGATTTCAGAAAAACGGGTGTCTTTGCCAATGGCAGTGACCTTGACGCCCAAGGTTGCACTCAGGTTATGGCTTCCCGCAAGAACCGCCATGCCCACGGTTCGCTGGAGTGGGTGCGACTCGCCGGTAAGTAGGGCTTCATCGACGTCACTGCGACCAAACGCAACCACCCCGTCCACAGGAATCGCCTCGCCGGGGTACAGCCGCAACACATCACCCACCGCAATCCGTCGGACGGCAACGCGCTCGAAACTGCCATCGGCGCACTGGCGTTCTGCACTCTCTGGCAGACGGTTCATCAAGACTTCCAATGCGCCAGCGGTTCGGTCGCGCAAGCGTAGCTCCAGCCAGCGACCACTGAGCAAAAAGAAAACAAACATGGTCAGCGAGTCAAAATACACCTCGGCGCCAAACATACCTTGCGGCTCAAACGTGCCGGCTGTGCTGACGGCAAAGGTAATGCCAATGCCTAAGGCGACAGGCAAATCCATGCTGACACGGCGAGCGAGTACGTCCTGCCAAGCGCGGCTGAAAAAGGGCCCACAAGAAAAAAGCATGACCGGCAGCGTCAATACCCACGAAGCCCAACGCAACAGTTGCTCCATTTCTGGTGTGAGGTCTCCGGCATGGGCAATGTACGCAGGGTAGGCATACATCATGACTTGCATCATGCACAGGCCTGCTACGAGCCAGCGCCACAGGGCTTTTCGTGTTTCGAGTTTACGTCTTTCAGCCAAAAAAACGTCATTGGCAGGAACGGCACGGTAACCACTGCCTTGGACCGCCTGCATCCATTGCGACGGCAGCACCTGTTCTGGCGCCCAGCGCACGGTGGCTCTTTGGCTTGCCGCGCTGACGCGGGCACTGATGACACCGGGCATGGCACGCAAAGCGTCCTCCACAGTCACCGAACAAGCCGCACAGTGCATGCCTTCGATCACCACACTGGACTCCCACAGGGCCGCATTGTCAGCACAAGGTCGGCTAAATGCAGACCATTCGTGGGGGTCATCGAGCACCGCAAGTGCGTTGGACTGTGCCACTTGGGGGTGGGGGATCTCAGAAAAGGGCTGCGAAATCGTAGCAATAGACATAAGCCGTAGTGTGCCTTGCTTAAATGCTTATCGCTTGATGCATGTCAAGTCTTGTTCAGGTGCCAAGGCGTAACCTTGGGACTTCACAATGCGAGAGGCTGCTATGTACACACGAATTTTAGTCGCGACCGATGGCTCCAAGCTGTCCAAAAGAGCGGTGACCCAGGCCATGGAACTTGCGCAATCGTGCAAGGCGGAGTTGGTGGTTCTTCAAGTTGTTCCGCCCTACCCTATCAGCTATTTCGAAGGCGGCATTGTGCTCGACGTTGAAGAAATCAAACGCATTGAGGCGCAATGGGCTGACAACGGGCAAGCGATTGTGGATGCCGTTAAAAAAACGGCCACAGCCAAAGGCATCACCGCCAAAGCCGTCGTAAGCAAGTCGGATGTCGTCTCCAACGCCATCATCGCTACGGCCAAAAAACACGCCTGTGATTTGATTGTCATGGCGTCCCATGGCCGCCGAGGAATCAAGCGGCTCTTACTGGGAAGCGAAACCCAGCAGGTGCTTACCCACACCACTACCGCCGTCTTGGTCGTTCGCTAAAGCGCCGCGGGGTCTTGTGCATCGGCGAAACGTTCGCGGATGCGGAGAATATCGTCCCACGCTTGGAGAAAAGCCTCTACACAGCGGGGATCAAAGTGCGTGCCTGCGCCCTCACGCAGGTACTGCGCCGCTTCCTCAAGAGGCCACGCCGGTTTGTAAGGCCGTTTGGAGGTCAGTGAATCAAAGACATCGGCGACCGCAACGATGCGACAAAAAATCGGAATGTCTTCCCCTTTGAGGCCACTGGGGTAACCCGAACCATCAAATTTCTCGTGGTGCCCCAAAGCCACGGCTGCGCCCGCTTGCAAGATTTCGGACTGGCTGTCTTTAATCAGATCAAAGCCCAAACGCGTGTGCGCTTTCATCGCCTCAAATTCATGCGGCTCGAATTTTCCAGGCTTGCACAAAAGTGCATCAGGAATGCCCACCTTGCCGATGTCGTGCATGGCAGCTGCATCTAAGAGCAACTCTTGGTCTTCCAAAGAGAACCCCAGTTGCTTGGCAATGCGTGCGGAGTAATGCGTCATACGCAAAATATGTGCGCCTGTTTCAGCATCTCGGTATTGGGCCAGCTGTGCCAAGTGCATGACGGTGTCTCTTTCGCGCTCGCGAATTTTGAGCGTGGCCTGTTGGACTTCTTGGTGCAACCATTGCGCGCGCTCATGCAGCGCACGGGTGGCTGCGCTGAGTTTGAGCATATTGCGGCTACGGGCTAAAAATTCCACCGCATCGACTGGCTTGGTGATGAAGTCATCTGCGCCCGACGCCAAGGCTTCGTAACGCACCGACTTTGCTTCGTTGGCGGTCACCATCAAAACAGGTGTGCTGGCTTGCGATGCGAGGTAACGCAACTGCCGAATCAATGCAATCCCATCCATCTCCGGCATCATGTAGTCCACGATGAGAAGGTCCACCCGGTTTTCGCTGCAAAACGCAAGCGCGGTCTTGGGGCAGGTAAAGGAGTGGCACGCGCAGTGGTCCAAGCGAGAAATCAAAGTCTCCAACAGGCGCAGGTTGATCTCGGTGTCATCGACCACTACA
>JAIPDD010000110.1 GCA_021737875.1 Sulfuritalea sp.
GCCACATCGGGCTGGCCTTCAACGTCGGCCTTGTTCGCGAAATACAAATAACGGCGGTTGGCCTGTGACTCGCCTGCGAAGGCGGCTTTCAGGTTGTCTTCCGTTTTGGAGCCTTTAAGTGCTGCCATGGAAATCTCCTAAGGGTTAAAGAAAACGCGTTTGCTTTGAGCAACAATTTGCCAAAGACGCTGTTAGCTTAACTGCCGGAGATGACGGCGTCTAATTGGCTCATTCAATGCCTCTCATTGAATAAGCCTATTGATAATGCATTATTCAAAGAGAGCATCAAAACCGGTTTCAGGCTCAAAACGCTTGTTTCGCCAATACAGGCGCGAGGGGCCAGGCAGGGCCCGTTCCGTGACAGAGTGGCGCGCGTCACCGGGGTAACAAATCACGCGCTCCTCGTTTTCATTGAAAGCCTCTGGCATGACAAAGGGCGGAGGCCGCAGAGCCGCTTCCTTGAGCACGCTGGAAACTGTGGTGTGGCGTGATAAATGTGCCAAGCTCATGATTTGCGGCGGCGCGAGTTCGATACCGCGGCTCCAATACTGCTCCAATGCTTTGCGCGGTTGCAGCCAAGCGCTTTCTGTGGCTTCAACGTTGTCGTGTTGGGCACGCTGTCCAGCGGGCATCGCGGCGACAAAAAAGCGGGTATCAAACCGTTTAGAAGTGACAGAAGGCAACTTGGGTGTCACCCAGCGAACCCAGGGTTGGACCGCACTGGTATGCAGTTGCAAAGCGTTGGCCGCCAAGCGTTCGTGAAAACTTCCCTGCGGGGGTGCTTTGACGTTCTCGTAAGGCTTGCCAAATAAAACGCCAGACTCTTCAAAGGTTTCACGCAAAGCTGCCACATACAAGCCCATCGCCGTTCCGGCTTCCAAAGTGGGTTCACCCAGGGCCTGCAGCATGTGGGGCAGGGCGAGGTCAAAGTGTGGAATATGCGATGGCGCGCAGTCACTGGGATCGAGCTTGCCACCCGGAAAAACATAGGCCCCGCCGAGTACGTCGGATAGGCCATGGCGCTTGACCAAAAATACTTCCAAGCCGACCGGGCTATCGCGCAGCATCACGACGGTCGCGGCGTCGCGGGGTGGGGCGGTGGGGATGTCAGAGTTCAATTCCATGGAAGTCACATTCGTTGCAAGGGTCGATGAAAGCCAGAGGCAGATGCAGTAGAGTATCTTCAGTTCATTATTGCGAGGATAAGTATGACTGTTGATTTCAAAAACCGTGTCGCCATTGTCACTGGCGCCGGAGGTGGCTTGGGTCGCCTGCATGCGCTGGGCTTGGCAGCCAGAGGCGCTAAGGTGGTGGTCAATGATTTGGGTGGCGCCCGCGATGGCTCTGGCGGCTCCGTGACACCTGCGCAATCGGTGGTGGATGAAATTCGCGCCGCGGGCGGAGAGGCTATTGCCAATGGCGCATCGGTGACCGACATTGCAGCGGTTCAAGCCATGGTCAAGCAGGCCATCGATACCTGGGGGCGGGTCGATATCTTGGTCAACAACGCTGGAATTTTGCGCGACAAAAGCTTTGCCAAGATGGAAATCGAAGACTTTCGTTTGGTGATGGATGTTCACCTGATGGGCGCGGTGCACTGCACCAAAGCCGTGTGGCCGCACATGGTGGAGCAAAAATACGGACGCATTGTGATGACCACGTCGAGCAGTGGCTTGTATGGCAACTTTGGCCAAAGCAATTACGGCGCCGCCAAAATGGCTTTGGTGGGCTTGATGCAAACGCTGTCGATCGAAGGGGCGAAACACCATATCCACGTCAATTGCTTGGCGCCTACTGCTGCGACCCGCATGACCGAAGATTTGATGCCTGCGCCTGTGTTAGACGCCTTAAAGCCCGAAGCGGTTGTTCCAGCGATGTTGGTCTTGGTTGCGGAGAATGCGCCCACGCGAACGATTTTGTGTGCGGGAGCGGGTAGCGTCGAAGCGGCCCACATCACTATGACGTCTGGCAGCTGGATTGGCCTAGGCGAAGAAGCCCCAGAGCGTTTGCAAGCCGCGATGGCGCAGGTGCTGGATTCTTCGGGGTTCACCGTCCCGGCCAGTGGCGCTAACCAAGGCATGCATGAAGTGGCACGCGCCATGGAGCATTTAGGCAAATAAATCATCCATGGGTTGCAAATAGACCTTTGACCCTCATTTGAAACCATTGTGTGCTACCTTTGAACTTGGTTGACGTATAGAGAGGGCCTATGGGCATGGATAAAACGACACAGGCCCCAAGCGGTCTGAGCAATGAACGCTTGTTAGGAATTCGCCGGGGCCTAGAAAAAGAAAGCCTGCGCACGCACAGCAACGCCGCTTTGGCCATCAGCCCCCACCCGCAAGCGCTGGGCTCCGCACTGACCCACCCACATATCACCACCGATTTCAGCGAGTCGCAAATCGAATTGATCACCGGTGTTCACGCAGGCATAGAAGACTGCTTGGACGAACTGCGCCAAGTTCAAAAATACACTTTGCAGTCCATGGGTTCTGACATGTTGTGGGCCTCCAGCATGCCGTGTGAGTTGCCCAAGGACGAGGCGATTCCCTTAGGCCAATACGGCCACTCCAACGTGGGGCTTGCCAAAACCGTGTACCGCAGTGGCTTGGGCTACCGTTACGGTCGGCGCATGCAAACCATCTCGGGCATTCACTACAACTGGTCTATGCCAGACCTGTCCAGTGAAGCCTACTTTGGGCTGATCCGTAACTTTCGCCGGCATTCATTTCTATTGCTGTATTTGTTTGGCGCATCGCCTGCGGTCTGTTCTTCGTTTGTCGAAGGTCGACCTCATTCTTTGCAGGCCATTGCGCCGCACACCATGGGCTTGCCGTATGCGACCTCATTGCGCATGGGTCGCTTGGGTTACCAAAGCGATGCCCAAAGTGCATTGGCGGTGAGCTACAACAGCTTGGAAGGCTACGGCGCTTCCCTGCAGCAGGCGCTTACGGTGCCGTACCCGGCCTACGAAGCCATTGGGGTTCGCGCCGAGGACGGGAGCTACCGCCAACTGGGGACGAGCTTGCTGCAAATTGAAAACGAGTTTTACGGAACCATCCGACCCAAGCGTGTGATTTTTCAAGGCGAGCGGCCGTTGCACGCCCTGCGCGAGCGTGGTGTTGAATATGTCGAAGTGCGCTTGATGGATTTAGACCCGTTTGAGCCCTTGGGCATCAACGCCCAGACCCTGCGGTTTTTGGATGTGTTTTTGTTGTTTTGCCTCACCCAACCCAGCCCCAACGATACGCCCCAAGAAATCGCCGCCATTGCCCGCAACCAGCAGCGCGTGGCAGAGCGTGGACGCGAACCCGGTTTGGAGTTGGAGCGCGGAGAAAAGACGGTGAGCTTGGCTGCATGGGGGAGCGAGTTGCTGGCAGGCTTAGCCCCGATAGCCAAAGCGCTGGACGCTGCCCACGGCACTTCGGATTACAGCGCCTCGCTTGCTGCGGCCGAACAAGGCTTGCGTGACCCCGACACTTTGCCCTCAGCCCGCGTGTTGCGCGCCATAGAGAAATCTGCAGACGGCTCGTTTGCCAGTTTTGCAAAAGCGCAATCCTTGCAGATCAAAACTGCGGAGTTGTCCCATGCGTTGACGGCGTCCGAGTTGGCCCATTTCCAAAAATTGGCTGATATTTCCCATATCGACCAAGCCCGCAAAGAAGCTGCAGACAGCATGAGTTTTGAGCACTACTTAGCGCAATACCTTTCGCCTGAACGCTTAGGCACACCCGGGGCACGATAAAATACCGGATGGCTATTCAATGGTTTCCCGGTCACATGCACCTCACGCGCAAAGCGATTGGGGAGCGCATCAAAGACATCGACGTTGTTATTGAGATGCTGGACGCCCGCTTACCGGGCTCCAGCGCCAACCCCATGCTGGGTGACATCACCCACGGCAAACCCACCCTCAAAGTTCTCAACAAGCAAGACCTGGCAGACCCTGAGCGCACTGCGCTGTGGTTAGACCATTACAACGCGATTGACGGCGTGCGCGCCTTGCCGCTAGACGCCAGCATGACCACCCCCGCGCGGGCGCTGGTTGCCGCTTGCCATGCGCTTGCGCCCAACCGCGGCGGCATGGCCAAGCCCATGCGGGTGTTGATTTGCGGAATTCCTAACGTGGGTAAATCCACACTGATCAATACCCTCAAAGGCAAGCGTGCTGCCAAAACAGGGGATGAAGCGGGAGTCACCAAACTAGAGCAGCGCATTACCATTGCCGATGACTTTTATCTCTACGACACCCCGGGCCTCTTGTGGCCCCGCATCATCGTGGCAAAAAGCGGCTACAACTTGGCTGCCAGCGGCGCCATCGGTCGCAACGCGTTTAACGAAGAAGAGGTCGCGCTAGAACTGCTGGACTACCTGCGCCAAAACTACCCCAAGGCTTTGCAAGAGCGCTACAAAATAGAAAACGCTGCAGATTTAAGTGATGAAGAAATTTTAGAAGCCATAGGCCGCAAGCGCGGCGCTTTGCTCTCAGGCGGGCGCATCAACTTGCAAAAAGCCGCTGAAATCGCCATCTATGATTTCCGCCAATCGAGCCTGGGCCGATTAACGCTGGAAAGCCCGGCCGAATTCGCACAATGGTTGCTGCTGGGGCAAAAACTCGATGCGGAGCGCCAGTTAAAGAAAGACGCAATCGAGCTTGACCGGCTGATACGGTTCAAAAAAATTCCCCGCCCCAGCCGCAAAGAGCCGGCCAAAGACGAGGAAGACTTTTCCGATTAAGGCTTGGTATTTGCCGCTTTGCGGTCTGCGGCAACGCGAACCGAACTCTCGCGCTCACCAATCATCTTGATATAGGGTTTGTAATCCATACCCGCCGCAAGCAAGAGGTCCTCTCCTAAAACACCGCGGGTGGCCATGCCGATGAGCGGGAGATTGCTAAAGGCCACGCAATCGGCCAGCGTAAAGGTGTCGCCCGCTATAAAGGGCGAAAATTTCACCAAGCGCTTGAAAGCATCAATATTGCGAACCAGTTGCTTCTTGACCGTGGCTTTCAATTCATCGCTGACTGTTCCACCAAAAAAAGCCTGGCCATAGAGCTCACGCGCAACCAGCTCCAGGTGCAGGTTGATAAAAGTAACCATCTCGCGCACCTTGGCCGCTTCAAACGCGTCTTGGGGAAGCAAGGGGTGTGCGGGGTACTGGTCTTCCAGGTAATCCAAAATCACCGCGCTTTCACACAAAGCGCCTTGCGCTGTTTTGATAAACGGAATTTTGCCTAAGGGGGAAGCGCTTAAAACGGCTTCGTCTTTGCTGCGGGTAAGTACATGCTCTTCGGCAAAGGCAACGCCTTTTTCCAGCAAAGCGTGTTTGACAATGTTGTAGTAGTTAGAAACGGCAAAACCGCACAGTGTGATCATTTTTTGGGATTCCAATGGAGACGAGGTTGAAGTTGGGGGGGAGGGTTAACTATTTGGCTGAACTGGTGGCGGCCAAATAGGCTTTCTTTAAGTCCCGGTACTCTTCGCAGGAAAAAGTGCAAATTTTATCGAGTGCATCCAAATGTATCTTAGCGTTAGCAAGTTGCGACATTTGGATATAAGCAATGCCAATGTATTCATGGGCACCGCGGTGCTTGGGGTCAATCTCTAGCGCCTTTTTATAAGCAACGAGAGACTCGTCGTAGCGTTTAAGATTGCGGTAGCTGTAACCCAATAAATTAAAACCATCTGCGTCATTGGTGGAGTTTTTTGTATAGGGCTCAAGAACGGCGACTGCCGCAGTCCAATTTTGTTTAGCAATACTCTCCCTGGCTTTCTGCAACTCAAAAGTCACAGGTACTGGGCTTGCTGTATCTGCGGCTAGTGACGCAAATGTTGAATGCATCAATACAAAAAAAAGAAGCACTAATTTGTACATAAAGAAAGCTTTCAAAATGATTTTCCCAGGCGGCTCTGGATCTTTATATCAGGTCACCCAAATCCGAGTTTGGTTGAGGGATGTACTGATTAAAGTAGAAATGAGGCTTGAAAAGCGCGCTCTATGAGACGCCGAACGCGATTAAAACTAATGCGTTATGAACTCATAGCTCACATCTTCGCTCTCCACCATATCCAAAATGGTTTCAAGCTCGTCATCGCTGTCGGTCGTGCTCCAGTTGTCTTCTGGATCCGTTGCAAACAGCGGCTCAATAGCAATATCTAAAAACTGGTTGTCCGGCATCTTAATGACTTGCCCGCCTTCGGATGTCTCAAAAAGCTCCCAATCGTCGGGAACCGACATTTCCAACGTGATGGTGACAATGAGTTTTTTCATGGGGATGTCCTTGGTGTGTAAACACGCAGAGCGTAACCCAAACTACGTGACAAGCCCTAACCAAGTCAAGCTGCCCCAAGCAGCCAGGTACACAGCGGCAAAGCTGCCCAAGCCGGCAAGCGCATGCGCGCCTAAAAAGCGCTCAGCCAAAAGCCCTGCCAGCGGAATGAGTTGCTGGGCATGTACGCCTAAAAAGTGTGCGGGGCGAAGGTCGTTTTTCCAATGCCACCCCACCAGTGCTAAGCCAACGCCGCTAGGTGGCTGGTGGCCGCCTAACTGAAAGCCACTCACGGTTGCCAATACAAAAGTTAAAACCAAGCCCAGCAAAACGCCCAGCGTGGTAGCGGAGAGTGGAGCGTCCCCTAGGTCAGACCAAATCAGCCACGCCAACCATGCTTGGGAGGCGGTTAAACCCACCGCCATCACGCCCATCAGCGCGAACATAAAAATATGGAAAGCATCGTTCTTGTTGTAGTGGGACGGCTCTCCCCGGGCTGCTTGCAAGCTGATGTAGGCCACTTCAAAAAGGGACGTGATGATGATCAGCGCAGCTACCCCCTTAAACGCCGCACTGGCGCCCACTGTTGCATTCACCAGCGTGGTAAGCCAGACGGTGGTGATGCAATAAACCGCAGTAGCAGCCATGAACTTCATGGGCTTGACCCAAACGCCTACGTCACGCAGGGTGCGTAAATCAAACCAAGACCACAGGTAGGTGATTGCCAAAGCAATCACCATCGACAAGCCGTAATAAAACAGGATTTTTTGGGTGGTGCTGAGGGATGCCATACGGATTTAAAAATCGGTTTTAAAACTCAAAATCTATGCTAAGAACATCATTAAATCAAAGCGAATTTTCCCTCACTCAGGGGATAGAAGCGCTTTCAAAACACGCTGTGTGGCGGAGATCAAATCCGTGACTAGGCGCTCATCGATTTCTAGTAAGCCTTCGTATTCGCCCAGATTACGCCTGTTATGGCACATGTCCAAAACGCGCCATACCTCTGGCCCTAAGCCCAAAGTGTGGGGAAGTAGCTGAAACACCACATATCGGTTGCTAGGGCGGTAACCCTTGGTCCGCAAAGCCAGTAGACACAAGGCATGCGCAGCGTTGTAGGCTAGATCAAAACGGCTCTCTAGTGCGAGGGTCTTGTTGGTTGCATCATGCAGACGCGTCTGGCCGGTTCGCAAAAGCCC
>JAIPDD010000111.1 GCA_021737875.1 Sulfuritalea sp.
CGATCGCGCTTTGGGCTACAAAGTGTTTGCCAGGTGCACTCGGGTCACTTAAAGCGATAGAGGGGTTGTACTGGGCATCGATGTGCGACTGTTCGGTGAAATCGCGGTACAGCGGGCGCTTGGCTGGGGTGGACATAGGGCAGAGCTCCTGAAGAATGCCCTCACATCATACGAACTTTGACCGACTTTCCTTTGATGCGTCCCGCATTGAGTTTGGCGCATGCTGCTTTGGCTATGTTTCTATCAACGGCCACAAAGGTACAAAATTCAGTCACTTGAATTTTGCCTATTTGCTCACGCGTGTAGGCAGGTCCGCCTTCGTCGTTGGTAAGTGCGCCCAAGACATCCCCTGGGCGGATTTTTTCTTTTCTTCCGCCCAGTATTTGCAAGCTCACCATGGGGGCGAGCAAAGGATCAGAGCTGGCGGGAGTGAGCGTTTCAAGACCAAACCAGGTGCTTGAAAAATGCTGGTACTGCTCGATTTTTCCAACCGCTCCCATGTCGTTCATGCTCGCCAAGCTCAGCGCCAAGCCCGAAGCGCCTGCGCGCCCGGTTCGACCCACGCGGTGCACATGGACCTCGGGGTCGGGTGTGATATCGACATTGATCACGGCTTCGAGTTGGTTGATATCGAGCCCGCGTGAAGCGACATCTGTGGCAACCAAGACCGAGCAACTGCGGTTGGCAAATTGCGCAAGAACTTGGTCACGCTCGCGTTGTTCAAGTTCACCGTACAGCGCCAGGGCGTTAAAGCCTTGTTGTTGCAGCAAGTCGACCAGGTCTTTGCACTGTTGTTTGGTATTGCAAAACGCCAAGGTGCTGACAGGGCGAAAATGCATCAACAACTTGCCCACAGTTTCTAAGCGATTAGCGCGGGTGACTTCATAAAAACGCTGTTCAATTTGGCTTTGGGCTTGTGGCGCTTCAATCTTGATTTGTTGTGGGGTGCGCATGAATTGGCGCGCAAGTTTTTCAATCCCTTCGGGGTAGGTGGCTGAAAACAACAGGGTCTGACGCGTTTTGGGCGTTTGTTGGACGACCTTGGAAATATCGTCAAAAAACCCCATGTCCAGCATCCGATCGGCTTCGTCGAGCACCAATGTATTTAAGCCATCGAGTACCAGGTAGCCTCGCTCCAGGTGGTCCATGATGCGCCCGGGCGTTCCCACCACAATGTGTGCGCCGTTCTCTAGAGATGCGCGTTGGCCACGTAACGCAATGCCACCGCACAAGGTCACCACCTTGATGTTGTCTTGGGCCCGCGCCAAGCGGCGAATTTCTACCGTCACTTGGTCGGCCAGTTCGCGCGTGGGGCACATCACCATGGCTTGCACGGAAAACCAACGCGGATTGAGTTTGGCCAAAAGCGCCAAGGCAAAGGCGGCGGTTTTCCCGCTACCGGTTTTGGCTTGGGCGATCAGGTCTGCTCCTGCCAGTGCCACAGGCAGGCTGGCGGCCTGGATCGGTGTCATCTCCAAATAGCCCAGTTGCTCCAAATTGGCCAAGGTCGCTGGGGCCAATGCCAGCGTTGCAAACGCGTTGGTTTGAAGGGTCATTTGCCGTTAATGGCAAGCAACTCCACCTCAAACAAAATCGTTGCATTGGGCGGTATGGCGCTGCCTGCGCCGCGCGCGCCATATGCAATGGATGCAGGGCAGGTGAGTTTGGCTTTGCCGCCAACTTTCATTTTCTGCACGCCTTCGGTCCAGCAGGCAATCACACCGCTTAAGGGAAACTCGATGGCTTCGTTGCGTTTGTAGGAGCTGTCAAATTCGCGGCCATCAGGAAACGTGCCGCGGTAGTGCACCTTGACCGTATCGGTGGCTTTGGGGCTGGCGCCGGTGCCGTCTTTGAGCGAGCGGAACACCAAACCACTGGGTGTGACCACGGCGCCGGCTTCTTTTGCCGCTGCTTGCGTCACTGCATCAGCCGCCCATGATGGCAAAGCACTGGCTAAGACGGCTGAAAGGGCGAGGGTGAAACATACTTTTTTCATAGGAATCCTTAAACTAACAAAGCGTTGACGCGTTTGACGTAAGCGGCCGGATCGGCAGGCATGCCCCCTTCGGCCAGCAATGCTTGGTCAAACAAAATATGGGCCAGGTCGTTGAAGTGCACCGAGCCCTCGAGTTTTTTGACCAAGGCGTGTTCGGCGTTGACTTCTAAAACAGGCTTGACTTCAGGCGCGGCTTGGCCGGCTTGTTTGAGCATGCGTGCCAGCTGTGTACTCATGCCGTGGTCTTGCACCACCAAGCAAGCAGGGCTGTCGACCAAGCGGGTGGTCACCCGAACATCTTCGGCCTTGTCTTTGAGCGCTTCTTTGAGTTTGGCCAACAGGGGTTTGAAAGTTTCTGCCGCTTCTTCTGCCGCCTTTTTTTCGGTCTCGTCTTGCAAGCTGCCCAAGTCGACGGCCCCTTTGGCTACGCTTTGCATAGGCGTGCCGTCAAAGTCTTGCAGGTAATTGAGTGCCCATTCATCCACACGGTCGGTCATCAAAAGCACTTCAATGCCTTTCTTCTTGAACACTTCCAACTGCGGGCTGTTTTTAGCCGCAGCCAAGGTGTCTGCAGTGATGTAGTAGATAGCCTCTTGGCCTTCTTTCATGCGCGTTTTGTAGTCCGCAAGAGAGATGCTGGCGGTATCACTGCCCGTGCTGGCAAATCGAAGGAGTTTGGCAAGCCGGTCTTTGTTGGCAAAGTCTTCGCCTAAGCCTTCTTTCAGCACTGCGCCAAATTCCGCATAAAACTTGGTGTATTTGCCCCACTGCGCTTTGTCTTCTTCGGAGACCACATCAGTCACGCCATCGGCCGAGGCAACCGGGGCGATGTCGTGTTTGGCCAGGTCTTCGAGCATGCCTAAAACGCGTTTGGTGCACCCCTCGCGAATGGCTTTGACGTCGCGGCTTTCTTGCAGCAACTCGCGGCTGACGTTGAGCGGTAAGTCGGCCGAGTCCACCACGCCTTTGACAAAGCGCAGGTAAGTGGGGAGCAAGGCTTCGGCGTCGTCCATGATGAAAACGCGTTTGACGTACAGCTTGATGCCCGCTGTTTTTTCACGGTTGTACAAATCCATGGGCGCCTTGCCAGGAATGTAGAGCAGCTGGGTGTATTCGGTGCTTCCTTCCACGCGGTTGTGCGTATGTGCCAAGGGTGCTTCAAAGTCGTGGCTGATTTGTTTGTAGAAATCGTCGTACTGCTCTTGGCTGATGTCTTTTTTAGCCCGCGCCCAAATGGCGTTGGCTTTGTTGACGGTTTCCCAGTCGCCAGTTTTCACCATGGCGCCGGGTTGGCGTCCACCGCTTTCATCGCTGGGGTTGATGAGTTCGCCATCTTTCCATTCTTCCTTTTCCATCAAGATGGGAAGGCTGATGTGGTCAGAGTATTTGCTGATAACCCCTTTGACTTTCCAAGCGTTGGCATAGTCTTGTGCGTCTTCACGCAGGTGCAGGGTGACGCTGGTGCCGCGTTGTTCGCGCGCAATCGCCTCGACTTCAAATGCGCCGCCAGTGGCTCCGCCATCGCTGACCCAGCGCACGCCTTGTGCCACGGGCAAGCCTGCGCGGCGGGACTCCACGGTGATTTTGTCGGCCACGATAAAGCCAGAATAAAACCCCACCCCAAACTGACCAATGAGCTGAGAGTCGGCTTTTTGGTCGCCGCTGAGTTTGGAGACAAAGTCTTTGGTACCGCTTTTGGCGATGGTGCCCAGGTTGTCGATGGCTTCTTGCTGCGAAAGCCCAATGCCGTTGTCGGTAATGGTCAGGGTTTTGGCGTCTTTGTCAAAAGTCACTTTGACTTTGAGCTCTGCATCGCTTTCCAATAAATCTGGGGCGTTGATCGCCTCAAAGCGCAGTTTGTCGCAGGCGTCCGATGCGTTGGAAATCAGTTCCCGCAGAAAAATCTCTTTGTTGGAATACAGCGAATGCGTAACGAGGTGCAGCAGTTGCGCAACTTCGGCTTGAAAATTCAGGGTTTGCTTGGTCATAAAAAGTGCGGTTTCTAAAGTTAAAAACGAGTCTGAAGGAGTAAAGGGGATGACAACAGCCCCCCAAGACATGGGGGCGGAGGTGGAAATTTCAAGGCGCTAAAAACGCTCGTGGGGTGCGAGATAGCGCCACTGGCCGACCGGCAAATGGCCCAGCATGACTTTGCCAATACGCACCCGCTTTAAGCCGACCACTTTGAGGCCGACTTGTTCGCACATGCGGCGAATTTGGCGTTTTTTTCCTTCATGCAAAACAAAGCGCAGTTGCTCCGGATTTTGCCATTCAACCTTGGCATGCTTTAAGGCCTGGCCGTCCAAACTCAGTCCGTGGCGCAAGAGCTGGAGTTTTTCAGCAGGGAACACCGCCTGCACATCGGCGCTGACCGGGTCATCGTCGTCGATGCGGCTGAGCTGGGTCGGGGCCGCCGGCCTTTGCCCAGGCCGTGCGGCATAGGTCGCCGCCGCCGATGTCGCTGCGGCGGTGTTGAGTACGCCGGTGTAAATCACCCGCACCAAATACTCTTTTTCCATCACGGCATCTTCGCCAATCAACTGGCGGGCAACGCGGCCATCTTGGGTGAGCACCAACAGACCCGTGGAATCAATGTCTAAGCGCCCTGCCGGAACCAGGCTTTTGAGCTGGCTGCCGTGAAAGAAAAAGCGCGCATTGTCTTCGGCCCAGCGGTTGTGGGGCTGCACCAAGGTGATGGCGGGCTCGTGGCCGTCTTCGGCTTGGCCGCTCACCAAACCTAAGGGCTTGTTAATGAGCACAGTCACCAAATTGGCCTGTTGGCCTTTGGCCAGTTTGTCAATCTCGATCTTGACATCGGGCGCGACTTGCATGCCCATTTCAGCGACGCGCCCATTGACCAAAACCCAACCCTTGGCAATCCAGTCATCGGCTTCACGCCGTGAGGCCAGACCCAGTTCTGCCATGCGTTTATTCAAGCGCAGCGTTCCATTGGCCCCAAGCGCTGCGGTATTGGTTTGTCCTGCAGGAATGGGGGCGCGTTGCGGTGGGGGAGCAGCCCGTCGGAAGGGGGTTTGAACTGTAGCGGGGGCGTCGGTTTTTTTGGAGTCAATCATGGGCTACAGAGTTAAAAGGCTTGCAGGCTTGATTTTACGGGCTTTAGCGCAGAACCACTTGCGAGCGCAGCGCTGCAATATCCAACACCCGCAGACCTCCGTATTCGACGCGAATCGACCCTTGTTCGGCCAGCGTTGTCAGGGCTTCATTGACGCGTTGGCGAGACAAGCCAACCAAGTACGCCAGCTCTTGCTGGGTAATACGTAAAACCTCGCCTACCCCGGGGTACAAGACCGGGTTAAACAATGCCGCCAAACTTCGCGCTACGCGAACATCGGGGTTGTTCATTCGGTCAATTTCACGGGCGGCGATAAATTGGCCGAGCCGTTCGTTGAGCTGGTTCATCACAAAGCGGTTAAACCCAATCGAATGGTCTAACAGCCAATGAAAGGTATCAATATGCAAACCGGCGACACGGCTTTTTCGCAAGGCCTGGATGTTGTAGCGGTAGTTCTCCCGCTTAAGCGCCGTCCCCTCGCCAAACCAGCCGCCCGGCGGTACGCCGGTGTAGGTCATCGTTTGCCCCTGCGCATTGTCAGTACTCATTTTGAGCAAACCATCAATCACCCCAAACCAATACGTGGCGGGCCTCCCGGTGCGGCACACCATATCGCCAGGGCTTGCGTCGGCTACCTTTAAATCTGCAACCGCACGGTCTAGTTCTTCTGCACTGAGCAAGCGAATCCAGGGAATGGCGCTCAGTTCCCCTTGCGTTAAAGGCCGACGGCGTTGGTAGAGGGTGGTTTCAGTGGTCATGGCGATTCTGATCAGAGCTTGATTGTCATGTTCGTGTCAGTTACGGTTAGTTTCAGGGCCGATCCCGTCAGTTAGCAGAAAGCGAAGGGAAAACACCTAGCGGTTTGTGGCCTCAATTGTCGTTGGAATGACAACTTAACGTCAAATGCAGTCTTACTATCGCCCCATATTCAAAGCCTAGGCGCAACTTTTTGGTTGGTCCCTGGTTTGATGCAGGTCATAAGGATTTGGGATGCAAACGACTTTTCCGCAACTTTTATTGCAACACGCGAGTGAACGCCCGCAAGCGACAGCCATGCGTGAAAAGGAATATGGAATTTGGCAGTCGCTTACGTGGAGTGACTTGGCTGTCATGGTGGAGCACCTCGCTTGCGGTTTACACCAAGCAGGGCTTCAACGCGGAGACCACATGGTGGTGGTGGGGGCCAACCGCCCGCGCTTGTACGCCACGATGCTGGCGGCGCAGTCGCTGGGTGCCATCCCTGTGCCTTTGTACCAAGACGCTGCCGCTGCCGAATGCGTTTTTCCGCTCAATAACGCTGAAGTGCGTTTTGCTTTTGCAGAAGACCAAGAGCAAGTAGACAAACTGTTGGAAATTCAACCGCAGTGTTCGCTGTTGACCCATATTTATTTTGATGACCCACGCGGCCTGCGCAGTTACGACGAACCAGGTTTGGCTTCTCTGGATGAATTACTGGCGGCTGGCAAAGTTTTCGCGTCTGCCCATCCTGATTTCTTTAAAGAATCTGTGAAAAGTGTCAAGCCAAGCGATGTGGGCGCCATGTTTTTTACCTCGGGCACCACCGGCAATCCCAAAGGCGTGGTGCACACCCATGATTCCTTGCTCAACCGCGCGCGCGCAGGCGCTGAGTTTGACCATTTGACCAACCAAGAAGAAGTATTGGCATACATGCCCGTGGCATGGATTGGGCAAAATATTTTCAGCTATGCGCAGTGGTTGGCCTGCGGATATGTGGTGAACTGCCCAGAATCTGCGGCGACTGTCACCATCGATTTGAAAGAAATCGGCCCGAGTTACTACTTCGCACCGCCAAGGGTGTTTGAGGGCTTACTCACCAGCGTGATGATTCGCATGGAAGACGCCAGTGCACTCAAGCGCCGGATGTTTAAGTTTTTCATGTCCGTTGCGCAGCGTGTCGGGCCCAGCAAGATGTCTGGCCAGTCACTGGGGTTTTTAGATGGTTTGCTTTACGCCGTGGGTAATTTTTTGGTCTATGGCCCCTTGCGAAATAACTTGGGGATGAGCCGTGTGCGCGTCGCCTACACCGCGGGTGAGGCGATTGGACCGGACTTGTTTAGCTTTTACCGCTCGATTGGTATTAACTTAAAGCAGTTGTATGGGTCGACAGAGACGGCGGTTTTTGTGTGTTTGCAACCCGACCATGAAGCCCGC
>JAIPDD010000112.1 GCA_021737875.1 Sulfuritalea sp.
GATCACGGTAGCTGTAGATCTACATTTACTACAAAGATAAGCTAGCAACTCGAAACTAGGTATCTCACCCTGGGTCTTCCGAGACTGTCACATTTCAAACCTTGTGACAACTATATAGTAGGTGGCAGCATTAAAAACCCTGGCCCGTTATTAAGGGGCTTCCAAAAACACTGCTCTCATTAATTTCAACTGGCTTAGAGTAACCACAGAACAAAGCGTTACCATTTCCGTAATGTCAAGCTTTAAAAAGTACAAGATTTAGGCAAATATAAACTCAAGCAATTGATCTTAAACGTGTTTTATTTTCTTATTTTTATTTAGTAGCCACTAATAACCGGAATGCATGCGCCACCAGTTCTTTCGACCCGAGTTAATGGGTGAGTTACAAGCATTAAATTTAAACGCCTTACAAGCCCATCTGACGCGTTTTAGAGGTGTTCCTGCTTCTAAGTGGTTGATTACTAGTATAAATTTGCTTTGTCAGTACCTGTTTGGCTTGCTTTCAAAAGGGTATTCCCGTCACCCATTTCACTAGATTGGCCACCATACCATTCAGTTGCAAAGTTGACCTCGCTACGGGTCGTTTTGATGCGTTCTAAAGGCATTTCCAATGGGCTGAAAGGGGGTGTTTCAGGAGTGGGCATGATCGACCCCTGGTCGGGTGACGAGTCACGATCAGTTCCAGCAATCTGGTCATAGGCAAGCTGGATGGCATTACGCTTTTTCCCTGTGACTGCATTGACCCCGTAGTGGCGCATCATGCTTTGGGAGCTCCAGCCCATAAGCTCCTCAATAACGTTCGCCGGTGTGTCCACCTCGACTAGGCGTTGTTTGAATCCGTGGCGTAGGCAATGGGCCGTCAATTTAAAGCCATTGGTCTTTAAGAAACAGCCTGTCGTGGCACTGGCTGCATTTGCACTGCTAGGGCGCTTCATGCGCATATAAATTTCAAGCCATGAGGCTAGCTCAGGGAGTACAGGGAACGGACGTTCACTGTTCGCAGTTTTAAGGGTGCGCAAAGCGTTTGGGCGGATACGAAGCTGGTCTTTGTCAGCATCGAGGTCGCTGGGCTGTATGCCCCAAACTTCAGACAGACGTAACCCCGTCAAAGCAATGACCGCCAGCATTGGGATCACGTAGCTTAGTTCTCGTCGAGGGTGTTCTTGGAGCACCTGCATCAAGCTTTGATGCTCTTTAGAGGATGGAGTGTGACGACGAATAGCGTCTGTTCCGAGTCCCAGTATGGGCTGTCGAGCAAACGGATTTCTGGTGATAACGTCCAGTGCATCAGCTGCCTTGCTCCATACTGCGCGTAAGGTGTGAATTTCACGATCAACCGATGTGGTTTTGACTGCTTTGCACCTGTGCGTGATGTAGGCAGCAACGTTCGATCGAGTGATTTGATCCATTGGTCTGTCCCCTACAAAGTCATTGAAGATGCCTACAAAACGGGTTGCGTCGCGAATGGGTTTGTCTGTGGACTTCATGTGCCCTCGTCCGGCTTGAGATGCCCACAGTGCAACTGCCTCACTAAAGAGGTTGCCTGCTTGTCCGCTGCTCAATACTCCTAGCAGGTGATCGCCGAATGGGGTGTAGATGGTTTTGTGTGTGTATCCGTCACCATCAACGCTATAGAAGGCTTTAACCGAGTCTGTGAGCATGGCGAGGGTGTTGGCTGCTGCTTCACCCTCTTTGGTGCGACGCAAGCTTTCTGCCCGTATGCCGGGCAGGTCTTCAACTTCATTGAACCAGAGCCATGTCTTTGCTGCTGCAACCAAATCCTTTGTCGTGTTGGTGCGTCCCGCCCTATCCCTTACAGAGACAACTTGCAAGTGTTCAATATCGTTAGACCGCTGCACGGCTACGACACTAGCTTCATGCAGGGTTGTGGTGGGGGTGCTGCCTATTCGCCGCTTAAAGCGCTCTGGGAACACTTCGTGATGGGTAGGGAAGGTTCCCTTGTGAGGGCTAATCCTCTTCACAAATAGGAAGCTCTGGCCACTGGAAGTGTTGCCAATTTCTAAATATTTCATATGCTTGTCCCGTGAGTTGACCCGTGAGGCGGGTAGCAATATCACGTAAGCTGAATGAAATCAACAACATGCGTTGTTTTTATGGTGCGGCTGGCGGGGATCGAACCCACGACCCTTGGCTTCGGAGGCCAATACTCTATCCACTGAGCTACAGCCGCATACTGTGTGTGGCTTGGATTGTAGGGCGTTTCACAGTGCGCCCCGCTATAATCGCTGCTTGATTTTGATGCATTTGACCACTCTGAGGACACCATGAGCGATAACAGCCAACCTGAAGCACACGAAGATGACCACACAGGTCCGGTCAAAAACCCCAAGCAATTGTTGATGGCGGTTTTAGCGTCTTTTGTGATCCCTATTTTTGTGATCATTGGTTTGGTCTATTACGTGACCTCTGCCAACAAACCCGCTGCGGGCTCCTCTGACATGGAAAAGTCCATTTCTGAGCGCATTCAAAAAGTTGGCTCCATCGAAATTCGCGATGCCAACCGTGAAATGAAAACCGGTGAAGAGGTTTACAAAGCCCAATGTGCCGCTTGCCACGTCAGCGGTGCGGCCGGAGCGCCTAAATTTGGTGACGCTGCCGCCTGGGGCCCGCGTATCAAGACCGGTTTTGCTGCGCTTTGGAACTCTGCGCTTAAAGGCAAGAACGCCATGGGCGCGCAAGGTGGTGGCGATTTCTCTGATTATGAAATTGCACGTGCTGTTGTCTTTATGGCCAACGCTGCCGGCGCAAAGTTCCCCGAGCCTGCAAAACCTGCAGTCGAAGCCGCTAAGTAATTTTTAGCGCACGGGTTGGGCTGGTTTGGTAGCCAAACCGGCGTGGCAAGTCGCTAAGTAGCACTTCTTCAACTGGCCACTGTTGGATTTCTATGGCTTTGGCAACGTGGATGGTGTCTTGCGTGTGCACCAGCCCAAAGCCGATATCGGTTTCTAAATACACCCAGCCGCGCTCATCCACAAAGCATTGTTGAAAATGCGCCAGTGCGCCGGTGTGGGAGTGGATTAGGCCTTCAGCGCTCACCCTCCAAACCAGCGGTGTGGCTTCTAACTCCAAGTACACCTTTTGCGGTCCGTTTTGGAAATACCAAAAGCCAGCGTCGTTTGCGCTGTAATTGCGGGCGATAAAGTCAATGAGCTTTTCGTGCTGTAGCAAGGACCCCTTGGCGCCTGGTTTGCCACTATCAAAATGACCCGAGGCTTGGGCTTGGTCATCGCGCATATACCAGTTACCACGCGCATCCAATCCTAACCAACCGTAGCAATCGGGAACGTTGGGCCATTTGGCCATGGCCTGTTTCACAATGTCATCCATGGACGCCTCCTTGCGAATGTTCAAACCACGTCCCTATTTGCTCTGGCAATGTTTTTAAATGTGCAGGGAAATTGCCCATAGGAAATCCCACATGGCCCCCCTGCGCTGGCTGCCATAAAGTGACATGTGAGCCTACTGCGGCAGCATGGGGCAAGCTGCTCGCTGGTACAAAGGGATCGTTCAAAGCGTTGACCACCAGCGCTGGGATTTTGATCTCATGCAAGTGCGGTTTCGCCGAGGCTCTTTCCCAGTAATCTTCGGTATTCTTAAACCCATGCAAGGGTGCCGTAAAGACGTTGTCGAAATCGTAGAGGTCTCGCGCATTTTCCATTGCTTGTTTATCAAACAGCCCAGGAAACTGTGTGAGCTTTAACAGTGCTTTGGGACGCATCGTTTGCAAAAACATACGCGTATACACCTGGCGATTGAATCCTTTGCCAATGGCCCTGCCGCTGGCCGCTAAATCAATCGGCGAGCAGACAGCAGCCACCGCATTCACTGTTTCTTTTGCGATCGCACCCGCTTCTTGCGCCCAGCGCAGCAAGGCGTTGCCGCCCAAAGAGATGCCAACGCAATAGATGGGGCCCGTTCTTGCACTGCGCATTCTTTTCACAATCCAGTCGATTTCTTCAAAGTCTCCCGAGTGGTACGCCCGCGGCGCCAGGTTGATTTCTCCGCTGCAGCCTCTGAAGTGAACCACGACATACGCAAACCCGTTGGACCGACAATAGTTGGCAAACGCCAGGGCGTAATGGCTTTGCGAGGTTCCTTCTAATCCATGGAACAAAACCACCAAAGGTTTTTCGCTCAAGGATGCATCTTCGAGCCAATCGAGATCAATGAAGTCGGCGTCTGGAGTGACCCAACGCTCGCGGCGGTACACGGGCGCCGTACCTGCATAGCTTGGGGCAAACCGGGCGGCATAGATTGTTTGTAAATTCCCTCCCGGTAACCAGGCTGGTGCGTTGTAGTTCATGGCTTGTTTGTTGTCTCAGACGCTGATCCTACCCACAAAAACAAAAACCGCCGAGGGGGCGGTTTTTGCTCTAAAGGCTTTAGCAGCCCGCAGGTCTTAGCGTTTGTGTTGGAAACGTCGCAACGCTGCAATTTGCGCGACCAAGGTCGAAAGCTCAGACTGGGCAATCGCCAAATCAATTTCGCTTTTCGCATTTTTCAACGCTTCTTGTGCCAAAGCGCGGGCTTCGTTGGCTTTTTCTTCGTCCAGGTCTTTGCCTCGAATTGCGGTGTCCGACAGAACCGTGACGCAGTTGGGTTGCACTTCGATAATGCCGCCGGCTACGAACACAAACTCTTCGCTGCCGTCGGTTTTTTGAATCCGCACTGAACCGGCTTTGACGCGCGTAATCAGTGGGGTGTGGCGAGGATAAATTCCCAGCTCGCCCGACTCTCCGGGCACGGCCACAAAACGCGCCTCCCCAGAGAAGATGGACTCTTCGGCACTGACCACATCAACGTGGATGGTGTTCATGGCTTAGACCTTTTTGGCTTTTTCGAACGCTTCGTCAATGGTGCCGACCATGTAGAACGCTTGCTCTGGCAAGTGATCGCATTCACCGGCGACGATCATCTTGAAGCCGCGAATGGTTTCAGCCAAGGAAACGTACTTACCGGGTGAGCCCGTAAACACTTCAGCCACGTGGAAGGGCTGTGACAAGAAGCGCTGGATCTTACGGGCGCGTGCCACGGTCAATTTGTCTTCAGGTGCCAATTCGTCCATGCCCAAAATCGCAATAATGTCGCGCAATTCTTTGTAGCGTTGCAGCGTTCCTTGGACAGCGCGGGCTGTTTCGTAATGGTCCACACCCACCACCAAAGGATCCAACTGGCGGCTGGTGGAGTCCAAAGGATCCACCGCAGGGTAAATACCCAATGAGGCGATATCACGAGACAACACCACGGTGGAGTCCAAGTGCGCAAAGGTAGTCGCAGGAGAGGGGTCGGTCAAGTCATCCGCTGGCACGTAAACGGCTTGGATGGAAGTGATGGAGCCCACTTTGGTCGAGGTGATACGCTCTTGCAAACGGCCCATTTCTTCGGCCAGGGTAGGCTGGTAACCCACTGCAGAAGGCATACGACCGAGCAAGGCGGACACTTCGGTTCCGGCCAAGGTGTAGCGGTAGATGTTGTCCACGAAGAACAGAACGTCTTTGCCTTCGTCACGGAAAGATTCAGCAATGGTCAAACCGGTCAAGGCCACGCGCAAACGGTTGCCTGGAGGCTCATTCATCTGACCGTAAACCATCGCGACTTTAGAGTCTTCGAGTTTCTCGAGGTTAACCACACCCGAGTCCGCCATCTCGTGGTAGAAGTCGTTGCCTTCACGGGTACGCTCACCCACACCTGCGAACACAGACAAGCCGCTGTGCGCCTTGGCGATGTTGTTGATGAGTTCCATCATGTTCACGGTCTTGCCCACACCGGCACCGCCGAACAAGCCGACCTTGCCGCCTTTGGCAAACGGGCAAACCAAGTCAATCACCTTGATGCCGGTTTCAAGCAATTCTTGTGAAGGGCTCAATTCGTCATAGGTTGGGGCCTTGCGGTGAATCGACATTTCTAATGTTGCATTGACGGGGCCGCGCTCGTCGATCGGAGCACCCAACACGTCCATGATGCGACCAAGGGTTGCTTTACCCACGGGCACCATGATGGGCTTTTCGGTATTCGTCACCACCATGCCGCGGCGCAATCCGTCAGACGAACCCAAAGCAATGGTACGGACAATGCCGTCACCGAGCTGCTGCTGAACTTCCAGCGTCAGGGTAGAGCCGTCCATTTTGAGCGCATCATAAATGCCGGGCATTTGATCGCGCGGAAATTCCACGTCAACCACCGCACCAATACACTGAACAATTTTTCCCTGAACTTGGGAGTTAGCTTGAGCCATTTTTCGCTCCAAAAATAAAATCTTGAACTAAAACTTATACAGACCTGTACTTGGCGGATTAAACCGCCGCTGCACCGGCCACAATTTCTGACAACTCTTTTGTAATAGCTGCTTGGCGGGTCTTGTTGTAAATCAACTTGAGCTCGCCAATCACGCTTCCAGCGTTGTCGGTTGCCGCTTTCATAGCGACCATACGTGCCGATTGCTCGGATGCCATATTCTCTGCAACCGCTTGGTAGACCAAAGCCTCCACATAGCGGTTTAGCAAGTCATTGATCACCGATTGCGCATCAGGCTCATAGATGTAATCCCATCCATGCGAGCCTTTTGCCTTGGTTTGGCTTTCCATTTGGTCCGCAGACAAAGGCAGCAGCTGTTGAATCACGGGCTCTTGCTTCATCGTATTGATGAACTTGGTGTAGCAAAGATAAACCGCATTCACTTTGCCTTGCGTGTACGCGTCAAGCAAAACTTTCACAGGCCCGATCAACTTATCCAGATGCGGCGTGTCACCCAACTGGGTCACTTGCGCGATCACTGGCGCACCAGAGCGATTCAAAAAGCCCAAGCCTTTGTTACCGATGGCAACCGATTGTGCAGTAACGCCGGCACCTTGCAACTCACGAAGCTTAGCCGTCACGCCGCGCAAAATGTTGGTGTTCATGCCACCACACAAACCCTTGTCCGTCGTAACCACCACAAAGCCCGCAGATTTGGCGTCGTTGGTGCGCATGAATGCGTGGGTGTACTCGGGGTTGGCTTGGCCCAAATGGGATGCGATCGCGCAAATTTTTTCGCTATAGGGTCGGGCCGCGCGCATGCGCTCTTGCGCTTTGCGCATTTTGGATGCGGCGACCATCTCCATGGCTTTGGTGATCTTCTTGGTGTTTTCCACCGATTTGATCTTGCCGCGTATTTCCTTACCTGCTGCCATATGCTGCTCCTCGCTTTACGCGAAGGTCT
>JAIPDD010000010.1 GCA_021737875.1 Sulfuritalea sp.
CGAAGGATTGGTGGTGGCGTCTTGCGGCTTGAACGCGTCGAGCTGTTTGAAGTCTCCTGTGTCAGCGACCACGGTCGTGTATTGTTTGAGCGCGTTGAGTTGGTTCATAAGAAAAATGAAGAAATACAGGTTTTAAATGCCAAGGACTTGAATTATCAATGAAACAAAGTTACATTACAACGTCAATTTTTATGTAACTTATCAACAACGCACACATGACTATGGGCTTTGATCTTGTTTTATTTGGTGGCACGGGCGATTTGGCATGGCGCAAATTGATGCCTGCACTGTTCCAGGCCTTTCGCCACGGCACACTTCCTGAAGGCGGGCGCATCATTGGCGTGGGCCGCGATGACCTGACGCACGAACAATACCGCGCGCTGATCCAGGCCCGGTTTGACAAAGTGGAGTTGGCCAAGCGCCCCAGTGCCGAGGAGTTTGCACGGTTTGCAGCGATTTTGGAATTTGTGCGCATGGATTTATCCAAACCCGAAGACTACGCGCACCTCGCTACAAGCTTGCAAACCCGCAGCGCCACAACGGTGGTGATGTATGTGGCCACGGCGCCATCGCTGTTCACCACCGTCTGCGAACAACTCGCAGCTGCCGGACTGAATACGCCCCAAACCCGCGTGGTTCTTGAAAAACCCTTGGGCCATGACCTGGCTTCCAACCGCGCCATCAACCAAACCGTTCGCCGCTTTTTTGAAGAAAAACAGGTTTTCCGTATTGACCATTACTTGGGCAAACCCGCGGTACAAAACCTGTTTGCACTGCGTTTTGGCAATGCCTTGTTTGAACCCTTGTGGCGGCGTGAACACATTGCCAACATTCAAATCACCATCGCCGAAGACTTGGGCGTGGAGAGCCGCGGCGCGTTTTATGAAACCACCGGAGCGCTGCGCGATATGGTGCAAAACCACGCGCTGCAACTGCTGTGCGCCATTGGCATGGAGCCGCCCATCAACGCCCACGCCGATGCCATCCGCGATGAAAAACTCAAGGTCTTGCGCTCGCTCAAGCCCTGGACCGCAGCCACCTTGGCCAGCGATGTGGTGCGCGGCCAATACGCCAGTGGCACCAGCGCAGGCACACCCGTCCCGGCCTACCGCGATGAGCCAGGCGTCAACCCACACAGCCAGACGGAAACGTTTGTCGCTTTACGCACCGAGATTGCCAATTGGCGCTGGGCCGGCGTGCCGTTTTACATCCGCACAGGAAAACGCCTGGCCGGACGCGACGCCCGCATTGTGGTGAATTTTCGACCGACACCCCACGCGATCTTTAACGCCTCCAGCGCCATGGGCAACCAGCTCGTGATTAACTTGCAACCTAAAGATGGCTTGGAGTTGCATCTCTTGGCGCAAGGCCAAGACAACCGAAAAACCCGCGCAAGCGCAGCGCAAGCCTTGGCACCCGTGCAGTTGGACTTGGACTTTGACAAACGTTTTGGCTCCGAGCGGGTGGGGGCCTATGAGCGCTTGCTGCTCGATGTCATTGACGGGCGCCTCAACTTATTTGTGCGCAGTGATGAACAAGAAGAAGCTTGGCGCTGGGTCGAGCCCTTGATCAAACATTGGGCGTCTGATGCCCAAGGTCCGCGCCCTTATGCCGCTGGAACCTGGGGGCCTAGCGCGTCTAGCGCAATGATTGCCCGCGATGGTTTTTGCTGGGATGAAGAGTCGTAATTCACGCCTGAGTTGAAAGGGAACGCCATGTTGGACCGTATCAAAGCCTCTTTGCCTTCGCTGGCTCCTGCTGAGCAACGGGTTGGGAAACTGTGTTTGGCAGATCCCCGCGCATTTGCCAAATTGCCCGTGAGTGAGTTGGCCGATCGCGCCCATGTAAGCAAGCCAACCGTGGTTCGTTTTTGCCGCAGCGTGGGCTACGACGGCTTGTCGGACTTCAAGTTAAAACTGGCGGGAACCGTCAACGAGGGCGTTCCATTTATTCACCGCAGCGTCGACGCCGATGACAAGATTGGCGACGTGATGGTCAAGGTCATTGACAACACGGTGGCGGCATTGCTGAAGTACCGCAACGACGCCAGTACCTTGGCGATTGAAAAAGCCGTAGTGGCTTTGGTACAGGCATACCAGGCGGGCCGGCAGATTCAATTTTTTGGCGTGGGCAACTCCGGCATCGTGGCCCAAGACGCGCAGCACAAGTTTTTCAGGCTCGGTGTCAGTACAACAGCCTACAGCGACGGCCATATGCAGGTCATGAGTGCGTCTGTATTGAAGGCGGGCGATTGCGTGGTGGTCATTAGCAACTCTGGTCGCACCCGCGACCTGATGGACGCCTGTGACATCGCCCGCAAGAACGGTGCGACCACCATCGTGATGACCGCCAGCGGATCGCCTTTGGCCAGCGCTGGACATATTCACTTGAGCGCCGACCACCCCGAAGGCTACGACAAATACAGCCCCATGGTTTCACGCTTGCTGCACCTGATGATGATTGACATTTTGGCCACCGCGGTGGCGCTGCGCATTGGCAGTGCGACCTTGCAGCCCATGCTCAGTGAGATGCGCCAAAATTTGCGGAGCAAGCGCTACGCTTAAACGCAGCCACCAGTCCTGACCTTGTTTTAGCCGCCGAGCTCCATGGCTTTGCGTTGGCGATCGACAAAGTCTTGGTAGGTGTCAATTCCACGCAGCTGCAAAATAGTATTGCGCACCGCGGCTTCCACCAGCACCGCGATATTGCGGCCCGCCACCACTTGAATCATAACTTTGCGCACAGGAATTCCGGCCACGTCTTGGGTCAGCGGCTCAAAGGGAATGCGGTCGTAATCGCGCTCCAAAGTTTCTTTGCGCACCAAATGCACAATCAACTTCAGCCGCATTTTTCGGCGCACCGCGGTTTCACCAAAAATCGCACGGATGTCTAAAAGGCCAATGCCGCGCACCTCTAGCAAGTTTTGCAAGAGCTCTGGGCAGCGGCCTTCAATCGTGGTTTGGTTGATACGGAACAAATCCACCGCATCATCGGCAACCAAGCCATTCCCACGGGAAATCAGCTCCAAGCCCAGTTCGCTTTTTCCCAGGCCCGATTCGCCGGTGATCAAGACGCCTAAGCCCAAAATATCCATGAACACGCCATGCATCGATACCCGATCGGCAAAGTGCTTGGACAAATACGCGCGCAAAACATCAATCACAAACGCCGATGAATCCTTGGTTGCAAACATCGGGATTTGCGCGTTTTCGCACATGGCCAACATGGCCGGTGGCGCTACTTGGCCATCAGCCAATACCACCACAGGCGGCTCTAGCGTAACGATACGGGAGATGCGCCGTGCGCAATCTTCGGGGGTGGCGTTGGTAATGTAGGCAATTTCCCGCTCACCCAAAATTTGAACGCGGTAGGGGTGGATGTAGTTGAGGTAGCCCACCAAATCGGCACCCGAACGCGCCGCGCGGACCGCGACTTCGTCAAAGCGCCGCTCTGAAGCCCCTAGGCCTGCCACCCATTCCCAATGCAGGTAATTGCGAAAGGCTTCAAATAAAACGTCAGCGCTGACTGCGGTAGGTTTCACGTTTTAAATCCTTTGAAACGCGCAGTGGGGTGAGGCCATTAGGCCACGCGTGAGGACAGCCAGCCTGTTAGCAAGCCGTGCAGTTGTGCCGCGTCGGTGCTAGCGGTCAGTCGCTGGCGCAACTCCACATCACTGAGGAGCTCGGCAATTTCAGACAAAATTTCCAAATGCTTTTGGGTTGCGGCCTCAGGCACAAGTAAAAAAATCAGCAGCGTGACAGGCAGGTCATCGGGCGCGTCAAACCCGATCGGGGCCAAGAGCTGAAAGACCGCAGCCATGGGAGACTTCAAACCCTTGATGCGCCCATGGGGAATGGCCACGCCATGACCCAAACCAGTTGAGCCCAAGCGTTCTCTGGAAAAAAGACTGTCGGTGATGAGGGCGCGACTCAGGCCGTGCAAGTTCTCAAACAACAAACCGGCTTCTTCAAACGCACGCTTTTTACTGGTCACGTCCACCTGGGCTAGGACTTGTTCAGGAGGCAAGAGTGACGCGAGGCGATTCATAAGTGAGCGGATTATGCACAAAAAAACCGCCCTGATAAGGGCGGTTGACCGTGTTTGAGGGCCTGTGGGCCTCTTCCTTTGCCTACATCAGTCGCTTTGGTGCCTCATGGTGGTGGTTTTTAATGCGGTCTTTGTGCCGAACCACTTGGCGATCGAGCTTGTCGACCAGGTCATCCACAGCCGCGTACAGGTCTTCGTGGGTGCTTTCGGCAAACATGTCGCTGCCTTTGACGTGGATGTTGCATTCTGCACGTTGTCGACCTTCTTTTTCTTTTTGTTTTTCTACCGAGAGCAAAACTTTGACATCGACCAACTGATCAAAGTGCCTCATTATTCGATCGAGCTTGCCGGTAACGTAAGAACGTAGTGCAGGGGTAACTTCCAGGTGATGGCCGCTGATCGTTAAATTCATAAATCGCCTCCAGTTGCATTCAAGGTAGGTATTGCCTGCGCCCGAGGCGCTAGGCACACGAGTGGAAATCGGCAAACAGTTGCTGCTTCCGATTTCACTATGCGCTTGTTTTTTGGTAATTGCAATGTCTTTCGATATTGCAGCGCAACAAGGGCGGCGCTGGTGAGATAATTGCGGCATTCGCATTTTTGGAGAGCATTTCTTGGACAACTACCCCAGTCGGTAGCTTTCGGATGGTTAAGGTCTTAGAACCCATCGTTCGGAAGCTGCTTTATCGCCCCGCCCACCCGAAGCTTTGGTTTCAAACCTCTATTCATCGCCCATGCTCAACATTTTCACCTTGGCCAACGGCCGCCTCTTCCAAGAAGAGATTGAGTCCCTGGAAGAACTCTCCAAATTTCAACCCATTTGGGTCGATTTGGAATCTCCCACCATCGAAGAAAAACGCTGGATCAAACAGTATTACGGCCTGTCCATCCCTGAAGATGCGATGGACGAAGATATTGAGGAGTCTGCGCGTTTTTACGAAGAAGACAACGGCGAATTGCATATTCGCAGTGACTTCTTAATTGCCGATGAAGACGAGCCACGCACCGTTCGCTGCGCGTTTATCTTGAATCAGTTCAATGCCGATCTGCGCAGTAAAGGCATTCTGTTTTCCATCCATGACGAATCCGTTCCTGTGTTTCGCCTTTTGCGCTTGCGCGCTCGGCGCGCACCGGGCCTGATTGAAGATGACAAAGACGTTTTGCTCAAGCTCTTCGATGCTGACGCCGAATACTCGGCCGATACGCTTGAAGGTATTTACGACGAGTTAGAAAAAGCTGGTAAAAAAGTCCTGTCTGGCGATGTCAGCGATGCCTTGGCTGGTGAGGTGCTTGGTGCGATCGCACACCAAGAAGACTTGAACGGCCGCATTCGCCGCAATGTCATGGACACGCGCCGCGCAGTGAGTTTCATGATGCGCTCCAAAATGCTCAACAGCGAACAATTTGAAGAGGCCCGCCAAATTTTGCGCGACATTGAGTCCTTGGACTCGCACACGGCCTTTTTGTTTGACAAGATCAACTTCTTGATGGACGCCACCGTGGGTTTCATCAACATCAACCAGAACAAGATCATCAAGATCTTCTCAGTGGCCAGTGTCGCTTTGCTGCCGCCTACCTTGATTGCCAGTTTGTACGGCATGAACTTTCAGTACATGCCCGAACTGTCACAGTCCTGGGGCTACCCCTACGCATTGGCACTCATGGCGGCCAGCGCGGTCGTGCCGATGTGGTACTTCCGCCGCCGGGGTTGGCTCAAGTAAGCCTCCAACAGCAGGTTGGCTGCTTCTAGCCACGCAATTCGCGGCGCAAAATTTTCCCGACAGGCGTTTTGGGTAAGTCGGCACGAAACTCGATCACTTTGGGTTGTTTGTAACCCGTGAGGTTTTCTTTGCAATGGGCGCGCACCGCAGCTTCACTTAAGTTGGGGTCTTTTTTCACGATCACTAGTTTGACCGCCTCGCCGGTTTGGTCGTCAGCCATGCCAATACAGGCACACTCCATCACGCCTGCGAGCTGGGCCACGACGTCTTCAATTTCAGTGGGATACACATTGAAGCCACTGACCAAAATCATGTCCTTTTTGCGGTCCACAATTTTGAAGTAGCCCCGCGCGTCTACGGTTCCGATATCGCCCGACTTGAAGTAGCCATCCAAGGTCATCACTTTGGCGGTTTCATCCGGGCGCTGCCAGTACCCTGCCATCACCTGCGGGCCTTTGATCGCGATCTCTCCAGACTGCCCCGGCGCCGTTTCGTTGCCGTCATCGTCAAGCAACTTCATGAAGGTGCTCGGTAGCGGGATGCCGATGGTGCCGGTGTAGGCGGTATCGGTCACCACGTTGCAACTGGCTGAAGGGGAGGTTTCGCTCAGACCGTACCCTTCACAAATAGGACAGCCTGTTTTATCCACCCAGAGTTTGGCAACACTGCTTTGGACTGCGGTACCGCCGCCCACTGACACCTTGAGGTGGCTCCAGTCCACGGTATTGAAATCGGGGTGGTTCGCCAAACCATTAAAGAGCGTATTGACTGCAGGAAAACTGTGGATACGGTGCTTTGCCAACTCTTTGAGAACCGCAGGAATATCCCGCGGATTGGGGATCAAGATTAGCTTGCCACCGGTGCGCATGCTGAGCATCATGCCCACTGTGAACGCAAAAATATGGTACAGCGGCAGGGCACAAACGCCTGTGGGTTGTTCGTTGGCCGGCACCTTCGCCATCACGGGCTGGTTCCAAGCTTCTGACTGCAACACATTGGCAATCAGGTTGCGATGCAGCAAGACGGCGCCTTTGGAGACCCCAGTCGTACCGCCGGTGTATTGCAACACCGCCACTTCGTCAGCCTGCAAGATGGGTTTAGAAAATGGCGCAGCAGAACCAATCGCGATGGCTGAATTAAAGCGAACAGCGGTAGGCAAGTTAAACGAGGGAACCAACTTCTTGACGTTGCGCACCACGTAATTGACCAAAGTACCCTTGAGCCATCCGAGCTGATCGCCCATGGCGCACAGCACCACATGCTTGACCGACGTTGCTTCTATGCATTTTTCTAAGGTATTGGCAAAATTCTCAATAATGACAATGGCCTTGGCGCCCGAGTCTTTGAGCTGGTGCTCCAATTCGCGCGGGGTGTACAAGGGGTTGACATTCACCACCACAAAACCTGCGCGCAAAATTCCAGCCACAGCTACCGGGTATTGCGGCACATTGGGCATCATGATCGCGACCCGGTCCCCTTTGACCAACCCTAAGCTTTGCAAATACGCCGCAAATGCGTGGCTTAATTGGTCCGTCTGCGCAAAGCTGATGTCCTTGCCCATGAAGCTGTAGGCCACTTTATGGGCGTGTTTTTGAAAGCTTTCTTCCATCAACGCAACCAAGGACGGGTAAATGGACGCGTCGATATCCGCAGGCACGCCTGCGGGGTAGCTAGAGAGCCAAATACGCTCGGAACTTTGCATCATTGTTTCCCTTTTTATAGTCTGCTGCTTGCGCTTTATTCAATGGCCTTGACCATGTCTTCGACGACTTTTTTGGCATCTCCAAACACCATCATGGTTTTGTCCATATAGAAAAGCTCGTTGTCCAATCCGGCATAACCCGCAGCCATCGAGCGCTTATTGACGATGATGGTTTTGGCCTTGTAGGCCTCCAAAATCGGCATGCCGTAGATTGCGCTGCCCTTGATGTGCGCTGCAGGGTTCACCACATCATTGGCCCCCAAAATAATCGCCACATCGGCTTGCCCAAATTCACCGTTGATGTCTTCCATCTCAAACACCTGGTCATAGGGAACTTCGGCTTCGGCTAGCAACACATTCATATGCCCCGGCATACGCCCGGCCACGGGGTGGATCGCATATTTCACGGTGATGCCTTTGCCCGTGAGCTTGGCCGCGAGTTCTTTCACCGCGTGTTGCGCCCGCGCCACCGCTAAGCCATAGCCCGGAACGATCACCACGGTTTCGGCATTGCCCAAGACAAAAGCCGCGTCGTCAGCGCTGCCACTTTTCACCGGGCGCTGTTCAGCACTGCCGGCTGTTGCAGTGCTCACTTCGCCACCAAAGCCCCCCAAGATCACATTGAAGAAGGATCGGTTCATGGCTTTGCACATGATGTAGCTCAAGATCGCGCCCGAAGACCCCACCAAGCTGCCAGCGATGATCAACATGCTGTTGTTCAAACTAAACCCAATGCCCGCGGCCGCCCAACCCGAGTAACTGTTGAGCATGGACACCACTACTGGCATGTCCGCGCCACCAATCGGAATGATGATCAACACACCCATCACAAACGCCAAGGCCAGCATCGCAAAAAATGCATTCCAGTCGCCTTGCGCAGTGAAAACCAGCCCCAGGCCCACGGTTGCCAAGCCCAAAACCAAATTCAATTTGTGTTGCCCCGCAAATTGCACCGGGGCACCTTGGAAAAGACGGAACTTGTATTTGCCCGAGAGTTTTCCAAACGCAATCACCGAGCCACTAAAGGTGATCGCGCCAATGGCTGCGCCCAAAAATAATTCCAAGCGGTTGCCCGCAGGAATCGGTGCGCCTTTTTCTAAGCCGTGCAGCAAAGCGTGGGGCTCTGCAACGGCTGCCACGGCAATGAACACGGCTGCCAAACCAATCATGCTGTGCATAAAGGCAACCAACTCCGGCATCTTGGTCATCTCAACGCGCTTAGCCATCAATGTGCCCGCCGTGCCACCCACCAGCAAAGCCCCCAAAACCCACGCCATGCCTGACACGCCGTCTTGGCCCATGTGGGTGGCCAGTTTCACAATCAAAGCTGCGGTGGTCACCACCGCAACCGCCATGCCGATCATGCCAAAGACGTTACCGCGAATCGAGGTGGTGGGATGCGAGAGGCCCTTGAGCGCTTGGATAAAACAAACGCTGGCAAACAAATACAGCAAGGTAACGAGGTTCAGGCTCATTGCGCTGCCTCCTTCGCAGTCACTTTTTTCTCTTTCTTTTTGAACATCTCCAGCATGCGCCGGGTGACCATAAAGCCACCAAAGACATTCACCGCCGCCAAGGCCACGGCCAGCACCCCCATGGTTTTACCCAAGGGCGTTTCAGTCAGCGCAGCGGCCAACATGGCGCCAACGATGACGATGGCTGAAATCGCATTGGTCACCGCCATCAGCGGCGTATGCAGCGCGGGGGTGACGGTCCAAACCACGTGGTAGCCCACGTAAATAGCCAAGACAAAAATAATTACGTTCAAAATGGTGGGAGAGACAACTTCCATGGTTTTTCCTAATGCGTTGGTTTGATGTTGTTGGTTTATGTTTTACGCTTGACTTCGCCGCTGTGCGTCATCAAACACGCAGCAACGATATCGTCTTCCAGGTCGACCTTGAACGCCCCCTCTTTGGTCAGCACCAACTTCAAAAAGTCCAGGACATTGCGGGCATACAGCGACGACGCATCGGCCGCGACCAGGGCGGGCAAATTGGTCTCGCCAACCAAAGTAACGCCATGTTTCACCACCGTTTTCCCTGCTTCGGTGAGAACACAGTTTCCGCTGATGCCATCAGCCGCTTTCCCTGCAGCCATGTCAATGACCACGGAGCCGGGCTTCATGCTTTGCACCATCGCTTGCGTGACCAAAACCGGCGCTGCACGCCCTGGGATCAAGGCCGTAGAAATCACCACATCGGCCTGCGCGATCCGTTTGGCCACCTCAACTTTTTGCCGGTCCAGCCAACTCTGTGGCATGGGGCGGGCGTAGCCGCCTACGCCGACAGCAGCCTCTTTTTCTTCCTCTGTTTCGTAAGGAACGTCAATGAATTTTCCACCCAAAGACTCCACCTGTTCTTTCACACTGGGGCGGACATCGGAGGCTTCAATCACCGCACCCAAACGCTTGGCGGTTGCAATAGCCTGCAAGCCTGCCACACCCACACCCAAAATCACCACCCGTGCGGCCTTGACCGTACCGGCTGCCGTCATCAGCATGGGGAAAAACCGCTGGTAGGTGTTAGCGGCAATCATCACCGCTTTGTAGCCTGCAATATTGGCCTGACTAGAGAGCACATCCATGCTTTGCGCGCGCGTGGTGCGCGGCGCCGCTTCAAGTGCGAAACTGGTCAATCCCGCTGAAGCCAAGCGCTGCAAGCCGGGCAGGTCAAACGGGTTGAGCATGCCCACCAATGCCGAGCCGCCTTTCATGTGCGCGAGCTGCTCTGGCGTTGGGGCGGCCACCTTGAGCACCAAAGCACACGCCAGCGCAGTGGCCGCGTCCACCACCTGCGCGCCCGCAAGCGCAAAGGCCTCGTCGGTGATGCTCGCAGCAAGGCCAGCGCCAGCCTCGATCGCAACCGTGTGGCCTTGGGCGATGAGTTTTTTAACAGTTTCAGGGGTGACTGCAACGCGGGTTTCACCCTTTGTTGTTTCGGCGGGAACGCCAATGTGCATGAATTGCTCCTCAGGCAGGTGAATTAAGTGCTTGCAGCAAGCTTACATGAGTTTGACAAACCCACCGCTAGTGATAACCCCTGACTGCGGGGGCGAAATCAACACGCCTTGACTTAGGGTGCGTCCGTTTTTGGCAATTCAAGCCGGACCATCGCAGCGCCTTTGACGTCGGCGCCGAGCGTGGCGCTACGCCGTTGGACCGATTGCAGCACCCAGCTGTCTGTGACTTTTGCACCCACCGCATAGGTTTGGGGTACACCGCCATCTACTGACAGCAAAGCAAACCCTGGCTTGGCATCGGAGTTGCCGGCCACGACACCCAACAAGCGCAAGCGTGACGCTTGCTTGGGGTCGGGCTCGGTGGAAGGTGCACCAATGGACGCCCCTAAACTTTGTGCCAAGGGCCACGCCTTAGGATGAGACACACCTACGGGTGTGGCCTGGAAATCAGCAGGGTTTGCGATCAAAGCGCCCCCGGTCGCGCCTCCCAATAACCAAAATACCGCGCTCGCCGCGCTTGCCGCTGCGCTGACGAAGGTGACCAGGTGCAGCCAGCCAAATCGGTATGTGGTTTCTTGCATGCGAGGATTATCAATGAAGCGGGGTGGGGGTATTTTTTAGGCACAATCCGACTCTTAACAATTGCACGTGACCACCCATGGGAAACACCCCTATCTCACTTCGCCGGCACACACAAAACGGTTTTACCCTGATCGAGCTGATGGTGGTTCTGCTCATCATTGGCGTGCTAGCGGCCTTGATTGTTCCCAATGTGTTGGACAGAGCGGACGACGCCAAAACCATGGCGGCAAAAACCGATGTGCGCAACGTGCTCCAAGCCCTCAAACTCTACCGTTTAGACAACGGGCGCTATCCCACCAACGAACAAGGCTTGGCGGCTTTGGTCAACCAACCCACTGCAGACCCCATCCCTGTGAACTGGCGAAAAAACGTGGACCAATTACCCAACGACCCCTGGGGCAAACCTTATAAGTACCTCAATCCTGGCATCCACGGCGAGGTAGATGTGATGTCGCTGGGTGCCGACGGGCAAGCTGGTGGCGAGGGTAAAAATGCAGACATTGGAAGCTGGCAGCCCTAAGTATTTTGGCGGGGGCCCTTGCCCCACCCAAAAACCATCTGGCTTTACGCTGATTGAACTTTTGGTTGTAATGGCCCTCATGGCCATCGCCAGCGCGGGTGTGGTGTTGACCTTGCGTGACAACACGGCCACCGATTTGGAGCGCGATGCGCAGCGCCTGGGTGCGGTTCTCGCGTCTGCCCGGGCCCAGTCGCGCATGCAGGGAACGCCCGTATGGTGGCGCCCCAACGCCACAGGCTTTTTGATCGATGGGCTTCAGCCTGCGCAAGATCCGCAAACCTGGCTTTCTCCTGACACCCTGAGCCTGAGCCCCGCCTTCGTATTGGGTCCCGAGCCCGTCATAGACGCGCAGACGGTTGTTTTGCAATCGCGCCAGCAAGCCACGACGCGCGTTGAGTTGTCCACCGATGGGCTTCGCCCTTTTGCGGTGGTGCGGCGATGAGACTTCGCAAGCAAGGGGGCTTTACCCTGATTGAAGTCTTGGTGGCCCTGAGCATCGTGGGGGTGGCCTTGATCGCAGGATTCAAAGCCACTGGCGCTCTCACCCTCCACGCGCAACGCCAAAGCGCACAGATTTTGGGCCAGCTGTGCGCTGAAAATGCCTTGGTTTCCTTGCGCTTGCTTCGCCAAATACCAGGCATTGGAGAAACCAAACAGCCCTGTACCCAAGGCGGTGAAACACTGGAAGTCACCCAAACGGTGCAAACCACGCCCAACCCCAATTTTGTGCGGGTGGATGTGCAAGTGTCTATCGCAGTGGGGCAGACCCAAGAGCCTGTGATGCGTTTAAGCACCCTCTTGGGTCGTAACTAGGGTATGAAAAAAGCACGACCTAGTCTCGGTTTTACCCTGGTGGAAATGCTGGTGGCGATTGCTTTGATGGCCCTCATGGGGGTGATGGCATGGCGCGGTATCAGCGGCATGCAAGGCGCGCAAATCCGATTAACCCAACACACCGACGACACCTTGGCTTTGCAAGCGGGCTTGGGGCAATGGGCCGCGGATTTAGACGCTCTTGCGCTTCAAGCCAATACCCCCAGCTTGGCCTGGGACGGCCGGGTGCTGCGCGTTTTACGCAGGGGCAGTGCAGCTCCCGGAGACGGCTTGCGCGTGGTGGGGTGGTCGCAAAGGCAGGTGGATGGCAGCACCCAATGGCTGCGCTGGCAGTCGCTCCCTTTGCGTTCCCGCGCTGAGCTCGATGCGGCCTGGACCCAAGCCGCCCGCTGGGGCCAAAACCCCAGCAACGAGGACCGTTTGCGCGAAGTGCGCATCAGCCCTTTGAGCCAATGGCAGATTTTTTATTACCGCAATAACTCCTGGACGAACCCCCAGTCTTCCGCTTCTGCAGCAGACACCAACGCCTTGCCTGAAGGCGTGCGCTTGGTTCTGACTTTGCCAGCGGGCCAAGCCATCAGCGGCGTACTTACCCGCGACTGGGCGCGCACTGAAGGCAGCACCCCGCCATGAAACGCTACGCACAACACGGCGCTGCGATTGTGATGGCCATGCACACGGTGGTCTTGGTCGCCACCATGGCATCCGTGGCGCTGTGGCAGCAGTGGCGCGCGGTAGAAGTGGAGTCAGCCGAGCGCACCCGCGCCCAAGCCACCTGGGTATTGATGGGGGCACTCGATTGGGCACGTTTGATCTTAAAAGAAGACGCCCGCAAAGGCGGCGCAGACCACCTGGCCGAGCCCTGGGCCTTGGCCTTGGAGCAAGCGCGCTTGTCTACTTTTTTGGCGACCGATCGCAGCAGCAGCTTGGATGGCGATGCCAGCCAGAATGCTTTTTTATCCGGCCACATGGTGGACTTGCAGTCGCGCCTGAATATCACCAACCTGGTTCAAGACGGCAAAGTCCATGGCGCAACCGAGCAAATGTTTGCGCGGCTCTTTGACCAACTGGGCCTTGACCCGCGTCTGCTTGAAACCATGCTTGCCCAGTTGCTCCTTTCTGTGAGCGACAAACCCCAAGCACCGTTGCGGCCCCAAGACCTAGACCAACTGGCATGGTTGGGTGTGGATGCAGACAGCATCGAACGCTTGCGTCCTTTCGTGACCCTCTTGCCTGAACGCACACCCGTGAACATCAATACGGCATCGCCTTTGGTTTTGGTCGCCTGCTTGGGTATTCACCCCGCAGCAGCACAACAATTGGTCCAAGCCCGCAACTTAAACCCCTGGGACAATCTGGAGGCAGTGCGGGCTGTCGCGCCATCCAGCATGCGCGCACTAGAAACCCAGGCCGTGTCCACGCAATCGCGCTTTTTTGAACTGCGCGGAACCTTGCAAATCGACAAGCACACCGTCCACGAGACCTCCGTGGTCCAGCGCGATGGGCTTCAAATCAAAACCCTCTGGCGCAAGCGGACCATTGGGGCAGCAGCAGGAAAACCAAGGCCCCCAACCTACAATGGTGTATGACAATTCACGCAGTCTGTAAGCCATGGCTACTCTCCTCTTAAGCCTTCCTGTAGCAGCCTTGCAAGCGGGCTCGGTGCTGGGGTATGTGCTGTCGCCTGATGGGGCCGGCATCAGCCTTCAGTCCAGCGTCCCCGTGGGATTGCTTACGCAAACATTAGGTGAACGCATAAGAGGTGTCACCCACACCGTCGTGATTGTCCCCGCTACCCAACTGTCTTGGCACCGCTTGACCTTGCCCATGGGCGCACTCGGGGGTCGCCAAAGAGCCGTGTTGGAAGGGCTTTTGGAAGACCAATTGTTAGATGAACCCGCCCATTTGCACTTTGCACTTGCCCCCCATGCCCGCGCGGGCGTGCCTGTTTGGGTGGCTGTTTGCAATAAGGCCTGGTTGAACCAAGCCATTAATGCATTGGAAGTGGCGGGCCAATCGGTAGACCGCATCGTTCCTGAGATCACACCCACTGAACAAGGTGCATCGCTGTGTGCCGTAGGCTCTGCCGAAGAAGGCTGGTTGATACACGCCAGCAACCAAGGCGTCACCTGCTGGCCGCTCACTGCTGCCAGTGTGGCTTTGCTTGCGTGGCCCAAGGACGCGCCCCTGGGGGCGGAGCCGGCGGTTGCGGCCTACACTGAAAAACTCTTTGGCCGACCGGTCGCTCTACAAAGCCCGGGCCAGCGCGCAATCGATTCCGGCCAGACGGCCTGGAACCTCGGGCAGCTCGGGATGTCCGTATCCAAGCCAACGCGCATTCTTAAACACATGCGCAACGCGCTCTCCGTGTTTGCCACGGGTGCGCGCTGGCGGCCTGCCCGGTGGAGCTTAGGGCTGTTGCTGGCGCTAAATGTGGTGGGCTTGAATGTGCGCGCTTTTCAAGAACGCACCGCCTTGCAGACCCAGCGCCAGGCCATGGCTGCGGTGCTAACGCAGACCTTTCCCAAAGTGACCGTGGTGGTGGATGCGCCCGTTCAGATGCAGCGCGAAATCAGCGCGCTGCAAAGCGCCAAAGGCCAAGCCAGTCAACACACATTTGAAAACCTGCTGGGTCTGCTTATGGCCAGTGTGGCGGTAGCGGGGCAACCCTTACCCACACCTGGCACCATTGATTTTTCCAACGGGAAATTGCAAGTCACCGGTCTTTCCCTGAGCCCCGAGACGTGGGACCGCGCCCAGTCCGCACTTCAAGCCCAAGGCTATGGGGTTCGCCAGTCTGGCGATATCGTGGTCATGCAAGCCCAAGGGACCGCGCCATGATTCGCTCCCACTTTCAAAGCCCCACAGCAAAGAGTCTTGCTTTTATTGCTGGCCTTGCCTTGTTGGTTTTGCTGGCGATTCGCCCTGCCCTACAAATTCTGGAAAGTGCACGCACCCAAACACCTGAACTCCAAGCGCAATGGGAGCAGTTGTTGCGTATGCAAGCGCAAGCCAAAGCACTGCAAGCCCTGCCCAAGCCCGCACCGGTTGACGCCAAAGCGGTGCTGAATGCAGCTTTGCCCCAACTCGGGCCCGATGCACGATCGGCCGTCACTGGCGAACGTGCTACCGTCACCTTCAAAAACGTGGCGCCTGAAGCCTTTGCCCTTTGGTTGTCCCACGTCCGCGAACAAGCCCGCGCCAGCGCACTTGAGGTGCATATTCAGCGCAACACAAACGCTTGGAGCGGAAGCGTCGTATTGCAACTGCCCACCCCATGAGTTTTTCCTTGCATACCTCGCCACTGACTCGCGCGACCCGCGCTCCATGGATGTGGGCGATGACCGGCGTGGTCGCAGGGGGTGCGCTTGCCATGGTGTGTTTTGCGCCGGCACGCTGGCTTACGCATTCGCTTGAAGCGGCGTCGAATGCGCGTCTTTCATTCAGTGATGTCCGCGGCTCTGTCTGGCAAGGCTCCGCCCAGCTCAGCCTGACTGGCGGGCCTGGCAGCTCCGATGCACGCGCTTTGCCAGGCCGTGTGGGATGGAATATCAACACCGACTTCAACGGACTTCGCCCGGGCTTGGCGCTTGTTGTTCAAGCGCCCTGTTGTATGCAAACTCCCATGTTGTTGCAGGTCACGCCAGGTCTGCAGGGCTTGCATTTGCAATGGGCAGACCACGCCTCGGTCTGGCCTGCCTCTTGGCTTAGCGGCTTGGGAACTCCCTGGAACACCATTGGCGCCGAAGGTCCACTAGCGCTGCAAACCACCAGCTTGGGTCTGCAGTGGTCTGGTAACACCATGGTCTTGCAAGGCCAAGCGCACATAGACGCACACGACATGGCCTCGCGCTTATCGACCTTGCGGCCCATGGGCAGTTACCGATTGACGCTCTTAGGCGGCAAAGCGGCACAACTCGAATTAACCACCCTTCAAGGCAGCTTGATGCTATCGGGGAAAGGCCAATGGAAGCAGGGGAAACTGCGCTTTACCGGAGAGGCCTTGGCCGCCCCTGAGCGCATGGACGCCTTGTCGAATTTACTCAATATCATCGGGCAGCGCCAAGGCGCACGCTCTATCATTACCGTGGGCTAAACCAAATGACACCTTCACGCATCCCACTTTTTCGAACCACCATCGCAGTGCTTGCGATGCTTTGCAGCACCGCGTTTGCGCAAAGCCCCAAGCCGGGCGACCCGATTACTTTGAACTTCAATAACGCAGAGATTGAAGCGGTTGCCCGCACCATCGCCCTGATTTCTGGCATGAACGTGGTGGTTGATCCCCGCGTCAAAGGCACCATCACCTTGGTCACCGAAAAACCCGTGAGCCGCAGCGTGGCCATGGCGCAATTTTTAAGCAGCCTGCGCCTGCAAGGCTTCACCATGGTGGAGTCGGCCGGGCTGCTCAAAGTAGTTCCTGAAGCCGATGCCAAGCTGCAAAGTGGCGCGGTAGAGACCAGCGACAGCGCTCCCAAAGGAGCCAGCGGCGGTCAAATCGTGACGCAAATTTTCAAACTGAATTTTGAATCTGCAAGTAATTTAGTGGCTGTTTTGCGGCCCTTGATCAGCCCCAACAACACCATCAATGCCAACCCCGGCAACAACTCTTTGGTAATCACCGATTACGCCGACAACCTACGCCGCATCGCCCGCATCATTGCGGCCATGGATGTGTCCAACGCAACGCAGGTGGAAGTAATCGATCTCAAACACGCCATTGCGGTCGACCTCGCGCCCTTGGTTCTCAAACTCATTGACGCTTCTGCAACTCCATCGGGCGCGACACCAAACTCCGCAGACACCAGCTTCAAAACCACCGTCCTTGCCGAGCCGCGCAGCAACACCTTGGTGGTTCGCGCCGCCAATACAGCGCGGGTCGAGTTGGTGAGGTCACTGATCGCCAAACTCGACCAGCCCGGCCTGTCAAGCAACGGCGCCTTGGGCAATATCCATGTGGTCTACTTGAAAAATGCCGACGCTACCAAGCTGGCCGCAACGCTGCGCGCAGCCATGGGCAGTGCAGCTACCAACCCCCAAAGCAGCGCCAACCCAAGCGCACCCGCCAACGCCAGCGCGAATGCAGCTGCGCCTGCAGCGACCTCCGGCGGCCAAGTGCAAGCCGATATAGCAACCAACTCGCTCATCATCACCGCGCCAGAACCGCAGTACCGTCAATTGCGTGAAGTCATTGAGCGGCTCGATGCCCGGCGCGCGCAGGTCTTTGTAGAAAGCCTGATCGCCGAAGTCAGCGCTGACCGCGCCGCCGAGTTTGGCATCCAATGGCAAGGGGTTTTAGGTAAAAACGGCGATAGCGTGATTGGCTTGCTCGGCACCAATTTTGGCGCGGGTGGCAAAAACATTGTGAGCCTGAGCGCGGGGGCTGCCGCAGGCACCGTGGCGCCTGCGCGGGGAATCAACATCGGCGCAGCCCAACAAACCAATGGCATTTACGCCTTAGGTTTTTTGGCCCGCTTTTTAGAAGAGAGTGGCGCGGGTAATGTGTTGTCTACGCCCAACTTACTCACCTTAGACAACGAAGAAGCCAAGATCGTGATTGGCCAAAACGTGCCTTTTGTGACCGGACAATTCACCAATAGCAATACGGGCAACGGTGCAGTCAACCCCTTTCAAACCATTGAGCGGAAAGACGTTGGTTTAACCCTCAAGGTCAAGCCCCAAATCAGCGAAAACGGCACCGTCAAACTCACGATTTTTCAAGAGGTCTCTAGTGTGCAAGCCTCCACGGTGAACGCCACCAACGGCCCCACCACCAACAAGCGCACTATCGAATCCAATGTATTGGTCGAAGACGGTTCTGTGGTCGTCTTGGGCGGCTTGTTGCAAGACGAATTCCAAGGCAGCGGCGAAAAAGTGCCCGGCTTGGGCGATCTTCCACTGATTGGCAATTTATTTAAAAGCGAATCGCGCGGCCGCAAAAAAACCAACCTGATGGTGTTCTTGCGCCCCGTAGTTGTGCGCGATGGTGCAGCGACCGAGCGCTTGTCACTTGATAGGTACGAGCAAATGCGCTCGGGCATGAAAGACGCACAACCCCTTCCCAGCGTGATGGCCCCGGTGAACGCCTCACCTACACTGCCTGATGCCCCGGCTGTTGCCAAGCCCGCTCCCAAGGCCAGTGCCAACTAAGATGCGCTACCCGCTGCCCTACGCCTTCGCCCGCACCCAACAGGTCTTGTTGGAAGAAGATGCGCAAGGCATGACGCTGCATCTTCACAGCGCATCGCTGCCCAGTGGCATTGGCGAAGTGATGCGCAAGTACGGGGTCAAAGAAGTTCAAACCCACAACCGTGCCGACTTGAGCCAACGCATCAGCGCGGCCTACGCTCAGAGCGAATCGAGCGCCGCGGCTGTGGTCAGCGAAGTTGAAGGTGAGGCCGACTTGCAACGCATGATGCAAGACCTGCCCGCGATCGAAGACCTGCTAGAAACCTCGGACGACGCGCCCATCATCCGCATGCTCAACGCCTTGCTCACCCAAGCAGCGCGTGACGGAGCCAGTGATATTCACATCGAACCGTATGAACGCCACTCCGTCGTGCGTTTTCGGGTGGATGGCAATTTGCGCGAGGTCGTTCAGCCCAACCGGGCCTTACACGCGGCGCTCATCTCGCGCTTAAAAATCATGGCCGAGCTCGATATTGCCGAGCGGCGTATGCCCCAAGACGGTCGCATTTCTCTGCGCATTGGAACGCGTGCAGTCGATGTCCGCGTCAGCACCATTCCCAGCGCCCACGGAGAGCGCGCCGTCTTGCGTTTGCTCGATAAAAGCGAAGGGCAACTCAGCTTAGAGTCTCTTGGCATGCAAGGTGATGTACTTGCACACTTGGGCCATTTGCTGCAACAACCGCATGGCATTATTTTGGTGACCGGCCCGACGGGCTCAGGAAAAACCACCACCTTGTATGCGGGACTGCAACGCCTAGACACCCGCGGGCGCAACATCATGACGGTGGAAGACCCGATTGAATACGAACTCGCCGGTATCGGGCAAACCCAGGTCAACACCAAAATTGACCTCACCTTTGCCAAAGCCCTGCGCGCCATCTTGCGCCAAGACCCGGACATCATCATGGTCGGTGAAATCCGCGATATCGAGACCGCGCAGATTGCAATTCAAGCCTCGCTCACCGGCCACTTGGTGCTTGCTACCTTGCACACCAACGACGCCGCCAGTGCCGTCACCCGGCTCACCGACATGGGCATCGAACCCTTTTTGCTCAGCTCTTCGCTGTTGGGGGTGCTCGCCCAACGCTTGGTGCGCAAAGTTTGTACTGCGTGTGCGGGTGCAGGGTGCGATACCTGCGCGCACACCGGATACCTTGGGCGCACCGGCGTGTTTGAGCTTTTAGAGACTGATGACACCCTGCGCGCACTCATCCACAACCGCGCCTCGGAGGCTGACATTCGCACTGCGGCTTTGACCAAAGGCATGGTCTTGATGCGCGAGGACGGCGAGCGCCTGGTTGCCCAAGGGTTGACCACCCGCGAAGAGTTGGTTCGCGTGACGCGCGACTAAACCGACCGCCATGCCCGCATTCGCTTATGAAGCTCTGAGTACGGACGGGCACACCCGCAAGGGAACCATCGAAGCCGATTCCGCCAAAGCCGCGCGCAGCCTCTTGCGTGCGCAAGCCTTGGTGCCGCTGAAGGTGGACGCTCTATCGAACACAAACGCTGGCGACAAGCCCCCTGCCGTTTTATTCAAACGCCGCGTATTCAGCGCCTCTGCTTTGAGCGTTTGGACGCGCCAACTCGCAGGCTTGGTCTCGTCTGGCCTGCCACTGGAACGGGCCTTGGCCTCGCTCAGCACCGAGGCCGAGCGCGAGTCAGAACGCAACCTGGTCGCGCGCTTGCGATCAGAGGTGCACAGTGGCAGCACCTTTGCCAAAGCATTGGCGGAGCACCCAAGGGAGTTTTCAACGATTTATGTCGCCGTGATCGGCGCGGGCGAGCAAAGTGGACAACTGGCGCTGGTGTTAGAGCATCTGGCCCAAGACCTGGAAGACCAGCAAAACCTTCACGCCAAATTAGTTGGCGCCGCACTCTACCCCGCCATTGTCAGCGCCGTGGCTTTGGGCATTGTCTTGTTTCTTATGGCCTACGTGGTGCCCCAAGTCGCCAGTGTTTTTGCCGGTAGCAAGAAGGCCTTGCCTTTTTTAACGGTGCTCATGCTGGCCTTGAGTGACATGGTGCGCCAGTTCGGTAGCTTGCTTTTATTCTTAGGTGTGGTGGGCATCTTTACCGCACGCCAGGCTTTGAAAAATCCTGCACTTCGCTACCGCTTTGACGCTGTATGGCTTACGTTGCCCATCGTAGGAAAACTCTCGCGCAGCTTCAACGCTGCCCGCTTTGCCAGCACCTTGGCGATGCTCGCTGCCGCCGGCGTTCCCATCCTGAAAGCCCTGCAAGCCGCCGCTGACACGCTGAGCAACCACGCCCTGCGCCAAGACGCATACGACGCGCTGGTTGCGGTGCGCGAAGGCGCACCCTTGGCCTCGGCCTTGGCCCAAAAGAAACGCTTTCCTGGCTTGCTGTCGATGTTTGCCCGCTTGGGCGAACAAACCGGCCAACTGCCGGTGATGCTGCAACGCGCCGCTCATCAACTCAGCACCGAAGTTCAGCGCAAAGCCCTGCAACTGGCAACGCTCTTAGAGCCCTTGTTGATTGTGGTGATGGGCGCTGTCGTGATGCTCATCGTCTTGGCCGTTCTGTTGCCCATCATTGAAATGAACCAGTTGGTACGGTGAGTGCGCATTGGCATGGGTTTACTGAAGGTTGACCGTGTTGCCCTCGCGGTCCAAGGGGACTAAACCATCAAGTTGTCCCGCCTTGATCTGCGCTACGACGCGTTCGAGAACCGGTTCTGCGTCTGCGCTGCTCGGGGCTTGGCCCGGCTGCCCGGACAGGGTTGTCACAAAAACCACGGTCCACGCCACCCCCAAGCCCTGTGACTCTTGGAGCAACTGCGCCATGCCAGTAAGTTCGTCGGGCGTTTTATCCACACACATGACGGGCACCAAAGCCCCACCCTGGCCGGCCAAAAACTGGGCTTGCTGGGCTGGCGAACTCTCCGGTGGTAGTTCGGCTTTGGCAAAAACGAAAAGCAAACGTTGTGCACGGGTTTGGGCGCGCGCAGCTGTGAGCAAATCATCCAAGGAGGAAATATTCATGGTGTGACCAAGGTGTAGTGATGCAGGGGAGCGTACGCGTCGTCAATCTCATTAAAAACAGGCTCGGACAAATGCTCAGGGTATGGGCCGTCACCGCTGTGCGATGCAAGCGAAGCCGGAACAAATTGCCCGCTCTTGACATCAAACACATGGACTTCGCCCTCTTCAATCACATAGTGCCAACCATGCAAGGTCATCGCTTTGGCCTCGACTTGCGCGCGCACCATGGGGTAACCCATCAGCCGCTCCAACTGCAAGACGACCGCCCGCTGCTCTGAACGGCGCAATGCCTCGGGTGTGACCTGCACCGGCAAAGCCGCATCGCGACCTAAGTCGAGCCACGCTTTGAGGTTTTTCGCCTGGGGGGCTTGCTCTTCATACAGGGCGCGAATTCCACCACAATGGCTGTGACCGCAAACCACGATGCGCGAGACTTTCAGGTTTAAAACTGCAAACTCAATGGCAGCCGAGGTTCCATGAAATCCTGCAGACCCGTCATAGGGCGGAACAAATGCACCCACATTGCGCACCATGAATAACTCACCCGGACCGGCTCCGGTTAACAAATAAGGTACCACGCGGGAGTCGGAGCAACCGATGAACAAAATACTGGGGTGTTGACCTTCTTGCACCAGCGATTCAAACTGTGCCTGAACGCTTGGAAAAGTGTCATCATGGAAACGGCGCAAGCGCTCAAGCAGCGGATCAGGCACTTCGTTCTTTGCTATTGAACCAAGGGCGTATGCGCAGGCTCTAAGTCCACGCCCACCACCTGTGCCTGCGCTGCCAACACCGATAGGTATTGACGCAAAGCGGCGACAAAGGTCTTTTGACGCAGTGCCATCGCAACAGCACCTTGCACGGTTTCAAAACCTTGTACGGCTCCAGGCTCTCGCTGCAAGACTTCGACCACATGCAAACCAAAGCGGCTGTGTACCAATCGGGGTAAGACCCCCACTTCAGTCTGTCCAAAGATTTCTTTGCCAAACTCAGGGGCGCAATCGGATGTGGTGAGCCAACCCAGCGCACCGCCGTCAGCACCGCTTGGGCAATTGGAAAGCGCACTGGCTGCTTTGGCAAACGCGTCTTGCGGAGACTTTCCATCATGGCAGCGCACATCTAGCAAAGTCGTTTCAGCTCGATTGCGAAGTGCTGCCAGATCAACACCTGGCGTCACCGCAAACAAAATGTGGCGAACCTGCACTTTCTCTCCCGCGCTGTAGCTTGCAAGGTGTGTCTTGTAGTGCCGCTGGCAAGCCTCCGGCGAAGGTTCAGGAATCGCCAAGTGGGCATCTAATAGTTTTTCAATCGCCAAGGATGCGGCTTCACTCAGAACGCCGTCGCTGGTCGCTTCGTCATCGCTCGTTAAAAACCTATGCGTAACTGCCGCTTGACGAAGCAACTCTGAGCATGCGCGTTGGCGCAAATCATCTTCAGACAAAAGTGCCTCTGCGTGATGCAATGCGATCCCGTTCACACGGGCGACGCTGGGTTCGGACATATGGATACCTGACATCGTGCAGTCCTTAAACACCCGCGCCGGGGTGGCGCGCTGCGTTGTGGGCTGCGGGTACGTTTAATCGGCGTGAGCGAACCACTTGGTACGGACGCACTAAATAAGCCACCGTGCCAAAGCCGCTCCACACATGAACCAAGCGTGTAAAAGGGAAGATAAAAAATACCGTCATCCCCAAGAACATATGTAATTTAAAAATCACGCCTGCCTGGGCCAGCATCTCTGGCGCGCCGGATTGAAAAGTCACAATGGTCTGCGCCCAAGCAGCAAGCTTCATCATCATGCTGCCATCTAAATGCTGCGCTGACAAAGGAATCGTTGCCAATCCCAAGGCCAACTGCACCCAAAGCAAGACCAAAAGAACAATGTCGCTGGTTTTAGAGTTAATGCGTATGCGCGGCTCAAACAAACGGCGATGCAAAAGCACGGTCACTCCAATAAATCCTAAAACCCCAGCCACCCCGCCACTGACCATTGCCATCATCTGCTTCGATCCGGCATCCAGAAAATTCTCATACACAAAATGGGGCGTCAACATGCCAAACAGATGACCAAAAAACAAAAACAAAACGCCCACATGAAACAAATTGCTACCTATGCGAAGTTGACCCGCTTTGAGAAGTTGCGATGAGTCACTCTTCCAGGTGTATTGGTCGCGGTCAAAGCGGATCAAGCTGCCAACCAAAAAAACGGTGAAGGCAATGTAGGGGTACACGCCAAAAAGAAAATAGTTGAGTGCGTTCATACAGAGGCTCCAGTCGCAATGGGGACTTTTTTGACAAAGTGAATGGGTTGGGCCTGATCGGGCTTGGTTTGGCCTTTCACAGAACATCCGTCAAAGACGACCGGCTCTTCCCATGCGCAATCCATAGGCTCATCGGGCGCTACTTTCACTGCATGGGCCTTTTCACCTGCAAGCTCCATCAAAGCGCCTAAAACGCTTGCGTAAGGGGTACTGCGTTGCTGCAGCGCGCTAAAAATAGCGTTAAAGATATGCGCCATTTCGGCCAAAAAAGCCCGTGCTTCCACGGGCGGCTGGGTTGAGACAAACTGCAAAACAACCGGCAGGTAGTCTGGCATTTCATCGGGAGTGAGAAATAGTCCGGCCTTTTCATAGGTCTGGGCCAAATCAATCATGGCGGGCCCGCGTTCGCGTGAATCACCATGCACGTGTTCAAACAAATGCAGCGAAGTCGCGCGCCCTCGGTCAAAAAGTTCCACATACTGGGCTTCAATATCCAAGACATCGGCTCCGCCCAGTGTCGCGATTAAAACGTCTAACTCTTTCAAACGCTCAGGTGTCATCGCGCGCTCTTCATGCAGTGCAGCTTGCATTTCACTTAAATGGGCGCGCAGCGTGCTGTCGGGGTACGACAGCAAATGGGCCAACACCTTGAGACTCATGGATGCAGCCGTTGGTTTGGAAAATGCCATGGTTTATACCTCCGCCTTGATAGGAATGGTTCGCTTCTTCGTTGAGCCAAACAAGCTGATCTCACTGGTTCCGTCAGAGCACCCATTGCCAAAGGAAAAGCCGCAGCCTCCACGCATGTCAAAGGTATTCTCTGCGTATTCACGGTGGCTGCTAGGGATAACGAAGCGGTCTTCGTAATTGGCAATTGCCATCACGTGGTACATCTCTTCGACCTCCGCTTGGCTCATTTGGACCTGGTCGAGTGCAGCGGTATTGATTCGCCCATCAACGTGTTTTTCACGTTGGTACGCTCGCATGGCAAGCATGCGTTCAAGGGCGCGTTCGACTGGCGCGGTATCGCCTGCCGTTAACAAGTTGGCCAAATATTTGACGGGAATTCTCAGCTGCTTGACATCTGGGATCTCACCGTTGATACCGATATCACCGGCCTGCGCCGCCGCGCTGATAGGCGACAGCGGCGGAACATACCAGACCATGGGAAGCGTGCGGTATTCGGGGTGCAGTGGGAGCGCCACTTTCCAATCCACGGCCATTTTGTAGACCGGACTTTTTCGAGCCGCTTCCATCCATTTGTCAGGAATGCCATCGATTTGCGCTTGCGCTATGACGGCAGGGTCATTGGGGTCTAAAAAGATATCCAGTTGCGCCTGGTACAAATCACGATCGTGCACCACGCTTGCGGCTTCTTGAATGCGATCAGCGTCATACAGCAATACGCCAAGATAGCGAATGCGTCCTACGCAGGTTTCCGAACATACCGTGGGCTGGCCAGCTTCAATGCGGGGGTAACAAAAAATACACTTTTCTGCTTTTCCAGATTTCCAGTTGTAGTAAATCTTTTTGTAAGGGCACCCGCTGACGCACATGCGCCAACCGCGGCACTTGTCTTGATCAATCAGCACAATGCCGTCTTCCTCACGCTTGTAAATCGAGCCTGAGGGGCAACTTGCCACACATGCAGGGTTGAGGCAGTGCTCGCACAAACGGGGCAGGTACATCATGAAGGTGTTTTCAAACTGCCCGTAGATGTCTTTTTGGATGTCGTCAAAATTTTTGTCTTTGCTGCGCTTAGAAAACTCGCCGCCCAAAATTTCTTCCCAGTTGGGTCCCCATACGATTTTCTCCATCCGTTTCCCAGTAATTAGGCTGCGAGGCCGGGCCGTAGGGGCGGCTTTCATCTCAGGAGCCGATTGCAGGTGCGCGTAGTCAAAAGTAAAGGGTTCGTAGTAGTCGTCAATTTCAGGCAAATTCGGGTTAGAAAAAATGCGCATCAAAAGCTTCCACTTGGCGCCTTGGCGGGGTTCTATCTTTCCATTGGCCAAGCGCTGCCAACCCCCATTCCATTTGTCTTGGTTTTCCCACTCTTTGGGATAACCGATTCCAGGCTTGGTTTCTACGTTGTTAAACCACGCATACTCCATTCCAGGCCGGCTGGTCCATACATTTTTACAAGTGACCGAACAGGTGTGGCACCCAATGCATTTGTCAAGGTTGAGCACCATGCCGATTTGTGCGCGAATTTTCATGCGTTTTCTCCTTGGGCTTCTTCTTCAAGCCAATCGACTTTGTTCATTTTTCGAACCACTACGAATTCATCGCGGTTGGTTCCAATGGTTCCGTAGTAGTTAAAGCCATAACTGAACTGTGCATATCCACCAATCATGTGGGTGGGCTTGAGCACAATGCGCGTGACCGAGTTGTGAATCCCACCACGCATGCCCGTGATTTCTGAGCCTGGGGTGTTGATGATCTTCTCTTGCGAGTGGTACATCAAAGTCATGCCGGGGTTCACCCGCTGACTCACAACCGCGCGGGCTGCAATCGCACCATTGATATTGAAGACTTCAATCCAATCGTTGTCTTCAATTCCCACCGACTTTGCATCGGTTTCACTGAGCCAGACCACGCTACCCCCCCGATTGAGGGTGAGCATCATGAGGTTGTCGCTGTAAGTGGAGTGGATGCCCCACTTTTGGTGGGGCGTGATGAAGTTAAGAGCAATTTCTTTGTTTCCATTGGGCTTGATATTTTGAATTCCTGCAGTCGTTTTCAAGTCGACGGGGGGTCGGTAGGTGGTGAAACCTTCCCCAAATGCAGTCATCCATGGATGGTCCATATAGAACTGCTGGCGCCCGGTGAGGGTGCGCCATGGGATCATCTCGTGCACATTGGTATAGCCAGCGTTGTAGGAAACGGTTTCACTTTCAATGCCGCTCCAGGTGGGCGAGCTGATGATCTTGCGCGGTTGGGCTTGGATATCGCGGAACCGAATTTTTTCATCTTCGCGGTACAAAGCCAAGTGGGTATGGTCTAAGCCGGTTTGTTTGCCCAAGGCTTTCCATGCTTTCACGGCAACATGGCCGTTGGTTTCAGGTGCCAATTGCAACACCACTTCACAGGCATCGATATCGGAATCGATTTTCGGCATGCCACACGTGACCCCCTCCTCAAGCACCACACCATTGAGTTCGCCGAGTTGTTTGACTTCGGTTTGCGTGTTCCACGTAATGCCTTTGCCACCGTTGCCCACTTTGTTCATCAATGGCCCTAAGGCCGTAAATCGCTTGTAAACATTGGGGTAATCACGCTCAACCACCGCAATATTGGGGCCGGTTTTTCCAGGTATCAAATCCACTTCACCGCGCTTCCAGTCTTGAACACCAAAGGGCTGCGCCAACTCTGCGGGGGAGTCATGCATCAAGGGGCTTAGCACCATGTCACGCTCAACGCCAAGATGACCAACACAAATCTCACTGAACTTTTGCGCAAAGCCTTTGTATATATCCCAGTCACTGCGTGACTGCCACGCAGGGTCGACTGCCGTAGACAAAGGGTGGATAAAGGGGTGCATGTCGCTGGTGTTGAGGTCGTTCTTCTCGTACCAGGTCGCCGTGGGCAATACGATGTCCGAATACAAACAGGTGGTACTCATACGAAAGTCCAAGGTCACCAACAAATCAAGTTTGCCTTCGGGCGCTTTGTCGTGCCAGACCACTTCTTCGGGCTTGGCCTCGTCGTGGCCCATGTCTTTTCCTTGAACACCGTTGCTGGTTCCCAGCAGATGCTTTAAAAAGTATTCATGGCCTTTGCCACTGGAGCCCAAAATATTGGAGCGCCACACAAACATATTGCGCGGCCAGTTGTCCGGGTGGTCTGGGTCTTCACAGCTCATGGACAGCGTGCCCTCTTTGAGGCCTTTGACTGCATAGTCTTTGGGTTCCATGCCCGCCGCCTGGGCGTCGCGCACCACTTGCAGTGGATTGGTCTTGAGCTGCGGCGCCGAAGGCAACCAACCCATACGCTCGGCACGCACGTTGTAGTCAATCATGCTGCCACCAAAGGCTTTTTTATCTGCCAGCGGTGAGAGCACTTCTTCCATGCCCAGTTTTTCGTAACGCCACTGGTCCGTATGGGCATAGAAGAAACTGGTGGAATTCATTTGCCGTGGTGGGCGAATCCAATCCAGCCCAAAGGCCAGCGCAGTCCATCCCGTCTGAGGGCGCAATTTTTCTTGTCCTACATAGTGGGCCCAACCGCCACCGCTTTGGCCGATACAGCCGCACATCATCAGCATATTGATAACTCCGCGGTAATTCATATCGGCGTGGTACCAATGGTTCATTGCTGCGCCGATGATGACCATGGACTTGCCATGGGTCTTGTCTGCGTTGTCGGCAAACTGACGCGCTACGGTAATCAACTGCTCGCGCGGTGTTCCAGTGATGCGCTCTTGCCAGGCGGGGGTATAGGGCGTGTCGTCATTGAAGTCTTTGGCCGCCAATTCGCCCGGCAAACCACGCGCTACGCCATAGTTAGCCACCTGCAAATCAAACACGGTGGCCACAAGCGCTTCACGCGTTTCGCCCGCTTTGCCTAATGCAATGCGCTGCACCGGAACCGTACGGACCAAGACGTTGTTGGCACCCGCGCCAGTTGCGTTGTTGGGAAAGTGTTCACTTTCAATCCCCCCAAAATAGGGGAAACCCACCTTGGCTGTTTCCAGACTGGCTTGCTCGCCTTCCATGACCGTGAGTTTGAGTTTGACATCACTGCCATGGCGTGCTTCTTTGGCTTGTAGGTTCCATTGCCCTTCATCGGCACGGCCGTCTGGGCCCCATCGAAAACCGATGGCTCCTTGCGGCAATACGACTTTACCGCTCTCATCTAAAGCAACTGTTTTCCACTCCGGATTATTTGCCGCACCCAACTTGCCATTGAAATCAGAGGCTCGCAAATAACGGTCAGGAACCATCACGACCTCGCCACTGGGCAAGGTTTGCTCTTTGAGCATCACCAGCATGGGCATGTCGGTATAGCGGCGCACGTAATCGTCAAAATAGGTGCTGCGCGGTTTCCCACCATCGGGGAAATAAAACTCTTTGAGAATCACATGGCCCATGGCCATGGCCACTGCTGCGTCGGTGCCTTGCTTAGGCTTCATCCAAATATCCGAGAGCTTTGCAACCTCAGAATAATCGGGCGTGACTGCGACGGTTTTCGTTCCTTTGTAGCGAACTTCCGTGAAAAAGTGCGCATCGGGGGTTCGCGTTTGCGGAACGTTCGAGCCCCAGGCAATGATGAAGCTGGAGTTGTACCAGTCTGCAGATTCTGGAACATCGGTTTGCTCGCCCCAAATTTGTGGGCTGGCAGGTGGAAGGTCACAGTACCAGTCGTAAAAGCTCATGCAAACGCCACCGATGAGGCTCAGGTAACGGCTTCCCGCTGCGTACGACACCATGGACATCGCAGGAATCGGCGAGAAGCCTATGATGCGATCAGGTCCGTGCTTTTTAATGGTGTACACATTGGCAGCGGCAACCATTTCGTTGACTTCATCCCAGCTGGATCGAACAAATCCACCCAGGCCCCGAACGCTTTGGTACTCCTTGCGCTTCGCATCGCTTTGGGCAATCGAAGCCCACGCATCGACCGGGTCTTGTGACAAGCGTGCTTGGCGCCACAACTTCAGCAACCGGCCTCGAACCAAGGGGTACTTCACTCGGTTGGCGCTGTACAAATACCAGCTATAGCTCGCACCACGGGCACACCCACGCGGCTCATGGTTAGGCATATCCCAGCGGGTTCGGGGGTAATCCGTTTGCTGGGTTTCCCAGGTCACGATACCGCCTTTGACGTAAATTTTCCAAGAGCATGATCCTGTGCAATTGACACCATGCGTGGAGCGCACGATTTTGTCGTGGGCCCAGCGATCGCGGTACGCGTTTTCCCACGTTCGGTCTTCTCCGGTGGTGACACCGTGATCGCCTGCGAAAGATTCACGCGGCTGGGAAAAATAGCTGAGTCGGTCTAGAAAATGGCTCATGAAATACCTCGGGGAAATGTGGTGGACACTGTTGTATGGGGCTTACGGATTTTTGATGTCTGAACCTGCGCGAAGGTAAAACCACCAATTCAAAACCAAGCACATGGCATAGAAAGCTGCAAAGCTGTACATCGCGACTTGCGGCGTTCCGGCTTTGATTTGGGCGCCGATGACCACCGGTGCGATAAACGCGCCATAGGCCGCTACCGCCGAGGTCCAACCCAGCACGGGGCCGGTTTGCTGGCGATCAAAAATGACGCCAATGGTGCGAAAAGTAGAGCCATTGCCAATGCCACTGGCTGCAAACAAGAGCACAAACAACCACATGAAAGTAGAAAAATACTGCTCCGGCGTGGCCGATCCATACGCTTGCATCATGACGTAACCCACTGCAGCAGAGGCCAACACCATGACGCCAGAAATGATTTGCGTGACGATTGATCCGCCGACTTTGTCAGAAATCCAACCACCCACAGGGCGAATCAATGCACCGACAAAAGGCCCAATCCACGCATACGTTAAGGCCGAGGGTGCGTTGGGGTTTTTGAGAACGTGCTGCATGACGCCAGTAGCGTCAGGAACATGGCTGATTCCAAAAATAACGGTGATCGACAAGGGCAACGCCATCGAAAAACCAATGAATGATCCAAAGGTGACGATGTACAGCAAGGTCAATGACCATGTGTGTTTGTTCTTAAAAATGGCGTACTGGTTGCCAATGTTGGACTTCATTTCGCCAAAGGCGGCTACTTTCATCGCGGCCAAAGTGCAGACAATGATGAGCGGTAAAGCCACCCACATATTGAGCAAACCCAAACCAGTCGGTGCTGGTAAATACAGGTACAAGCCCAAGGCCCCGACCACACACGTAATGCCCCACAGGTACAAAATTTTTGCGAAAGCCGCCAAGGTTCCACCGTAATGGGGCGAGAGGGTCAGCAAGTTATTCATGCCGAACCACGCTGCTGCCACCAGTGGCAGCAAAATTGCAGCCCACACAAACCCTGCGTTTTGAATGAACGTGGGCGTTCCTGCAGCAATTTTCCCCAAAATCCAGCCACTGTCTTTGAGCAAGACCATGGAGCCCCCACCTGCTGCGCCAAACACACCCACCGTCATCACCAAGGGAATCAAAACCTGCATGGTGGTCACACCAAAGTTTCCCAAACCAGCATTCAAACCCAGACCCGTACCTTGCAAGCGCTTAGGGAAAAAGCTAGAAATATTGGACATCGAGCAAGCGAAGTTGCCCCCACCAATGCCGCTTAAAAACGCACAGGCTTGAAACACCCACAGCGGGGTGGATTGGTCTTGCAATGCAATTCCCGTCCAAATGGCGGGAATCATGAGCAGCACAGAGGTCAGAAAAATCGTGTTGCGTCCGCCTGAGAGTCGAATGAAAAAGGATGCAGGGATACGCAGGGTTGCGCCCATCAATCCCGCAATTGCGGTCAGGCTGAACATCTCCGCCGGTTTGAACGGAAAGCCAAGGTTGAGCATTTGCACCGTGATGATTCCCCACATGCCCCAGACCGCAAAGCCGACCAAGAGGTTGGGAATGGAGATCCAAAGATTGCGGTACGCAATTTTTTTTCCCGTGGACTCCCAAAAAGTGTCATCTTCAGGGCGCCAGTCGCCGATATCAACGCGTGAAGCAGAGGCATGTGTCATAGGAGTCCTTGTTTAACTAGGGGTGACGTTTTGCAAACTGAAGGGGGTTGCGTTTTTCCCCATGATTTCGCTGCGCCGAACTTCGGTCCAGTACATCCAAATCAAGGAGACCCACACCACGCCGTACATCAACATGAAAGCGCTTGAACGAATCCCTGTGAGATCCATCAAAGCGCCAAACATGATGGGCAGCACAAAGCCACCCAATCCACCAGCGAGGCCTACTACGCCACTGATGGTTCCGATATTTCCCGTGTAGTCGTCGCTGATGTACTTGAAGACACTGGCCTTCCCAAAAGCGAAGGCAATGCCCAGCACAAACATGAGCGCGGTAAAAACGTAGACGTTTAAACCAAAGTGAAAGGTTTTAGGCCCGGTGACGGTGGCGATGGTGAAATCGGTTTGGGGGTAGCTCAGTAAAAACAAACAAATCCAACTGACCCACAAAACCCACCAGGTCACGCTGTGAGCGCCCCATTTATCGGACATCCAACCGCCAACCGCGCGCAACACCCCCCCGGGCAAGGAAAAACAAGCTGCAAGCAATGCAGCGGAACGAATCTCTAAGCCAAACTCGCCAACGTAATACTGAACCATCCACAAAGACAAAGCCACATAGCCACCAAACACAATGCTGTAGTACTGGCAGTACTTCAACACCTTGGGGTCTTTCAGCGCTTTGAGTTGGTCGATGAACTTCACATTGGTAGACACCAAATGGGTGGGGTCGCTGTAACTGAAGAACCAAAACAAGAGGACGGTGCCAAACATGATGGCGGCATAGACTTGGGGAACCATGGCCCAACCAAAAGCCACGACCAAAGCGGGGGCTACAAATTTATTCACCGCCGCTCCCGAATTGCCAGCGCCATAAATTCCCATGGCAAAACCTTGCTGGTTTTTTGGAAACCACCGCGCTACATAGGGCGTTCCTACCGAAAAAGAGCCGCCAGCCAAGCCAACAAAGAGTCCGATGGTTAAAAAATGCCAGTAGGCACTGGCATACGACATCAGGTAGATCGCCGGAACCGTGAGGGCCATCAAAAGGGTCATCACAATGCGGCCGCCATACTTGTCGGTCCAAATGCCCAAAGGCACACGGATCAGAGAACCGGTAAGCACCGGTGTTGCCATCAGCAAACCAAATTGCGTGGCATTGAGGTCTAGCGCCTTTTTAATCGGAATACCGATCACACCAAACATCATCCACACCATGAAGCACACAGTGAATGCCAACGTGCTGACGATCAATACGGAAAGCGCTTGTCTTTTATGTGTCATACCAAGACTCCTATATGTCTTGGTAGAACTGTATTTTTATTCGCCTTGGGTCGCTATCCCTCGCTAGAACGCCAAGGAAGATGCAGAGGAACTATGCCGGGGCCGCAAGTCCTCGTTCTAAAGAACTAGAGGGGCCCAAAAAAAGCGGTTGTTTGCGTTAGATCAAAGGGTTTTCAGAGGCGATGACAGCGGCATGAACGCGGCTGCTCACACCCAGTTTGCGCAAAATATGTTGCACATGGATTTTGACAGTGGTCTCGGCTATGCCTAAATCGCGGCCGATTTCTTTATTGCTGGCCCCTTTGGTGATGCCGCGCAGTATTTCCTTTTCGCGAACCGACAATGCGCCCAAAGGATTGCTTGCGGATGTAACAGGCGCATCTTTTGCACCTGTTACATGCGACGCCCCGCGGTATGCCGCCACCAATTTATTGGTCATTTCAGGGGCGATAACGTTGTCGCCTGCATGGGCTTTGAGAATCGCTTCAATCAGATCCTCGCCTTCCGTTGTTTTAAGCAAGTAACCGGCAGCCCCGTTGCGCAGCGCGCGGGCTAAATCAGCCTCGTCTTCGCTAACGGTGAGCACCAAAATGCAGGCCTGAGGCGCCGCCTCGTGCAATGCCGGTATGGCATCGACACCGTTGACACCAGGCAGATGGTTGTCCAGCAAAATAACATCGGGTTGAAGTTCTTGGGCGCGGCGCTGTGCCTCACCTGCGTCT
>JAIPDD010000113.1 GCA_021737875.1 Sulfuritalea sp.
TCGGGGCCCGGGTATCGACAAGGGTCTTGAAATTTTGGCAAAGGTGAAGCGCGAGTTGCACGTTCCCGTTCTCACCGACATTCACAGCGAAGACCAAATTTTGCAAGTCTGTAGCGTAGTGGATGTGTTGCAAACCCCGGCTTTTTTGTGCCGTCAGACTGACTTTATTCGGGCCGTAGCCCAATCGGGCAAGCCGGTGAATATCAAAAAAGGGCAATTTTTAGCCCCTGGCGATATGAAGAACGTCATCGACAAAGCCCGTGCAGCAGCGCGGGACGCGGGCTTGCCAGAGGATAACTTCATGGCCTGCGAACGCGGTGCGAGTTTTGGCTATAACAATTTGGTCAGTGACATGCGAAGTCTCGCCATCATGCGCGAAACCGGCGCGCCTATTGTGTTTGACGCGACTCACTCGGTGCAACTTCCGGGTGGCCAAGGAACAAGCAGCGGCGGGCAGCGCGAGATGGTACCGGTCTTGGCGCGGGCGGCAGTCGCAGTTGGCGTGTCTGGTTTATTCATGGAAACCCACCCCGATCCGTCTAAGGCGTTGAGCGATGGCCCCAATGCGGTCCCCCTCAAACACATGCGGGCTTTACTTGAGACCTTGCTGGCTTTGGATTCCGTCACCAAAAAAACACCGTTTCTGGAAAATAATTTCCAGTAAAAGCATAGAAGATGCAACACAAAATATTTGAATTCAAACTTTGGAAAGATAAGCAATGAGTGCAATCGTAGATATCGTCGGCCGTGAAATTTTGGACAGCCGAGGCAACCCCACCGTGGAATGCGACGTGTTGCTTGAGTCCGGCGTCATGGGCCGTGCAGCGGTTCCCTCTGGTGCATCCACAGGAAGCCGAGAAGCCATCGAATTGCGTGATGAAGACATGAGTCGCTATCTGGGGAAAGGCGTTTTAAAAGCCGTTGAACACATCAACACCGAAATTGCAGAATCGGTGATGGGCTTGGATGCTTCGGAGCAAGCCTTTTTAGACAAAACTTTGATCGACTTAGACGGCACCGACAACAAAAGCCGTTTAGGTGCAAATGCGATGCTGGCAGTTTCTATGGCGGTGGCCCGCGCTGCGGCGGAAGAGTCTGGCATGCCTTTGTACCGTTACTTTGGTGGCATGGGCGCGGTTCAAATGCCTGTCCCCATGATGAACGTGATTAACGGTGGTGAGCACGCCAACAACAACCTTGATCTGCAAGAGTTCATGATCATCCCTTTAGGCGCGCCGAGTTTTCGTGAAGCCCTGCGCTATGGCGCAGAAGTTTTTCATGCGCTCAAGAAAATTTTGCACGACAAGGGGATTAGCACCGCTGTTGGCGATGAGGGTGGCTTTGCCCCCAACGTTGCGAACCACGAAGCTGCAATCCAGATGATTTTGGAAGCTATTGACAAGGCTGGATTTGTAGCCGGTGAGCAAATTGCTTTGGGACTGGACTGCGCGGCCTCTGAGTTTTACAAAGACGGTAAGTACGAACTCTCCGGTGAAGGCCTGAGCCTCAGCGCCCAAGAGTGGACTGACATGCTGGCGACTTGGGTAGACAAATACCCCATCATTAGCATTGAAGACGGTATGGCCGAAGGCGATTGGGATGGCTGGAAGTTACTCACCGATCGTTTGGGTAAAAAAGTCCAGATCGTGGGCGATGACTTGTTTGTCACCAACACCAAAATTTTGAAAGAAGGCATTGACAAGGGCATCGCCAATTCGATTTTGATCAAAATCAACCAAATCGGAACCTTGAGCGAAACCTTCGCAGCTATCGAAATGGCCAAGCGCGCGGGTTACACCGCCGTCATCAGCCACCGCTCTGGTGAAACGGAAGATTCGACCATTTCAGACATCGCCGTCGGAACCAACGCGGGCCAAATCAAGACGGGCTCCTTAAGCCGCTCTGACCGCATGGCCAAGTACAACCAACTGCTGCGCATCGAAGAAGACTTGGGCGAAATAGCCGTATACCCAGGACGTGCAGCGTTCTACAACTTGCGCTAAGATTTGACCATGGGTCGCCGTCACGTTCCTGCCGTTCTCTTGGTCTTGCTCTTAGCACTGCAAGCCCAACTCTGGTTTGGGCGTGGCAGTATTCCCAATGTGGCCCAGCTGACCCAAGAGCTCGCGCAGCAAAAGCAGAGCAATGCCCAAGCGGTCTTAGCCAATGAACGCTTGGATGCGGAGATCCGTGATTTGCGTGAGGGGCTCGAAACAGTCGAAGAAAAAGCCCGCATGGAACTGGGTATGGTCAAGCCCAACGAGATTTTTGTGCAACTCTCTAAGTAAGCGCAAGCTGGCTTAGGGACTGCAACGTCCACACCCATGAAGATCGCCATCCTGGGCGCTGAATGCAGCGGCAAAACGACTTTGGCACAGCAACTGGCTGCTGAACTCACACACCAAGGTTTTTCGGCCTGCTTTGTATCTGAAGCCCTGCGCGAATGGTGCGATACGAATCAAAGAACACCAAAGGCCAGCGAACAAACCGACATTGCCAAGATACAGATACAGCGCATTCAAGACGCCCCAGCGTTTGACTACTTGATTGCAGACACCACCGCATTGATAACGGCCATTTACAGCGAGATCATTTTCAACGACACCTCACTCTATCCCTTAGCTTTAGAAAGTCAGCGGGGTTTTGATCTGACTTTTGTGATGGGTTTAGATTTGCCCTGGGTCGCTGACGGCATCCAACGCGATGGGTTTGCCATTCAATCCGAGTTCGATGCCAAGTTACGCCACGTCCTACACAGTCAAGGCATCGGTTTCAGCGTGATCTACGGCACGGGTGACGAACGCTTTAATAATGCGATGACCGCGATTTCCACAATTTCAAAAGGCCAACACCTGCCTCAGGAAAAAACCACAAGGCAAGTGCCCTGGCAATGGGTTTGCGACAAATGCTCGGACGCGCAGTGCGAGCACCGCACCTTTACTGCTTTGCTTGAAGCCAAGCCGTAGCCATAAAAACGTCAGTGGGGTTTGGACCCAGGGGCAAGTTGCTGGGCCGGATCAACAAACAGGCGGGCGGCATCGACCGGATCAAAACGGTATTGCACACCGCAAAATTCACACGCCACTTCAATGTCAGGGCGCTCAGTCAAAATACTTTGCGCCTCATCGGCACCCAAACTCACAATCATCTTGGCTACGCGTTCTCGGCTGCAGCTACAAGCAAAGCGGGGCGCAGCATTCCCTTCTAATGGCTCAAACCGGGTGATGGGCTCTTCCCAAAACAAGCGCCGCAAAATCGTATCGACATCCAAAATCAAAAGCTCTTCGCTTTTGAGACTGCTGGCCAATATGGCGATGCGGTTGTAATGTTCATTCAGACCAATTTCATCTTCGTTGTCCTTGCTCACGATGCTGCCTGAAAGGTTGCCCGTACCTTGTAAAGGCAGACGCTGAATCAGTAAACCTGCAGCCATGTTCGCGTTGGCAGCAAGTACTAAAGTCGTATCGAGTTGTTCGCTTTGCAGCATGTAGTGCTCCAAGACTTCGCTCAAACGCGCAATCGGTTTGCCTTGGTCATCAAACAGCGGAACCACGCCTTGGTAGGGTTGCTGGCCTGGAAACTTCACTTTCGGGTCTAAGGTAATCGCGCACCGGCCTTGGTTGGTGACATTAACCATCTGACTCAAGCTCGCATGGGCTTGTACTGGCGCCATCACCGAGGCTGTGGCCCGCAATTCAAAGTCCGATTGCACCTCGACCACGGCCAATTTGACAGGGCCGTCGCCCATGATTTGCAAAATTAATGCGCCGTCAAACTTAATGCTTGACTGCATCAATACGCCGGCAGCCACCATCTCTCCAAGCATGTCGCGCACTGGCGCAGGGTATCCGCCGTGCTCGCTATTGGAGGCACGACGGCGCAAAATCTCGGTCCACGCATCGGTCAAACGCACGATGCTGCCTCTGACAGGCAATCCATCGAATAAAAATTTATGTAATTCAGACAATTTTGCGAAACTCCGATTGGTAGCGGCGGGCGTTTTCAATGTAGTGCTGTGCGCTCGCACGCAGCCCCTGCATTTGCTCGGGGGTTAATTGACGAACCACTTTGGCAGGGCTGCCAATAATCATCGATCCATCCGGAAACTCTTTGCCTTCGGTCACCAAAGCGCCGGCACCCACCAAACAGTTCTTTCCGATTTTGGCCCCATTCAAAATGATGGCGCCGATTCCAATCAGTGATTCATCGCCGATGGTGCAGCCGTGAAGCATCACCTTATGGCCTACCGTCACATATTTCCCAACGGTCAAAGGCATGCCGTAGTCGGCATGTAACACGCTGCCATCTTGAATATTGCTTCCCTCGCCAATGGAAATGTGCTCTGTGTCGCCGCGAATCACTACGCCAAACCACACACTGGAATCTTTTTCAAGCGCCACCCGCCCCATCACCTGGGCGCTATCAGCCACCCACGCAGACTCAGCGACTTGGGGGGAAAGTTCTGCCAGTTCGTACATTGCCATAGTTATTCCTGTGGATAAAACCCGTTTAGATTACCTAGAATTGTAGAGATGGAAATCAGACAACGTGCTTATGACGCTTTTTGCCTTTGCGAACCCCTAGACAAGGTGCGCTCTGTGATGGCGCTTTGGAGCGATGCGCCCCTTGCCGATTGCGACACGGCGCGTGATTTTGTCTCGCCCTTAGAGCCCGGTCGCCCAGAGAAGCCCGACTTGGTCGGCCCCAAAGATGTCCCGAAACGCTCCGCCTATACGCCACAAGGCCACGCCGCTTTGGTTCACTCGATTGCACATATCGAGTTCAACGCCATCAATTTGGCGCTGGATGCGGTATGGCGATTTGCGAATTTGCCGCAGGCTTACTACCGCGACTGGCTCGGGGTTGCATATGAAGAAGCGCAACACTTTTCATTGCTTGAAGGCCACCTGCAACAGTGCGGTTACCGCTACGGTGATTTTGTAGCCCATGATGGGCTATGGACGGTTTGTGCGGATACCCAGCACGATGTGCTTGCCCGCATGGCGCTCATTCCGAGAACGATGGAGGCGCGGGGCTTGGATGCCACCCCCATGGTGCAAACCAAATTACACAAAGTGGGTACACCACAGGCCTTGCAAGCCGTTGAGATTTTAGAATTGATATTGAAAGAGGAAGTCGGCCACGTGGCCATTGGCAACCATTGGTACCACTGGCTTTGCGAGCAAAACGGCGTTGACGCAACGACGTTTTACAAAGACGCCACGCTACGCTTCCGAGCCCCCACGCCCAAACCACCCTTTAATATTCCAGCGCGATTACAAGCGGGCTTTACCCCTGAAGAAATCGCCGATCTCCCGCACCACCAACCCCGCCACTGACACCTAGCCGCGCGGATGGTGCGCTGCATGCAATTGCGCCAAGCGCTCACGGGCAACGTGGGTGTAGATGGTTGTTGTCGAAATATCAGCGTGGCCCAAAAGCAGTTGTACCGCGCGTAAATCCGCGCCATGGTTGAGTAAATGGGTCGCAAACGCGTGGCGCAAGGTATGGGGCGAAAGCGCAGACCGAATGCCAGCGGCCAAGGCGTATTTTTTAACGACCATCCAAAACATCACCCGGGACATCGCTACGCCAGGATTCGTTCCTTGGGTAGTGACAAATAAATCATCGGTTTGCTTACCCGCAAGCAAGGTCGCACGGGCTCCGTCTAAGTACTGCCGCAGCCAACTCGCAGCCACTTCGCCAAACGGCACCAAACGCTCCTTCGCGCCTTTACCCATCACCCGAAGCACTTGGTCATTCATTCCGATGTTCAAAGTTTTAAGCGTCACCAACTCGCTGACCCGAAGTCCGCTGGCATACATCAACTCCAACATGGTTCGGTCGCGTACGCCCAAAGCGGCAGTGGTATCCGGCGCTGCCAACAAATCCTCCACCTGGGCCTCGGTCAAGGTCTTAGGAACCCGCAAGGCCTGTTTAGCCGCTTGCAGCTTTAATGTGGGATCGATTTGGATGCGGCCTTCACGCAAAGCCCACCGAAAGTAGCGCTTAAATACGGTCAGTCGGCGGTTGGCCGTCGTGGCTTTGGTGCTGGCGTGTTGGGCAGAAAAATAGCCAAGAACATCTTGCTCCGTGATGCTGACCAAGGCCGCGCCCTGGCGAAAGGCCAACAACTGGCGCAGGTCACGCCGATAGGCTTCCAAGGTGTTCTTTGACAAGCCCTCTTCTAACCACAACGCATCAATGAAAATGTCAATTGACTCATCAAAAAGCGTTGGCCCAGCGATTGGACCAACGCCTGTTTTGCCACCCAATGGCAAGATCAGTCCAAACTCAATTTGGCGGACTCAACCACCCGTTTGTACACCGCGTATTCCGCGCGAATTTGCTCAGTAAACTGCTCCGGGGTGTTTGCAATAATCAAAGAGCCGGTATCTTCAATGCGTTTTTTAACGACCGGGTCTTCCAAGGCTTTGCGCACTGCTGCGTTGACTTTGTCGACGACTTCTTTCGGCAACCCTTTCGGTCCATAAATTCCGTAAAACGCCATCCGGTTAACCGGCTCTAAACCCAGTTCCTTGAAGGTCGGAACATTGGGCAGTTGGCTTAAGCGCTGTGGGGCAGCCACCACAATGGGAACTAATCTATTGGCCTGAATAAAAGGCAAGGCCGATGGCAAATTGTCAAAGGTCATGAGAACCTGACCGGCGACCGTGTCGTTGAGCGCGGGACCCGCGCCGCGGTAAGGAATATGGGTGACAAACACGCCTGCTAAGTTTTTGTACAACTCCATTTGCAGGTGACCAATGCCTCCCGTGCCAGAGGAAGAATAAGAATGTCGGCCAGGATGCTTTTTAAGTTCAGCCACATAGGATTTGTAGTCTTTTGCCGGAAAGCTCGGGTGGACTGCAATCACATTGGGCGTCGCTGCAATGTTGATAATCGGGGTGAAGTCCGTCATCGCGTTATAGGGTATTTTGGGGTTAATCGCAGGGTTGGCCGCTACAGTTGAGACAGTCGCCATTCCCAATGAATAGCCATCGGGTGCCGATTTCGCCGTTTCGTTGGCCCCGATCACGCCACCACCACCTGCTTTGTTTTCGATGACGACGGTTTGACCCAGTGCTTTACCCAAGGGCTCTGCGATGACGCGGGCAATGATGTCGGTCGTTC
>JAIPDD010000114.1 GCA_021737875.1 Sulfuritalea sp.
GGAGATGTCTGCGTTTATGACCCAAGCGGGTTTTGGTTACAAAATGTCGGCTGAAAAGGCCTACTCCACAGACTCCAATATGCTGGGAGCCACCCACGAAGCCAAAGACCTGGAGCACCTCAGCAGCGGCATGACGATTGTCAACCCCATCATGGGCGTAGCCTTTTGGAAGGATGGCGTAGAAGTTCGCCGCGAAGAGGTCTCGGTTCGGTTTGAAGAAGGCCGCCCCGTCGCGCTCAATGGCGTGGAATACCCCGACTTGGTCAGCTTGATTTTGGAAGCCAACCGCATTGGCGGTCGCCATGGTTTGGGCATGAGTGACCAAATCGAAAACCGCATTATTGAAGCCAAAAGCCGCGGAATTTACGAAGCCCCGGGGCTGGCCTTGCTGTTTGCAGCGTATGAGCGTTTGGTGACGGGTATCCACAACGAAGACACCATTGAACAGTACCGCGACAACGGCAGGAAATTAGGGCGCCTCCTCTACCAAGGCCGCTGGTTTGACCCCCAAGCCATCATGCTGCGAGAAGCCGCACAGCGGTGGATTGCCCGCGCCGTGACAGGCGAAGTCACCTTCGAACTGCGCCGCGGAAACGATTACTCCATTTTGAATACCAGCTCCTCCAACCTCACCTACCACCCCGAGCGTTTGACCATGGAAAAAGGCGAGTCGATGTTTTCTCCTGCAGACCGAATTGGCCAGCTGACCATGCGCAATTTGGATATTGTGGACACCCGTGCCAAACTCGGAATCTATGCCCAATCGGGTCTTCTGAGTAATGATGCAGGCACGCAGATGTTGGGTTTGTCAGACACTTAAATCAACAACCAAAAGGGGAGCGCCATGAACAAAAAAATAAACCATGGTTTCGTATGGGCCGTACTGGCCTTCATCACACTGTTTTTTTCGCCGCTTGCACAAGCGCAAAAAAGCAATGCAGATAAAACCGTACTCACTGTCACGGGGAAAGATCAAAAGCAAGCCTTGAGCCTTGCGGCACTGAAAGCCCTGCCCCAACAAACGATCGTAACCAAAACGCCGTGGTATCCCGACAGCGTTAAATTCACGGGCCCATTGCTTCGGGATGTGTTGGCATTGGCAAAAGTGAAAGGCGCCGATATCAGCGCCATCGCGCTCAATGACTACAAAATACATATTCCCATGTCGGACGCGCAACAATACGACATGATTTTGGCGCACCAAATTAACGACGAAGCCATTCCTGTCAAAACAAAAGGGCCGCTGTTTGTGGTGTATCCCTTTGATAGCCATCCTGAACTGCAGGCCAAGCGCTATTACGAGCGGTCGATCTGGCAGCTCAAAGCCTTGACCGTTAAATAAGCCAGGTCAGATTGCGGGTATGAAAACACCGCGCTTTTGGTTAGCCTTGCTTGCAGCGGCCATGGCCATGGCAATGGCTGCTTTATTGGCAGTTGAGATCAACCAAAGCAAAGCCCTCCAAGAAAGCAAAAAAATGCGGGTTGATTCCATTGCAGCCCCCGCAGTCCAACTCGATCGGGAGTTCTTGCGCTTTCGCCACGCCTTAGACCAGCAACTCAACTACCGCACCCCTCCTGATGTCGATGCACTGATGCTGCAAAACGATCTTTTGCATTCGCGCATCGAGATCATGCGCCAGTCGCCCGCCTCGGTCTACTTCTTTTCATCGCCTGAAAACCTTCAAACCTTCGAGCAACTTGAAAGCCTGCATGTTCGCTTAGAGCGGTTATTGACATCAGACACCTCCCGTTTGCAGCTGATGGATGCGTTGCTAGAAGATGCCAATGCTTTGGCACCTGATGTGTTGGCCTTGAGCAATGCCGCTGAAAGCACGACAGGGAACCTGTTGGAAAAACAAGGCAACGATTTAATGGAACTCAACCGCCATATCACCTGGCTGACATTGGGACTCATGCTGCTGTTTTCTGGCGCTGCCATCGCACTGTATCTGCGCAATGTAAGCCAAGAGCGCGAACACCAGGCCTCCAAAGGATTGGCAGAGCATTTTCGGCTTACGCAAATTTTGGCCGAACGCGCCAACCGCGGAAAAAGCCAATTTTTAGCCAATATGAGCCACGAGTTGCGCACGCCCTTCAATAGTATTTTGGGCATGCTCCACTTGCTTAAATCGACTGAACTCAGCACAGAACAAGCCGATTACGTACAAACTGTCGACACCTCTGCCAACCACCTGCTCCATATCCTGAACGATATTTTGGACATATCCGCGCTTGAGGCTGGGAAAATCAATATCCGTGGGCAAGCGGAGCACTTACCGACCATGCTTTTGGATGTAGAAGCGCTCATGCGACCGCTGGCCAACGACAAGTACTTGAATTTTGATTTCCATGTCGATGCAGATATCCCGGCGTGGGGCTCTTTTGATGCCACGCGGTTCAAACAAATTTTAATTAACCTGCTTAACAATGCAATCAAGTTCACCGAGCAGGGAACCGTCTCTTTCAGCGCGACCTACCGCATCCGTACCGACGGCACGATCGACTTGGTGTTTAGCGTCTCCGACACCGGGATTGGAATGCCGCCTGACGCGGTTTCGCAGTTGTTTCAACGCTTTTACCAAGTCGATAGCGGTGTTGCCCGCCAATTTGGCGGAACCGGGCTGGGCTTAGAAATTTCGCAATCCTTGGCGCGCATGATGGGCGGGAATATTGAAGTACAAAGCACATGGGGCAAGGGGTCATGCTTTACCTTGACTTTGGGTTTTCAAGCCTGTGCAGCGCCCCATGAAAAACTGGCAAGCGAACACCCTACGCCAGCGATATCAAACCATTCACCTACTGACAAGCCGGTCCGAATACTCGTTGCCGAAGACAACCTGGTCAATCAAAAGTTCATGGGGATTTTGCTAGACCGCATGGGTTACCTAACGACATTTTGCGAAAACGGCCAACTCGCTTTTGAGGCCATGCAAAACCAAACGCCAGGCCAAGGGTTCGATCTGGTGTTGATGGATGTTCACATGCCTGTCATGGACGGTTTAGCCTGCACCCGCGCGATTCGTGCCATGGAAGGCAAGGTCTCACACGTTCCCATCATCGCCATCACCGCTGACATCATGAACGATGCCCGTGACGCAGCGCTTGCCGCGGGGGTGAATGACTTTGTCAGCAAGCCCGTGCAAATAGGACGCTTGCAAGAAGCAATCGCAAAAAGCTTGAAGGGCGAAGTCTCCAGTTGACCGGGTGAACGTGCGCTCAGCGAGACCGCTTGCGAATCGCTAACAAACCTTGGTCAGACGGGTCATGCAGCAAATAGCTGGGCGCCACCGCCACCAATGACGCCACTTGAATACCCAAAGCCTGTAAACCCGGTAGCGCGCCTGCACTGACGTTGTCGATGCGCATAGAGTCTAAGTTGTCCACACTCATCACCGGTTCACCCGGCATAAAGCCCAAGATCACGGCCTGAATTTTTCCCATCCACCGTGGCAAACCGATCACCGGGCGCCCTCGGCCCTGGCCGATGCCGCTGAAACGCGCAGCCAATTGCACCAATGACTTGAGCGTCAACACGTGCGGCCCTACTGCCTCTAACACAGGCAATGCTTTGACGGCTGCTCCTGAAAGCTGCAAGCAGCGCAGCACGCCCAAGGCCACGTCTTCCACCCAAACGGGTTGAAATTTTGCGCTTGCGCACGCCAATGGCATCACCGGAAAAACGCGCTGCAACTTGGCAAAGACATTGAGGAACTGGTCCTGCGCCCCAAAGATCACGCTGGGTCGTAAAACCGTGAGCTGGGTGGCGCTCTGGGATTGGCCTGTGATGGTTTGCAACGCTACCTCTCCGCGGCTTTTGCTGCGCAGGTAGTTGGAAGGAGCCGTTTCGGGGTGCGCTGCATGGGCGCCTAAAGCGCTGATATGCACCAAGCGTTTCACCCCATTTTTCACACAAGCGCGGCCTATTTTTTGGGGCAGTTCGACATGCACACGCTCAAACGCAGCGGCGCTGCCGTGCAAGATGGCAACCAAATTCACGACGGCGTCGACGCCCTGCATCGCCTGCGTTAAAGCTTGTTCGTTGTGGATATCGAGTTCAAGCACGGTCAATGTGGGCACATGCTGAATGTGGCTGGCGTTGCGCGCTTTACGCGTTGCCACACTGACACGGTAGCCCGCCTGTCCCAACTTTTCACAGACATGCGCGCCTACAAAACCCGTTCCACCTAAAACCAAAATATGCTTCATTTTTTCGCTCATCCATTCAAACCACACACAATTACAAAACCACGGGCTCTGTCTCTAAGCGCAATCCAAAGCGTTCGTAAACGCTGGTTTGAATCGCACCGGCCAAGGTCATCACCTCACCGCCCGTGGCACCCCCTGCTCCGCTACCTAAATTCACCAACACCAGAGCTTGTTTTTCATACACCCCCGCTTGGCCGACTGTTTTGCCACGCCAACCGCAGGCATCAATCAACCACCCTGCGGCCAACTTGAAACGCCCGTCGTCCAAGCGGTAGTGCACCACCTTGGGGTCGCGCGCGATGATGTCGGCACATTGCTCAGCCGTCACGGTCGGATTTTTAAAGAAACTGCCCGCGTTGCCAATGACCGCTGGGTCTGGCAACTTGGCGCGGCGGATTTCGCACACCCAGTCAAAAATTTGCTGCGCTGTAGGATGGTCACAACCGGTTTGTGCCTGCTTTTTATCAAGGTCCGCATAGCCTAGAACGGGTTTCCAGGCCTTGGGCAAAGCAAAGCGCACCCGCAAAATCAAAGCCCGCTCTTTCAATCCTAAAGTGGGCGCTGTCCCGCCATGTTTAAAAATGGAATCGCGGTACCCAAAGGCGCACTGGGCGGCGTTCAAGGTCAACAGCTTGCCCGTAACCAGATCGATGGCGTCTAGCGATTCAAATCGGTCTTGCAGCTCCACCCCATAGGCCCCAATGTTTTGAACGGGCGAGGCCCCGACTGTGCCGGGAATCAAAGCCATGTTCTCCAGCCCCGGCAACCCTTGGGCCAGCGTCCAAGCTACAAAGTCGTGCCAATCTTCCCCTGCCCCGGCTTCCACAATGACCGCTTTGGCGGTCTCTCCCACAACCCGGCGCCCTTGAACTTCCACTTTGAGCACCAGCGGCTTGACGTCGCCCGTCAAGACCAAATTGCTACCCCCACCCAACACAAATTTAGGCGCCGCAGCCCAGTCTGGGTCGGCCAGGACCGCCAGCACATCGGCTTCACTGCGCACCCGCACCAGGCCATGGGCACGGGCCACGATATGAAAAGTATTGAGTGCCTGAAGGGGGACGTTTTTCTCGACTAACATGGTGGGATTGTCGCATTGCGCAGCCCTCCCCGCTGTGCAATTGCCCCGAATGGCCCCTGACAGGAGATATTTTTCATGCCTTCATTTGATACGGTTTGCGAAGCCAATTTGGTGGATGTGAAAAATGGCGTCGAAAACACCACCAAAGAGATCACTACCCGCTTTGACTTCAAGGGCACGTCTGCCAGCATCGAAATCAAAGACAAAGAAATCACCATGATCGGCGATGCGGAGTTTCAGTTAGCGCAAATTGAAGATGTGTTGCGCAATAAGCTCACCAAACGCAACGTGGATGTGCGCTTTTTAGAAATGGGTGATATCCAAAAAATGGGCGGCGACAAGGTCAAGCAAGTCATCAAGGTGCGCAACGGCATTGAGGCCGAACTGGGTAAAAAAATCCAGCGCATCATCAAAGACAGCAAACTCAAAGTCCAGGGCTCGATTCAAGGCGACTCCGTGCGTGTGACCGGCGCAAAACGCGACGACTTGCAAGCCGCCATGGCCTTGCTGAAAAAGGAAATCACCGATGTGCCGGTGAGTTTCAATAACTTCAGAGACTAAGACTTTTTACCCAGCTTCGATTCCGTCCCTTTGACCAAGCGCGACATATTTTCACTGTGGCGCCAAATTAAAAAGCCGCTGATCACGACCAAGCTCAGGGCTTGGGCATGGTCGGTGCGCCATGCGACTCCGTCACCCATCAGGTAGTACACCGGCGCAAACACGGCGGCGATCAATGAAGCCAAAGAGGAATAGCGAAAGAAGAAGGCGATCAGCAACCACGTTGCACCGGTTGCCAAGCCTAAGCCCGCGCTGATTGCAACCACCACCCCCATCGCGGTGGCTACGCCTTTGCCGCCTTGAAAGCGGAAAAAAACCGGGTACAGATGGCCTAAAAATGCAGCCAAGCCCACCAAGGCGAGCGTTGCGCCTTCGAAGCCATAGGGCGAGCCAAACTGCTGTACCAAAAACACGGGAACCCATCCCTTGAGCGCATCGAGCAGCAAGGTCGCAACGGCCGCCGCCTTGCTGCCTGAGCGCAAGACATTGGTCGCTCCCGGATTTTTACTGCCGTAGGTCCGCGGATCGTTCAAGCCCATGAGGCGGCTGACAATCACCGCAAAGGACAAAGACCCGACCAGGTAAGCGGCCAGTGTGGCGCCAAGAGTTGCAAGTGCGGGGTAAAAAGGGCTGAGTGCTTCCAAAATCAATTCTTTCTCATCGTTTTAATCTTCTAAGGCGCACTGTACTGCCTTTGCGCCAAGCAAGGCCACGCAGACCTGCGGGTCTAGTCCCACCAAGAAACCCCTGCGGCCGCCATTGATCAAGATGCGGGGCAAGTCCAAGATGCTGCTTTCGATGTACACAGGCATGGATTTGCGGGTCGCAAAAGGCGATGTCCCGCCCACCAAGTAGCCGCTGTGCCGCTGGGCTGCCTCAGGCGTACAGGGTTCGATGGACTTGGCGCCGATCTGCCGGGCTAAATTTTTCGTTGAGACTTTGCGGTTGCCATGCATCAACACCACCAAAGGCTTGGCGTCTTGGTCTTGCATGATGAGGGTTTTGACCACATGAAAAGGGTCCCAGCCCAGTACCTGGGCGCTGTGCTGCGCGCCACCATGCGCTAGGTAGTCATACGGATGCTCGGTGAACCCGACTTTTTGTTGCTTGAGAAACTGGGTTGCAGGGGTTTCACTGACATGGTGTGCCACGGCCTGCCCACTTACACCGCAGGGTCACGCATCTCGGCGCGAATGGCATCGATGGCCTTGAGCACTTCGGGGGTCAACACCGTGCCCCAGGCCT
>JAIPDD010000011.1 GCA_021737875.1 Sulfuritalea sp.
GGGGAGTAGGGTTTTTAAACGTTAGCAATTCAATGGCTTTATCAGCTTGCATTACAAAAATGCAATGCAATTTCGCCACAGGAGAAGTGCGGGTTAACCCTTGGATTTGTGAGCGCTTGGAAGCTCATTTTTTAATTGCTTGGGTCGAAATTAAAATTCTGTCGGTGTAAGCAATGGCCAAGGCGCTGAGTAAAAAAGTGATATGAATCACGGTTTGTGCAATCAGGACTTTGCTGTCGTAGTTGGCGGCGTTGATAAAAGTCTTGAGCAAATGGATGGAGCTGATGCCGATGATGGCGGTTCCGAGTTTGACTTTCAATACCGACGCATTCACGTGGTCTAACCACTCGGGTTGATCGCGGTGGCCCTCTAAGTCCATGCGGCTGACAAAGGTTTCGTAGCCGCCTACTATCACCATGATCAGCAGGTTAGAAATCATCACCACATCAATCAAGGCCAAGACCACCAACATGATGAGCGTTTCATTGAGCGCTATCAAAGGCACATCGGCCTGGTAGCCCATGCTGCTTACCAAAGCTTGCAGTGCGGTTTGGTTGCCAAACGCCGCCTCGATGAGATGAACTAGCTCGACCCAAAAGTGGAAAACGTATACACCTTGCGCCGCAATCAATCCTAAGTACAAGGGCAGTTGCAACCAGCGGCTGGCAAAAATAAATGCCGGCAAGGGCCGCAGTGGTTTGGGCGCAGGTGCTTTGTTTTGCATGGGACTTCCTGTTTTATGGATTACTTATTTGGCCAGTACACGAACCATCTCCAAGCACTTGTTGGAATAGCCCCACTCGTTGTCGTACCAGCTCACCACTTTGATGAACGTGCCATCGAGCGCAATGCTGGCGTCAGCATCAAAAATAGAGGTGCGGGCATCGCCGCGGAAGTCGGTGGCCACCACTTTGTCTTCGGTGTAGCCCAAGATGCCTTTGAGCGCGCCTTCGCTTTGGGCTTTCATTTCTGCGCAAATCTCAGCCATCGTGGCCTCGGTGTTGAGCTCGCAGGTCAAATCGACAACCGACACATCGCTGGTGGGTACGCGAAACGACATGCCTGTGAGTTTTTTGTTCAAGGCTGGAATCACCACGCCAACCGCTTTGGCTGCGCCGGTGCTGGAAGGGATGATGTTTTCTAAGATGCCCCGCCCGCCACGCCAGTCTTTGTTGCTCGGGCCATCCACGGTTTTTTGGGTGGCAGTGGCGGCGTGCACGGTGGTCATGAGTCCGCGCTTGATGCCCCATTTGTCGTTGAGCACCTTGGCCACGGGGGCCAAGCAGTTGGTGGTGCACGATGCGTTAGAAACAATCGTTTGGCCAGCGTAGCTTGCGTGGTTCACGCCAAACACAAACATCGGCGTGTCGTCTTTGCTGGGCGCTGATAGAAGCACCTTTTTAGCGCCTGCAGCCAGGTGTTTTTCCGCCGTGGCTTTGTCTAAAAACAAGCCCGTGGCTTCGATCACCACGTCCGCGCCCACCGCGCCCCACTTCAGGTTGGCAGGATCACGCTCTTGGGTCAAACGGATGGTTTTGCCGTTGACGACGAGGGCCCCGTCTTTGACAGAAACCTCGCCTTTGAAGCGGCCGTGCACGCTGTCATACTGCAACATATAGGCAAGGTAATCGGGTTCGAGCAAGTCGTTGATGCCCACGATCTCGATGTCAGAAAAGTTTTGCACCGCCGCGCGAAACACCATGCGGCCAATGCGGCCAAATCCGTTGATACCTACTTTGATAGCCATGTCTGTACTCCTGAAGTTAAAAAGAGGAAGGGTGGTGGCGCGGGTTTAGCGCTTTGCGCGCAAAGCTGCTTCCACCGTGTCGGCCACGTTCTCAGGCGTGAAACCAAAATGTTTGAAAAGCACAGGGGCGGGCGCTGATTCTCCGTAGGTGTCAATGCCGACCACAGCGCAGCAGCCATATTTCCACCAGCCCTCGGTGACGCCCATCTCCACTGCAATGCGGGGGATTCCCTCGGGCAAGACAGATGCTTTGTAGGCGGGCGTCTGGTGGTCAAACGTGGTGTTGCTGGGCATGGAGACCACGCGCACTGCGATTTTTCGGGTGGCGAGCAGGGTTTGCGCTTGGAGCGCGAGCTGGACTTCGGAGCCTGTGGCAATGAGGACCGCTTGGGCTTTTTTCTTCAGACCCACTTCAGATGGTTCGGCCAATACATAGGCCCCTTTGCTGATGGCATCCAAGCCGCAGGCGTTGGGCGCCAGCGCAGATTCGGCCTTGGGCGCGTAGGTGATGTTTTGGCGCGATAACAAAAGCGCTGTGGGTTTGGTTTTATTTTGTAAAGCCACCGTCCAAGCGACCGCTGTTTCTGCGGTATCACCCGGACGCCAAACATCCAAATTGGGAATCAAACGCAAAGACGCTGCGTGTTCAATCGACTGGTGTGTCGGGCCGTCTTCGCCCAAGCCAATGCTGTCGTGGGTGAACACATGGATCACGCGTTGCTTCATTAGCGCGGCCATGCGAATGGCGTTGCGGCTGTAGTCGCTGAACGTGAGAAAGGTACCACCGTAAGGAATAAATCCACCATGCAGCGCCACGCCGTTCATGATGGCCGCCATGCCAAATTCGCGCACACCATAGTTGATATGGCGACCGCCCACCAGGTGGCCTTGCGCGTCTGCGGTTTGGATGACATGGCCCTGCGCGTCAAAGCGCAAGTTGGGCGTGGATTTGGTGTTGGTGAGGTTCGATCCGGTCAAGTCGGCAGATCCGCCGAGCATCTCCGGCAGCGCCGCGGTGAAAGCTTCTAGCGCGAGTTGCGAGGCTTTGCGTGAAGCAACGGTTTCGGATTTGGTGTGCGCCGCAATCACGGTATCTACCGCCGTTTGTACAAAGTTTTTAGGCAGGTCACCTTTCATGCGACGCAGCAGCTCTTTGGCAAGCGCGGGGTACGCGCTTTGGTAGGCGGCAAAGGCGGTGTCCCAGGCCTTTTCACGGGCGCGGCCTGCTTCTTTGGCGTCCCAGTCGGCATAGACTTCTTTGGGAATGGTGAACGGCGCATGCGACCAGCCAATGGCTTCGCGGGTGAGTTTGATTTCTTCCGCGCCCAAGGGTTCGCCATGGGCTTTGGCGGTGTTGGCGCGGTTGGGGCTGCCTTTGCCAATCGATGTTTTGCACACAATAAGCGTGGGTTGGGTGCTGCTTTGCTTGGCGCTTGCAATGGCTTGGGAAACTGCGGCTGCGTCATGGCCGTTGACGGCGTCAATGACATTCCAGCCGTAGGCCGCAAAACGCTGCGGCGTGTTGTCGATAAACCAAGGCGCCACTTGGCCGTCAATGGAGATGCCGTTGTCGTCGTACAGTGCAATGAGCTTGTTGAGCTTCCATGCGCCGGCCAAGGCGCAGGCCTCGTGGCTGATGCCTTCCATCAAGCAGCCGTCACCCATAAACACATAGGTGTGGTGGTCCACCACCGCATGGCCTTCGCGGTTGAATTCTTTAGCCAACAGCTTTTCTGCCAGCGCCATGCCGACCGCGTTGGTAATGCCTTGGCCCAAGGGGCCGGTAGTGGTTTCTATACCGGGGGTGATGCCGACTTCGGGGTGGCCTGCGGTTTTGCTGTGCAGTTGGCGAAAGTTTTTGAGCTCGCCCATGGGCAGCTTGTAGCCGCTCAAATGCAACAAGGCGTAAATAAGCATGGAGCCGTGGCCATTGGAGAGCACAAAGCGGTCGCGGTTCATCCAATGCGGATTGCTCGGGTTGTGCTGCAAATGCTGGCCCCACAAGGCGGTTGCCATATCGGCCATCCCCATGGGGGCGCCGGGGTGTCCGGAGTTGGCAAGTTGAACAGCATCCATTGCCAGTGCGCGGATGGCGCTGGCCATTTGTTGGGTATTTGCCATGGGGGGCGACTCCGGGGTAGTTAAGGTAATCAATGCGAAAGAACAGATTTTACCGGGGCGCTCAGCCTGTGGCCTTTGGGCTATGCTGATGTCTGAATTGACTCACCCTACTGCCGCCATGAGCCTGTTGTTTTCGCCCTTCACCCTTCCCTCGCCGCGCGGGGGACTCACCTTGCCCAACCGCATTGTGGTGGCGCCCATGTGCCAGTACCAGGCCATCAACGGCCAAGCCACCGATTGGCACTTGATGCATTGGGGCAATCTGCTCAACAGCGGTGCAGCGATGTTCACCATTGAAGCCACCGCCGTGTTGCCCGAGGGACGCATCACGCCCTCGTGCTTGGGTTTGTGGGATGACGCCACCGAAGCGGCGCTGCACAGCCACTTGATTCGAGCCCGCGCCTTGGCGCCCGAGGTCGCGGTGTGTATTCAATTGGCCCATGCCGGGCGCAAAGCATCTAGCGCCCTGCCTTGGCAAGGTGCGCAATTATTGGGCCCGGCCGATGGGGGTTGGCAAACAGTGGGTCCCTCTGCGCTGCCACAGCTGCCCCATGAGGCGCCGCCCAAGGCGATGACAGCCCAGGACATGGCCACGGTTCGTGATGCCTTTGTCCGTGCCGCGCAGCGATCCAAACGCTTGGGCGTAGAGGCCATCGAGTTGCACGCCGCCCACGGGTATTTGATGCATGAATTTCTGTCTCCCATCGCCAACCAACGCAGTGATGCGTATGGCGGCAGCTTAGACAATCGCATGCGTTTCCCACTGGAAATTTTTGCCGCAGTGCGCGCCGTTTTTGACGGGGTGTTGGGTGTGCGCTTATCGGCAAGCGACTGGGTCGAAGGGGGCTGGGATGTGGAACAAAGTGTGGAGTTTTCCAAACAGCTGAAAGCCTTGGGTTGCGACTTTGTTCACGTGTCCTCAGGTGGCGTATCTCCGAACCAAAAAATCGCTTTGGGCGCGGGCTACCAAGTGCCCTTTGCCCGCGCGCTGCGCGATGCCAGCGGCATGGCGACCACCGCGGTGGGTTTGATTACCGAGCCGAGTGAAGCCGAGGCAATTTTGCAAGCCGGAGATGCCGACCTGATTGCACTGGCCCGCGCTTTTTTGTACCAACCGCGTTGGGGCTGGCAAGCCGCAGTGGCTTTGGGCGGCGAAGTCGCAGCCAACCCTGCCTATTGGCGTTGCCTGCCGCGTGGCGCGCAAGCCGCGTTTGGCACAGTGTCTGTTGGCGCGCGTTGAACCGCAAGATGTCCCCATTGTTCACTGGCCGCGTGGCGGCGATGGTGTTGGCCGCAGGCCGCGGTGAGCGGATGCGCCCTTTGACCGACAGCACACCCAAACCTTTGCTTGCGGTTCACGGCAAGCCCTTGATGCAATGGCATTTGGAAGCGCTTGCGCGCGCAGGCTGCACCTGCGCGGTTGCCAATACCGCGTGGCTGGGCGACCACATTGAGGCCGCCTTTGGCGATACCTTTGACTACCTCGGTGCGCATGTCCAAATGACCTACTCCCACGAAGGCAAAGACTTTGGCGGCGCGCTTGAAACGGCAGGCGGGATTGCGCGGGCATTGCCTTTGTTGTGTGATGGCGCAAGCAATGACCCGGGAATTTTTTGGTTGGTGGCCGGTGATGTTTTTGTCCCTGATTTTGCGTTCGATCGCCAGGCCGTCCAACGCTTTGCAGACAGTGGCCGCTTGGCGCACTTGTGGTTGGTGCCCAATCCAGAGCACAACCCTTTGGGTGATTTTGGTATGCAAGCGCTGCCAGGTGCAGGAGAGCCAAGCCACTTGGCTTTGAATTTGAATCAAGACACGTCCTTGCCCCGCTACACCTACAGCACCATTGGACTTTTTCACAAGGACTTGTTTTTGCAGCCGTGGTGTGACATTCCCCAAGGCAACCCCTCGGGCATCAAGGCCGCATTGGCGCCCTTGCTGCGACGCGCAATGGACCAAGGCCAGGTGAGTGCCCAGCTTTACACTGGGCGCTGGACCGATGTGGGAACGCCTGAACGATTGCGACAGCTCCATTCTTGAAAGCCAAACGTATGAAACCCTCTTTACTGCCGTATTCATTCAAGCCCTTTGCACCTCCAGCGGTTTATGCCGCACGCCGCGCCACGCTGGCCGCGCAACTGGGCCCCAAGGGGATTGCGGTGATGCCAACCGCACCGGAGCAGCAGCGCAACCGGGATGCCGATTTTTTATACCGATTTGACAGTTACTTTCAGTACCTCAGTGGCTTTACCGAGCCCAAAGCCTGGTTGGTGATTACTGGCACGGGAAAGTCGATTTTGTTTTGCCAGCCCAAAGACACCGAGCGCGAAATTTGGGACGGCTACCGCTTAGGCCCAGATGCCGCACCACGTGACTTAGGCGTGGACGAGGCCTATTCGGTCTCTGAAATGGACGCACGCATGGCGCAACTGCTCGATGGTTGCGACACAGTGTGGTATCCCTTTGCTACCCACAAAGGCTTGGATGCGCGCATCACGGCATGGTTGCAACCCCTGCGCGACCGGGTGCGTTATGGCGCGCTCTGTCCTGCCGCGCAGCGTGATGTGTGCGTGCCCCTTGATGAAATGCGCCTGGTCAAAGACGCGCATGAGCAAGACACGATGCGCCGTGCTGGAGTGATCAGTGCGGGTGCCCATATTCGGGCCATGCAACAGAGTGCGCGGATGCTGCGCGAGGGCAAAGAGGTGCGGGAATACCATTTGGATGCCGAGCTCTTGCATGAATTTCGCTTGCACGGATCGCAGTGTCCCGCCTACGGATCGATTGTGGCCGCGGGTGCCAATGCCTGCGTGTTGCACTACCGCGCTGATGCGGGTGCCGTGCGTGATGGCGAGCTGGTGTTGATAGATGCGGGCTGCGAGCTCGATGGCTACGCCTCGGATATCACGCGCACTTTCCCGGCCAACGGTGTGTTTAGCGGACCGCAGCGCGCGCTCTACGAGCTGGTGTTGGACTCACAAAAAGCGGCCATTGCAGCCACCCGCGCGGGCGCGCGGTTTACCGATCCCCATGACGCCACCGTTAAGGTATTGGCGCAAGGCATGTTGGACCTGGGCCTGTTGGATAAAAACAAGGTAGGCAATCTGCACGACGTGATAGAAAAACGCGCGTACTTTCAGTTTTACATGCACCGCACCGGCCATTGGTTGGGCATGGATGTGCACGACTGCGGCGCCTACACCGAGCCCAGCGAAATTGGCAAGGCATCCACGCGTTTGGACGCGCTCACGGGGGAGAAAATTGTCAGCCGCCCCGCGCGCGTGTTGAGCTCCGGCATGGTGTTGACCATTGAGCCTGGCATTTATGTTCGCCCTGCGCCCGGTGTTCCTGAGCAGTTTCACCACATCGGCATTCGCATTGAAGACGATGCGATCGTTACCGACACCGGCTGCGAACTCATCAGCCGTGGAGTTCCGGTGGAGGCTGATGAAATTGAAGCATTGATGCGGAATTAGAAAGTTCGGTGATAGCCGCTATCAATCAATTAGCCATTATCAATTGGCTAAATTAATAGATAAATCCTATGATCCACGCCATGCCGATAGAAAACCTTCTATTGGCTCTGTGTCAATCTAAAGGAATTTAAAAATGCAACACACAACGCGCCCCGAAATCAAAACCCTTGCCAACCTCGAGTCTGCTTTTGCAGGCGAGTCGATGGCGCATATTAAATACCGCTACTTTGCAAAAATAGCCCGTGAAATGGGCGATGAGCTCACAGCGCGCACCTTTGAAGAAACGGCCGACCAAGAAGTCATGCACGCCTTTGGCCACCTGGATTTGCTCTACCCCAAGGCCACGATGACGCCAGCCAAGGCACTGCAAATCGCCATTGAAGGCGAAACCTATGAGTACACCGAGATGTACCCAGGCTTTCGTAAAACGGCTGAACAAGAAGGCAATGCAGCAGCGGTCGCTGAAATGGATGAACAAATCGAAGAATCCAAGGTCCACGCAGCGCAATTTCGAGTGACGCTAGAAAAAGCCCAAAAGCGTTTTGCGGCATTGGCGAAAGTCGAAGAGCGCCATGCCAAACATTACCAATCGGTACTCGATACCGTGTTGGCCCATTGATGCGTTGAAGCAGTGAATTTAGAAAGAACTAAAAAATGAAAACATATATATGTGTGGTGTGTGGCTTTGTGTACGACGAGGCCGCTGGCCGCCCAGAAGATGGGATTGCCGCGGGAACCCTGTGGGCCGCAGTGCCTGAAAGCTGGGCCTGCCCAGACTGTGGCGTTGCCAAAGCGGATTTTGAAATCGTGGAAATTTAAGCATGAGCGCTACCTCAACTCCTTTGGTCATTGTGGGCGCAGGTCTGGCGGGTTGGACGGTAGCGCGTGAATTTCGAAAATTAGACGCCACCCGTGCCATCGTGATGGTTACGTTGGATAACGGGGATTTTTACGCCAAGCCGACGCTATCAAATGCTTATGCTCAGAAGCGAACGCCTGATCAATTGGTCACGACGGCGGCCGCCAAAATGGCCGAAACATTGAAGGTGGAGCTCCATGTTCACACCCGCACATTGGCCATAGACACCCAAGCGCAGACACTCACCATCCAAAAGGGCGCAGTGGAGCAAACGCTGGCGTATGGACAGTTGGTCTTAGCCACCGGCGCCCACCCCATTCGCGTCCCGGTAGAAGGCGATGCCGCATACCAAGTTCGCTCGGTCAACCACCTCGGAGACTTTGCACAATTTCACGCAGCCTTGGGCGCTGCTCCGAAAACCGTGCTGGTCTTGGGCGCAGGCTTGATTGGTTGCGAGTTCGCCAACGATTTGGTTCTCGGGGGCTACACCGTGCACGTGGTGGATCCGGCGGCAACGGCGCTGTCAGCGCTGCTGCCAAGCCAAGCCAGTGCGCAGTTGCGCGATGCGCTGCAGGACTTGGGCGTGGTGTGGCATTTCGGTACCACGCTGCAATCGCTCACGCACAGCGAAGGGCGTATGCAGGCGCGCTTGGCCAACGGAGATCAAGTCAGTGCCGATGTGGTGCTCAGCGCCATCGGCTTGCGGGCCGACATGTCCTTGGCCCAACACGCAGGACTTGAATGCGACCGGGGCATCGTGGTCTCCCAGACCCTGCAAACCAGCGCATCACATGTTTATGCCTTGGGTGATTGCGCCCAGTACGCCAGTGCGCAATCGAGAACACTGCCGTATGTCATGCCGATCATGAACGCCGCCAGGGCATTGGCTGCCACCTTGCACGGCACCGACACGCCGCTTGTTTTCCCGGTGATGCCAGTGTCCGTGAAGACGCCCGCATTGCCCATCGTTTTGGTTTCTCCGTCGCCCCATGACCTAGGCCAATGGACGCAAGACCCAACTGCCGACAGCAGCTTGGGCGGGGCATGGCGTTTTGTTGATGCCAAAGGCCATGTCCGCGGTTTTGTGCTCACCAGCAAACATACGAGCAAGCGCATGGAATGGAGCAAGGACATCGTTGTTTAGCGTCGGCTTAGCAGCAAGCAGCTTGGAGTCATCACACGCAAAAGGGTTCAAACTGTTGTGCGCAAAGCGCTGTGTTGCGCTGCGCGCGGTGCACAAGCAGGGGGTCTACAATGAAAAGTCAATCACAGCGCACCGATTCAGGGCAAGCTTTGCCCTAGGTCAGAAGTGCTACTAGGACGTACGATGGCCCAAGACGCAAGCAACTCCACACCTCTCGATCACGCAAACGCCAACGCGCAGGAAAAAAAAGAGCAGCTTCGACTTGCTGCGCTGGAATACCACCAATTTCCAACGCCTGGAAAAATCTCTGTTACGCCCACCAAGCAGCTGCTCAACCAGCACGATTTAGCGCTGGCCTATTCGCCCGGTGTGGCCGCGCCCTGTGAAGAAATCGTCAAAGACCCCAACAACGCATTCAAATACACCAGCCGCGGGAATTTGGTCGCGGTCATCACCAACGGCACGGCGGTCTTGGGCTTGGGCGACATTGGCCCCTTGGCGGCCAAGCCGGTGATGGAGGGCAAAGCGGTCTTATTCAAAAAGTTTGCTGGTATCGATGTGTTTGATATTGAAATCAATGAAAAACACGATCTCGACAAGCTGGTGGACATCATTGCGTCTTTAGAGCCGACCTTTGGCGGCATCAACTTAGAAGACATTAAGGCGCCCGACTGTTTTTATGTGGAGCGCAAACTGCGCGAGCGCATGAAAATTCCCGTGTTTCATGACGACCAGCACGGAACCGCGATTGTGGTGGGTGCCGCCATTTTGAACGGCCTTAAAGTGGTCGGTAAAGACCCTAAGAAAATCAAGCTGGTCACGTCTGGTGCCGGCGCAGCCGCCTTGGCTTGCTTAGGTCTGCTGGTCAAATTGGGTATTCCCCGTGAAAACATTTACGTCACCGACTTGGCAGGCGTGGTCTACGAAGGCCGCACCGAGCTCATGGACGAAGACAAAATTGTCTTTGCGCAAAAAACCGACGCCCGCACACTGCGCGACATCATTGCAGGTGCTGATGTGTTTTTGGGGCTCTCTGCGGGCGGTGTGCTCAAAGCAGACATGGTCAAAAGCATGGCTGCAAAGCCTTTGATTTTTGCCCTGGCCAACCCGACGCCTGAAATTTTGCCCGACGAAGTGAAAGCCGTGCGCGATGACGCCATCATGGCCACTGGCCGCAGCGACTTTCACAACCAAGTCAACAACGTCTTGTGTTTTCCGTATATTTTTCGCGGAGCCTTGGATGCTGGCGCCTCGACCATCACGGTGGAGATGGAAATTGCAGCCGTTCATGCCATTGCCGAACTCGCCCAAGCCGAGCAAAGCGATGTGGTTGCCGCAGCCTATGCCGGTGAACAACTCGCATTTGGTCCCGAGTACCTGATACCCAAGCCCTTTGACCCGCGCTTGATGATGAAGATTGCGCCTGCGGTTGCCAAAGCCGCCGCAGACAGCGGCGTCGCCCTGCGCCCTATTGCAGATTTAGACGCTTACCGTGAGCAGCTGCAAAGCTTTGTCTACGCATCCGGCACCACCATGAAGCCGATTTTCACCGCGGCTAAAAACGCTTTGAAAAAGCGCGTAGCCTATGCCGAGGGCGAAGATGAGCGGGTCTTGCGGGCCGCCCAAATTGTGGTCGATGAGCGGCTGGCGATTCCAACCCTCATCGGTCGTCCGGCGGTGATTGCGGAGCGCATTGAAAAGTTCGGCTTGCGCTTGCGCGAAGGCCAAGACTATGCGGTCGTGAATGTGGAACAAGACCACCGTTACCGTGATTTTTGGCAAACCTACCACCGTATGGCAGAGCGAAAAGGGGTAACGGTCCAAGCCGCGAAAATTGAGATGCGCCGCCGGCTCACGCTGATTGGCGCCATGCTGCTTAACAAGGGTGATGTCGACGGATTGATTTGTGGCACCTGGGGTACCACTGCGCTGCACCTGCACTACATTGACCAAGTCATTGGTAAGCGTAACGCGCCAGAGCAAGAGGTGCAAATTTACGCATGTATGAACGGATTGATGTTGCCCGGTCGCCAAGTGTTTTTGGTCGATACCCATGTCAACTACGACCCCACCGCCCAAGAACTGGCAGAAATTACCATCATGGCGGCGCAAGAAATGCAGCGCTTTGGTTTCAAACCCAAAGCTGCATTGCTCAGCCACTCCAACTTTGGCAGCAGCAACGAGCCCAGCGCCATCAAAATGCGCGATACCTTGGCGATTTTGCAAACCAAAGCCCCGTGGCTTGAAGTCGATGGCGAGATGCACGGCGACATCGCCCTCGATGGCGAAGCCCGCAAGGCGCTCATGCCCCACAGTAGCTTGCATGGGGATGCCAACTTGTTGGTGTTGCCTAATATTGATGCAGCCAACATCGCCTACAACTTGCTCAAAACCGCAGCCGGCGGCAACATCGCAATCGGGCCGGTTTTACTGGGTGCGGCCAAGCCTGTTCATGTACTCACCGCCAGCACCACCGTTCGCCGTATCGTGAATATGACGGCTTTGACGGTGGCAGACGCGAACGCACACCGCTAATCCACCAAAAGCGCCATGCGGCGGGCCGCATAATCAGGCAATTAACAAAGGCAGCAGTGAAGAAAATTTTTAAACTCCAAGTCGAGGGTCGCAACCGGGACCGGCAATTAGAAGCCAGCAAACACGAGGTGCGTAAATATGTGGCAAGGCAGCGCCGCGCCAGCCTGCCCGAAGGCGTGGACTACTGGGATTTCGCCTGCCGATTTGGCTTGACACAAGCAGACGCCAAGGAGGTCCATTTCGCCACCTTGATAGGGCACATGGATGAGGCAGCGCAAGCGGGAGCACCTGAATTTTTTGTGGGTATCTTGGGGATAAATGGAATTCGCAAGGCCAAACCGGAAGCCTTCGCCCTTTCTGAGAGCCCACTTGCATAAATAAAAACGCCCCATTTTGGGGCGTTAATTGTGCTTTCCTTAAGGGCAAACCCTAGTCATCTCTTGCTTTTTTAAGTCAATTCAACGAGAATGCGTTGCTTGATTGTGGCGATTCTCGCGCAATCTAGAAGAATTAGACTTAATTTAAAGAAAGTGAATTGGGGATGGACATGCCACTTCGAACCGTAAGAACGAATATCGTTCAATCAATCCGCGCGTTTCGCGTGACGGACTTGCAAGAAGCTGCCCAAGGTTTGGGGCACCACTTTTTGTACGCGAATCTGGCCCATGCCCAGACCAAACAAGATGTGCTGGACCTGATTGGCCAACAGTTCACCTTGTCAACAACGTCTGGCAAAAACTTCGATTCCTTGTATGACAGTATGACTGATCCTGTGCATAAGTCAGGCCCACAGCCTGGCTTTATTGCCGTGTTGGAACACATTCCTGCCAACCTCAAGTTTGACAAAGAGGCGCGCGAGCAGCTCTTGGACATTTTCAGAGATACCGCTGACTACTGGGGAGATAGAAAAATACCGTTCAGGTGCTTCTATTCTTTTCTGTAGCCCGTTCTGCACACACCAGCCAAGCAGAACGGGCGAATGAGGCAAACAGCGACGCGACAGCGGACGTTGGCATTGACTTAGCAGAGGGCGGCGAAAAAATGCCGACCGATCTGCTGTTGGATATTTCACCTTTGGCGTTGCGCATGAGCAGCCCCTTTAACTCAGGGTACTGGCTGGCAGCGGCTTAAATCCCGAAGGCCAAGGCCGCAGTGAAAAAGAAAAACCCGCGCAAGCGGGTTTTTTGTTGCTTGCACGCGGTGGCCGTCAGTGCGCAAGCGTGCTTTGCAGCGTGAGTTGCTGGACCAAGCCAACATACTGCGCAACGGGAATTTCTTGCGCCCGTCGCTGAAGATCAAATGTGCCGCTGAAGTTTTTCGACTCTAACCACCGCCCCAGCGAGTGGCGAATGAGTTTTCGGCGCTGGCTAAAAGCCACTTGCACCATTTCGCTGAAAAGAGCGATATCGATGTTTGGCGGTTCAGCTAATGGCACCATACGAACGACCGCACTGTCGACCCGTGGCGGCGGATCAAAACTCTCAGGCGGAACAAACAACACATCTTCCATCGCGTAACGCCACTGCAGCATGACGCTCAAGCGGCTGAAATCCGAGGTGTCAGGCGCTGCCACCATGCGGTCAATCACTTCTTTTTGAAGCATAAAGTGCTGGTCTTCGATGCAATCGACATACTGCAACAGGTGAAACAAAATCGGCGTGGAGATGTTGTAGGGCAGGTTCCCGACCACACGCAATTTCGCCGGCGGGGTGTTGACCGTTTGCTCTTGAGCAATGCGAAAAAAATCAACTTTGAGAACATCGGACTCAATGACGCGCAGTTGGGGATGTTCGCGCAGCCGCTTGGCCAAATCACGGTCAAGCTCGATCACCGTCAGTGCGCCCAAGCGCTCTACCAAGGGCTGCGTCAAAGCAGCCAAGCCCGGTCCAATTTCAACCATGTGCTGGTTGGGCAACGGTGCGATAGCGCTCACGATGGCGTCGATGATGCCGCCGTCAGATAAAAAATGCTGTCCGAAGCGCTTTCGGGCGATATGTTGCATGCAAAGAGCCCTCTGTGTTGGGTTTAGGGCTCGCGAATTTCCACAAAGGCACGGGCGCGCACATCACGCGCCCAGGTGGCGTAAGCGTCTTCAGCGCGGGCCGCCTTTAAAGTGTTGCGCATCTGTTCCCGTTGCTGTGCCAAACTCAATTCAACGCGCCTACGCTCGATCAATTGAATCAAATGCACGCCAAAACGTGAAACGACGGGCTGGCTGATTTCGCGGTCTTTCAGGCGGTCTAAAACGGCGTCAAACTCGGGTACAAACATGCCAGGAACAGACCAGCCTAAATCACCGCCTTGGGCTGCGCTGCCGTCTTGCGACACATCACGCGCGGCTGCTTCAAAAGACGTGGCGCCTGCCATGATGCGTTGGCGTACTTCGGCTAGCCGTGCGCTGGCTTGATTCGCCGTTACCTTCTCGGAGGTTCGCAGCAAAATGTGCCGCGCGTGGGTTTGAACCACGGTTTCAACCAAAGCACCGACACGGCGCTCCACGACCTTGAGCAGGTGAAAACCCGCATCCGAGCGCACCAACTCGGATACAGCGCCTACCCGCAATGCTTGTGTTGCCGTCACAAAACTCGCGGGATACCGGTCGGCGCGGCGCAGGCCCAGTTGCCCACCATTTTTACGTTCCGCAGCAGAAAATTCTTGAACCAAAGCCTCGAACTTCTCACCGGCCAGCACCCGTGCGCGCAGTTGTTGGGCTTGGGTTTGGGCTACATTGATTTGGGCCGGCGTTGGCTTTTCAGGCAGGGCAATGAGAAGCTGTGCCAGGTTGATGTCTTGTGCCAACGGGTCGGTGTTTGTGGCTTGGCGTTCAGCCAGTGCGCGGTCGACTTCGGTATCGCTGATACGCAAGCGGCTATCGACTTCTCTCTCGTGCAAACGAGCGACCATCAACTGGTCACGCAACTGGTCGCGAAAAGTTGCCACACTGGAGCCTTTGGCGCGCAGGCTTTGGTGCAATTGAGCCACGTCCATTTGATTTTGCGCAGCCACATTGCGCTCGGCTTGGTCAATGGCTGCAGGGTCAATCCGTATCCCTGTCTCGCGCGCGAGTTGCAGTTGCGCTCGCTCGCTGATCATGCGCTCAAGCACCGCACTGCGAAGCTCAGACGGGGGCGGCAGCGCGATGCGTTGTTGCGCCCGTTGTTCGCTGACTTGCTGAATTTGAAGCGTCAGTTCCGCGTGGGTAATCGGCTCGGAGTTGACCAAGGCCACAATAAAGTCGGCTTGCTGCGTGGTTTGTGCGTGGCCAAGAACGCTGCCTAAAAGGAGAAGGGCGCTAGCCCAAGAGTGCAATTTCATGGTGTTCAATCGAAATTATTGAAACGGCTGACAGTGCCGCCAGTATCACGCAAGTTTTGGTAGCGTGAAATATTGGTCGTTAAGGATTTTTGGGGGCTGAGACCCAAACGGGTGAAGCCGACAAACTCTAACTGAAACATCACACTGGAAGTGGAGGAGCTGACACTGGTTTGGACGCGGTCTAAAACCACACGGCCCAACCAACAACCGGCATCGTACTCGAGGCCCATGACAGTATTGATCACGCGGCCTTCGGTGATGCTGTAGTTCACGCGCCCGACGGCATAGTAGCGGCCCTCGCCTTCGCCTTGACCGCTACCTAAATTGCGTCCTTTGTCACCCCACAGGTCGTTGAGTGGCCACTGGCCACTGGCATCGATTTGCTCGCTGGTATTGCGTTGAAAGCGGTAGGCCAGATTAAAGACGCGGTAATTGCCCGGGCTGTAGCGCGCACCCACCACGGCCCGGCCGAGCTCGTCGGTTTTTCCGTTGTACTGCAGCATGGAGTCCAGCATCCAGCGCTCATTGACATTCACACCCGCACTGAGAAGCACATCGCTAAAACCAGCCAAAGAGCCGGTGACGAGCTGGTCAGCAAAGCGCAATCGTTGCGCAACCCCCAACCGCGCCAGTTGTACGCCTGTGTCGGCATCCAAGTAACGCGTCGTCAGTCCCAGTGTCAGCAAGTTGTTGTCTGAAATTTTGTCATTGCCCACGTAGGCGTTTTCGGTAAAGATCGTGGCGAAATTGAAGTCGTTCAAGCCGGTGTCGTAGTTGGGGAGAAGGCTTTGGTTGACATAGGGCGTGTTGACGTAGAAGGCCCGTGGCTCCAGTGTTTGTTGCAAATTCCTGCCCCCTAGCGTGGTGTCACGCTCAAACACCAAGCCACTGTCGAGGCTGAATGTGGGAACCGTGCTTGCTGCTGTTTGGCTGCCGTTGTAAATGGCATCGTATTGGTAGCCTCTGGTGTGCAATTGAAGTTTTGGGGTGACAAAGCCCGCCGGACGAATGAAGGGGTAGCTCACTTGCGCCAAGCCAAAAATTCGCTGTGCGTTGGGCTGGCCAGTGAGCTTGCTCAGCGATTCAAACTGCGTAAAGTCACCATCGATCGACCAATCAAAACTGGCGGTGTTGTAGCGCGCATAGCGCCCGGTCATTTGCGGCACGCGGTCGTAGGGTGTGACAATCGGTGCGCTGATGTCTTGCAGGGTTTGCCACTTCAAGACCTTCACACTCGACGAAAAATAGCCGCGTCCCCAAGTCGCTGTCACGTCGGCGGGCAGCAAGCGCGGGGACGCACCGGGTGCTAAGGCGGTGTTGGTAAAGTCCCGCCAATAGTCATCGTCACTTACCCGGCTGATGTTGAGGGCGACCCCCACCCCGCCAATGGGGGTATTTACGCCGCCGTTGTGCACCACGGAGCCGCTCCAGCGGTCGAGGCTTCGCAGTTTGTCCGCCGGCATGTAGCTCATGCGGGCCGTTCCGGAATAACTGGGCTCCAGGTAGCGAAACTCCCCACCCACATTGACACCCCGGGCCGCCATATAGACCGGGGTAAGCGTGGCATCGCGGTTAGGCGCAATGTCAAAGTAGTACGGCGTCGTTAACTCTGTTCCATTGGCAGTGTCAAACGCCACGCTTGGCGGCAAGAAACCAGATTTGCGCTTGCTCGACAGCGGGAAACTGATGGGCAAGACGCCAAGCACCGGAACCCCTTTGAACTGCAAAAATGCACTTTGGGCAACGCCAATGTCTTCGTCGTTGTCAAAGTCAATGCGCCCCGCTTTGAGAATCCAATCGGGCGCCCAGTCAGGGCCGGGTTTGCGTCTGCATGTGGTGTAGGTTGCTTGGTGAACGCTCAAATGGGTGCTGTCGATAAAGTCTGCACGTTTGGCTTGGCCATGGGCGTCGTTTTGTAAAAACTGGTAGCGCGGCTCGGTGAAAAAACCTTTGAAGGCATCGAGCTCCACCTCCAAATAAGGACCTTCGTAGCGATTGCCGTTGCGGTTGACAAGCGCGTTTCCCTTGGCACGCGCGATATCGGTAGAGTGGTCGTACTCTAGCTGGTCCCCTTTGACCACCATGCCCGGTTTACGCAGCACCGCATCGCCTTGGGCCATCGTTTCTAAATCGGTACTGCCGCTGAGCGAATCGGCTTGAATAAAAACGGGTGCTGATTTGGTTTGGTCTGAAGGCAGATCTTCTTCAAGACGTGCTGAAGGCTTGAGTTGCAGCGGCGGGTCTGTAGCGGTTTGGGCCCACCCAAGACGAGCCATGCCCAGCCAAAGCACCATCCCCGCGCACAGCAGCAGACTTCGACAAGACCGCCGCGCAGCGGAGCCAGGCACTAAATAAGACATGAAGAGGCGGGATGGATCACAAAAAGATAGAAAATGGATTATCCATGACCCCAGCCCCTCTTTTCCTCCTTTCCCTGCCCATTAGCCATGCCACTGACAGACCCCGCCTCTCATCTTCCTGACCCTGCCCCCATGGAGCAAGCGCTGTTGTGGCAAGACCTGCAGCGACAAAGCCAGTTTCAAGCGTGGCTGGAAGGCGTGAGCAAACGCTTTTCCTTGGACAGTGCGAGCGTACGGCTTGCTTCGGCCGATGCCAGTTTTCGGCGGTATTTGCGTGTAAACACCACGCAAGGCGGTATGGGCCCCACCCTCATCATCATGGATGCGCCGCCAGAGAAAGAAAACAGCCAACCTTTCGTTAACGTAGCAGCTCTTTTAAAAGATGCAGGGATTCGCTCGCCGCAGGTATTGGACTGGAACGAGCCACAAGGCTTCATGCTGCTTACCGACTTGGGCAGCCGCACCATGATGCAAACGATGGACCCGACACGCCCGCCCCCGCTGGACTTGTATTTGCAGGCCATCGATGCGTTAATTGCGTGGCAGTTGGCTTCGCGCGAAGGCGTATTGCCGCCCTATGACTATGCCTTGTTGCGCCGCGAGATCGATCTTTTCCCGCAGTGGTACCTCAAAGAACACCGCCACGTCACGCTCACGGAGAAACAAGCCCAGGTGATGGAAAGTGCTTTCGAAGCCATCATCGCGAGTAACTTGCGCTGGCCCAGTGTGTATGTGCACCGCGACTTCATGCCGCGCAATTTGATGGTGGCCGATGATGTGCCATCCCTTGGCGCATTGGGTGTCTTGGATTTTCAAGATGCGGTGTACGGCCCCATCACGTATGACATTGCCAGCCTCATGCGTGATGCATTTTTGAGCTGGGACGAAGATTTTTGTTTAGACGTCACCATCCGCTACTGGGACAAGGCCCGCAAAGTCGGCCTGCCGGTAGGGGATGACTTTGGTGAGTTTTACCGCGGCGTAGAGTGGATGGGTTTGCAGCGCCACCTCAAAATTGCAGGCATTTTTGCGCGACTGACCCTGCGTGACGGCAAACCCAAGTACTTGGCCGATACGCCCCGCTTCATCGGCTACATCCGTGCCACCTGCGACCGCTACATTGAACTCAAACCCCTGCTGCGTTTGATTGAAGACATCGAGGGCATTGTGCAGCCCATCAACTTGGCGTACCCGCGTTTGAATAAACCCAAATAAACTTCTTAATTTCCCACTGCCATGCCCCGTTTTTACTGTCCTGCCGCGTTGCAAACCGGCCTCATTCTGGAGCTTCCAGCGGGACCTGCGCGGCATGTGCAGGTGCTGCGTTTGCAGCCCGGTGACGCGATTACTCTCTTTAACCATGGTCCCGATGGGGTGGGATGGGACCAGTACCAAGGCGGTGAGTTTGATGCCACGGTGACGCAGATGGGGCGCAGCAATGTGCAAGTCCAGATTGGCAAGCACCACGCCATTGAACGTGAAAACACCAACGTCGTGCATTTGGCCATCGGCATGCCTGCCAACGAACGCATGGACTGGTTGGTAGAAAAAGCGGTGGAGCTGGGCGTTGCCAGCATCCAGCCCCTGATGACCCAGCGCACGGTCTTGCGCTTAAGCGGTGACCGCGCTGTCAAAAAGCAAACCCATTGGCAAAGCATCGCCATCGCTGCGTGTGAGCAATGTGGCGGCAACCGGGTGCCCGTGGTCCATCCCGTGATGAATTTCGACGCCTGGCTCACTCAAAGCCAAAGCCTGCGCCGTGCGGTGTTGTCCCTGCGCGAAGGCAGCGTTGCGCTGACACCGTGGGCAGCGCCAAACAGGCAGGAAGCCCTTGTGTTTTTGTGCGGCCCCGAAGGGGGCTTAAGCCCCGCAGAAGAAGAGGCCGCTATTGCCCAAGGTTTCGCTCCCGTGAGTTTGGGCAAGCGGGTCTTGCGCTCGGAAACGGCGGCGCTTGCGGCGCTAGTGCAAGCCAGTGGATGGGCTGCGTAAAACCTTGTAACGCATGGGCGCAACGCAAGCGCTAAGACGCAATTGCGTGATCCAACCAAATGCGCATCCGCGCCAATACCTCTTGCCGCTCAGGCTCATTGAAAATTTCATGGTAAAAATTCTCATAGCAATGGCTTTGGACAAAGGCGCTGGGCGCGGCAGCAGCAAAGGCCCTGCTGCCTTGCGGATGCACTAAGCGGTCCTTCCCAGCAAAAAGCAACAAGGTCGGCGTGGACCAAAGCGCAGCGTGTGCAAGCACCGCAGGGCCTTCGTCGGCAATGAACTTGGCCAAACGTGCAGCAATGCGGTCATGAACCAAGGGGTCGGCGCGGTAGGCGGCAACCACCGCGCTGTCGCGGCAAATCCAGGTGGCGTCTAGCCCATTGCCAATGCGTAAGTTGGGAACGATAGCTGGCAAGGTGGCCAACAGCATTTTTTGGAAGCCGCTCAAACCGGCGTCCAGCGCGGGCGATGAAAGCACCACAGCATCCACTGGGCGCATCTTGCGAGCGACCACACTGGCCACCACCAAACCGCCCATGCTGTGGCCGAGTAAAACAAGCTTTTGTCCGGCTGGCATCGTGGCGCGGGTTGCGTCGATCACGTCAGCCAAGTCGTCAAGCAAACGGGTGTCGCTGGGCAAACTGCCAGGCGCGCCATAGGATTTGCCGTGACCACACTGGTCGTAGGTTCGAACAGCGCAACCCGCCGCTTGCAAAGCCGCAGCCACATGGCCGTAACGCCCGGCATGTTCGCCTAGTCCGTGCACCAAGATCACCTGCGCTTTGGCGTTTTCATCTGGAGCGGTGTGGCTGGCGTAATCCCAAGCGGCAAGCGTGTCGCCGCTGCGGTTGTGCAAAGTGACTGCAGTGGGCGCGTTCATGGCAAGCTCGCAATCACCTGCGCCACAGCCGCAGTGAGTTTTTTGGCATAGGGCACATGCAAAAATTCATTGGGCCCATGGGCGTTGCTTTTGGGCCCTAACACGCCACACACCATCATTTGTGCTTTTGGAAAACCCAGGCTGAGCATGTTCATCAGCGGAATCGTTCCGCCTTGGCCGATGTATCCGCAAGACGCGCCAAAGTGCGATTGGGATGCGCTATCGAGTACAGACTCCAGCCAAGGCGCTGTGTCTGGTGCGTTCCAGCCGGTGGCACCTGCGGCTTTTTCAAAAGTGACCCGCGCTTGGTAGGGCGCGTTGTCTTCAAGCAAGGCTTTGAGTTGTGCAACGGCAGGAGCGGCTTCTACGAGGGGTGGCAAACGCAGCGAAAGTTTGAACGCGGTGTAAGGGCGCAACACATTGCCTGCATTGCTCAGTTCGGGCATTCCTTCGACACCCGTCACGCTCAAGGTGGGGTTCCACGTTCGGTTGAGCAAAGCTTTCAAAGGATCGGTGGTGGTGGGCAAAGCAAACTGCGTGGAGCCGCCACAGTCGTAATGCGCCCAAGGGAAGCGCTTGTAAATTTCATCGCCCAATATGTCGGCCGTGGCTTGCGCTTGCGCGAGGCGCTCAGAAGGGACTTCGCAGTGAAAACTCGCGGGCAACAAGCGCCCGGTGGCGCTGTCCTCTAAGCGGTCAAGAACTTGGCGCATGATGCGAAAGCTCGACGGCACCAAGCCACTGGCGTCTCCTGAATGAACGCCCTCAGTCAAAATTTCTACTTTTAAAACGCCGCTGACCATGCCGCGCAAGCTGTTGGTAAGCCACAGCTGATCGTAGTTTCCCGCGCCGGAGTCCAGGCACACCACCAAGCCGACCTCGCCCAAGCGCGGCCTTAGAGCGTCGATGTACGGCATCAAATCATAGGAGCCGCTTTCTTCACAGGTTTCAATCAAACCGACAATGCGCGGGTGACCCACGCCTTGGTTTTTGAGGGCCTGAATGGCAGCGATCGCGGCGTAAGCGGCATAGCCATCGTCGGCGCTGCCGCGGCCGTAGAGTTTGCCGTCTTCGTATTTCGGGGTCCAAGGCCCTAAGTCTTTGCGCCAACCCGAAAACTCCGGCTGCTTGTCTAAATGGCCATACATCAAAACCGTTTGTGTCGTGGCCAAGGCGGCGCTGCGCGTGGCGTCGATTTCAAAAAATAAAACTGGCGTACGTCCGGGTAAACGGATGATTTCAACGCGCAAGCCCGCTACCTTTTGGGACTCGATCCACTGCGCGGTATTGCGCACCACTGTCTCTAAGAGGCCGTTGGCGTCCCACGCAGCATCAAACATGGGCGACTTGGCGGGAATGGTGACATAGTCCGTTAAGCGCGCCACAATGTCTGTGTCCCACGCGTGGCTGACGTGGTCAAGGGCTTGAGTGGGGCTCAACGCGGCATCGGGAAGGCGGGCGGTCATGAGTAACTCCTGGGGCAATGAAGCCACCATGATGCCACGCTTAGTACACTGGTAAAACCCCGCCCAACCATGGAGCTGCTGCTGTGAATTCCCCTTCCATACAAAACGCCCAAGGCGATCACCGTGCCATCCAAGTGCTTGCCTTTGATATTTTTGGAACCGTGGTGGATTGGCATGGCAGCATACAAAAGGAGATGGCCGAGCTTTACCCGCAAGTGGATGGCGACGCCTTTGCGCTGGCTTGGCGCAAGGGCTACCAACCTGCGATGGCCCGGGTGATGCAGGGAGAACTGCCTTGGACCTTGATTGATGATTTACACCGACTGATTTTGGATGGACTGTTGCCCGAGTTTGGCTTAGACCATTTGAGCGAAGCCCAAAAAAAATACCTCAATCGCGTTTGGCACCGGCTTCAGCCCTGGCCCGACACCGTCGAGGCATTGCACCGCCTCAAACAAAAGTACATTCTTTGCACCCTGTCCAATGGCAATGTCAATTTACTCACCCGCATGTCCAAAAGCGCAGGATTGCCTTGGGATTGCATTTTGAGCGCCGAGGTGTTCCACGCCTATAAACCGGATCCTAAAACCTATCTGGGTGTTGCGCGCATCTTTGATGTCGCACCGCATGCGGTCATGCTGGTTGCCGCACACCACGACGATCTCGAGGGCGCAAAAGCATGCGGCTTGCAAACGGCTTATGTGGAGAGGCCGCAGGAGCTCGGCTTAGGCCGGCCCAAAGACGTCAGCCCCCGCGCAGCCCATGACCTCCATGCACACGACTTGAACGACCTGGCCAACCAACTGGGCTGTTAGTGGGGCTGTTACCGGGGCATCCACCCCAAACCATCGCGGGTGGCGTGCGGCGCTGTGCCACGCACAGGGCGGTACTCGCAACCGATCCAGCCGGTGTACCCCAAGCGGTCAATCGCTTCGAAAATAGCTACGCATGGGAGCGCACCCTGATCGGGCTCGTTGCGCGTGGGGACACCTGCGATTTGCAAATGACCTACGTTCCCGCTTGGCAAGTAAGTGTGCAGTGCGTGGAGGATGTCGCATTCCATGGTTTGACAATGGTAGATATCCATCTGGACTTGCACATGCGCTGAGCCAACTTCGCGCACCACGGCGTGGGCATCGGCTTGGTATTGCAAAAAATACCCGGGCATATCGCGTCCATTGATAGGCTCAACCATCAAGCACACCCCTGCATTAGCGGCAAGCGTTGCTGCCCAGCGCAGATTGCTGACATAGGTCGCGTGAAGGATGTCGCGCGCCACACCAGAAGGTGCAATGCCTGCCATCACATGAATGCGTTTGCAATTCAACGCGGCTGCATACGCCAAGGCCTGATCGATGCCTGCTTGAAACTCTTCTTCGTGTCCGGGCAAGCACGCCGTACCGCGTTCTCCACGTTCCCACGCGGTGGCCATTTCGGCCAAGGTTTTGCCGCCCGGCGGGGCGTTAAAAAGAACCTGTTCCAGCCCATGGCGCTGCAGCTGCTCAGTCAAAAAAGCAGGCGCAAAAGCATAGGGAAATAAAAACTCCACGCCAAGAAAACCATCGCTTGCTGCAGCCGCAAAACGGTCGAGAAAAGCGTATTCGTTGTATTGAAAACTGAGGTTGGCAGCAAAACGCGGCATATAAACAATGAAAAAAGCGAGACTAAAAAAGAGCCCGGTGCGCCACGCCCACAATTGCGCAACAGGCGATGACCATAACCACTCCCCACTTCAGTCGCATGAGAGCAAACCCGGCAAGCACTGCGATCAACAAAGCGGCCCAGTCAAGAGATGCAGGGTTGCCACCTTGAGCGGGCTGGTAGGCGAGATGCACCAAGAAAAACACTGCCAAGCTGGCAATCACCCCAACCACTGCAGCTGTGATGGCTGTCAGGGGTGCAGTCAAGGCAAGCTTGCCGTGGGTAGATTCAACCAAGGGGCCGCCTGCCAAAATAAAAATAAAAGAAGGTAAAAAGGTAAACCACGTCACCACTACCGCAGCCAAAGCCGCACCTAGAAAAAGAGAATCTGGTCCAAGGATCGCTTTGCTCCACCCCCCTAAAAATCCAACATACGCCACCACCATGATCAGCGGCCCGGGCGTTGTCTCGCCCAGTGCCAAACCGTCCATCATTTGTGGGCCAGTAAGCCAAGCAAAATGTTCAACCGCCCCTTGGTACACATAGGGCAACACAGCATACGCACCACCAAAAGTCAGCAAAGCTGCCTTGGTAAAAAACCACCCCATTTGCACAAGCGTACCGTCCCAACCCCAGGCCCAGACCAAGCCTGCCATCGGCAGCAGCCACAAAGCGAAGCCCACGCCAAGAACGCGTGCTAATCGATCTTTGCTAAAAAGGGCGTGGGCGGGTGTGGGCGTGTTGTCGTCAATCCAAGCAGGTGCCTGCCCCGCGTTGGTTGGCGCTTTGCCAACGTTGTGCGCCGCGCTGGCTAAAAATTGATGGGGAACCCAGCGCTGGCCCAACCAACCGCTTACTGCGGCAGCAAAAACCACAGCCGGAAATGGAATCTGCACCACCGCAACAGCCACAAAACTCAAAACAGCAATCGCCCGCAGCAGGGGTGCCTGGCGGGGGGAGCGTAAGGTTTTAGAACCGATACGGTGCACCGCTTGGATTACCAGTGCGGCCACTGCGGGTTTGATGCCCCACAAGACAGCCGCAATCCAAGGCACGTCGCCAAATGCAACTACCACCCAACTCAGCCCGACCAACAAGAACAAAGAAGGCAGAACAAACAAAACCCCCGCCGCTACGCCGCCCCAGGTGCGGTGCATCAACCAACCCAAGTACGTGGCTAGTTGTTGTGCCTCGGGGCCGGGCAGCAGCATGCAGTAATTCAGGGCATGTAAAAAACGCCGCTCTGAAATCCAGCGGCGTTCTTCTACGAGCTCGCGGTGCATGATTGCAATTTGCCCTGCAGGACCGCCAAAGCTAATGCAGCCTAGCTTGAACCAAAAGCGCAGGGCCTCGTTAAAGCCGATGGGCGCCAAGTGAGCGCTCCAGCTTATAGACCGACGTCCCCGCGCGCAAATTGGGCAGCCAGCGCACCATGTTGCCGTTTTGCAAGCCGAAACTGTCGATTACACGCAGGCCACTGCGCTGCGCAAGTTGGCCTAAATCGGCGTGGGTTCCAACGCGGATGTTGGGCGTGTCGTACCACTCGTAGGGCAGCCGTTTGGTCACGGGCATGCGTCCGCTTAAAACGCTCAAGCGGTTGGGCCAATGCGCAAAGTTGGGAAAGGCCACAATTCCAATGCGCCCGACGCGGGCGGTTTCACGCAACATGACTTCTGCGTTGCGAAGGTGTTGCAAGGTGTCGATTTGCAAGACCACGTCAAACGACGCATCGTCAAACATCGCCAAACCTTCGTCCAAGTTCAGTTGAATGACATTAACGCCGCGCTTGACACAGGCCAGCACATTGGCGTCGTCAATTTCAATGCCATAGCCGCTGCATCCCCGGGTGGCTTGCAAGTGCGCCAGCATCGCGCCATCACCGCAGCCTAAGTCCAAGACGCGGGCACCGATGGGAACCAACTGGGCAATTGCGTTTTGGGTGAGAAGATCGCTCATACGCCCACCTCCTGCGCAATCGCATCAAAGTACGCCCGAACCACGCCGTGGTAGCGGGCGTCGTCGAGCAAAAAGGCGTCGTGCCCGTGGGGCGCATCAATTTCGGCGTAGCTCACATCGCGTTGGTTGTCGAGCAAGGCCTTGACCAGTTCTCGGCTGCGTGAAGGCGCAAAGCGCCAGTCGGTCACAAAGCTCACCAACAAAAATTTGCACGTGGCCCGCTCTAAAGCGGCGCTCAAACTGCCGCCATAGTCGCGCGCCGGGTCAAAATAGTCCAGTGCGCGGGTGATCAAAAGGTAGGTGTTGGCATCAAAGTAATCGGCAAACTTGTCGCCTTGGTAGCGCAGATAGCTTTCAATCTGAAACTCCACGTCTTGGGTGCTGTACAGATAGTTGCCGGCCGTCTCGGCCACGTTGGCGCGCAAAGTACGGCCAAACTTCTCGTTCATCACATCGTCGCTTAAATAGGTGATGTGGCCAATCATGCGGGCAATGCGCAAGCCGCGCTTTGGTACCACGCTGTGTTGGTAAAAATTACCGCCATGAAAATCCGGGTCGGTCACGATGGCGCGGCGCGCCACTTCGTTAAAGGCGATGTTCTCAGCTGTGAGGTTGGGGGCGCTGGCAATGACTACCGCGCGCCGAACGCGCTGGGGGTATTGCAAAGCCCAACCCAAGGCCTGCATGCCACCTAAGCTGCCGCCCATGACCGCGGCAAGTGTTTCAATCCCTAAACGGTCAAGCAGCAGGGCCTGCGTGTTGACCCAGTCTTCCACAGTGACCACGGGAAAATCAGCGCCATACACTTGGCCATCAGGGCTGTCGGGGTTGGCATGCATGGGGCCGGTGGTGCCAAAGCATGAGCCCAGGTTGTTCACCCCGATCACAAAAAAACGGCTCGTGTCAACAGGCTTGCCTGGGCCAATCATGCTGTCCCACCAGCCTTCGGACTTGGCTTGGCCGGCGTAGGTTCCAGCAACATGGTGCGAGGCGTTGAGTGCGTGGCACACCAAAACCGCATTCGACTTATCGGCGTTCAGCGTGCCGTAGGTTTCAAACGTGAGCTTATAGGCGCGAATGGACGCGCCACTTTTTAACGCAAGCGGCGCTTCAAAATGCATGGTTTGTGGGGTAGCGAGCAACATAGTTAAGCTAAATTAAAACCGCGACCCCTAAGGCCGCAAAAATCAGAGCCGAGACGGTATGCACCACGCGCATCGGGACCAAACGCGTCATCCGTTCACCCAACCACACCACCGGCGCGTTAGCTAGCATCATGCCAAGTGTCGTGCCGGCAACCACCCAAAAATACGCCTGGTATTGCGCAGCCAACATCACGGTGGCAATCTGTGTCTTGTCACCCATCTCGGCTAAAAAGAAGGCCAGCACCGTGGTTCCAAAAACACCCAAGCGCGGCTGCGCGTCAGAGGGGGCGTCGTCAAGGGTATCGGGAACCAACATCCAAACCGCCATAGCGATAAACGATGCAGCCAAAAACCAGCGCAAGATATCAGGGCCGACCACCGTGGTGACCCACGCCCCAACGGCCCCCGCCAAACCATGGTTGAGCAAGGTGGCCACCAAAATTCCCCAAACGATGGGCCAAGGCTTTTGGTAGCGCACTGCCAAAACCAGCGCTAAAAGCTGTGTTTTGTCGCCCATTTCGGCCAGCGCAACGATACCGGTTGAAACAAAGAATGCATCCATGGGGGAGGATGGTAACTCCCCAGAGCGTAAGCGCGGTAAAGTCTGCTTTGTCTTAATCGCCCCCCAGGGCCCACTCCATGAAAACGACCTACCGCATTGTGTGGGTGCTTGCCAGCTTGGCCGGCGCCCTGTCCGTTCTCGCTGCTGCTTACGTAGCGCATGTGCCCGGGCTCGAAGCGGCTGCGTTGCGCTCGCTTCATTCGGCCCTGCAGATGCTGCAATTTCATACGCTGGCCTTGCTGTTGGTGGCGTGGATAGCCCCGCGTGACCGGTTCACATGGCCACTGCTTGTCAGCGCCTTAGCCTTTGTTGCAGGAATGGCGATGTTCAGTGTCAACATCTTGTTGAACCAACTCTTTGGAATAGGCCTGTTCAAACCGCTTGCGCCGTATGGCGGGATGGCTTTTGTCATGGGATGGCTGACATTGGGGCTGTCGTTTGGGCAGAAGGACAGTGCAAAGTAGCGGTTGTGGGCAAGGAGTCTAGGAATCGTTGTGGCAAAAAAAAAGTCACCCGAAGGTGACTTAAAAAATCTCCGAAGAGACTTCGTTGGAACTGGAAACCCTTTGCAAAAACTGTGACAGCAGTGTGTGAACTTTAGAGGCGTTTGCACGAAAGCGGTATCCCCCAAATGGGTGAAAATCAGGATGGCTTGTGTTTTTTTTGCGTCCTTTTTCGATTAAATCAAGGAATCAGAGAAAATCAGAGCCCTATGCCGACCCATGCACCGAAACCCAACGCCCCTTTAGTGGCTCCTCCCGTATTGCGCCCCCGGGGGTCTAACCATGTGGGCATGCGCCAGTTCAACGAGCGGGTGGTTTTGCAGGCGATTCGTTTGCATTCCAGTGTGCCCAAGGCGGAGTTGGCGCGGCTCACCGGCTTGAGCGCCCAAACCATTGGACTCATTACCACCCGGCTCGAAGACGATGGCTTGGTGATCCGCCATGCCCCCGTGCGCGGGCGCATTGGCCAACCTTCGATTCCTTTGGCGTTGAACCCCGACGGCGCGTTTGCGCTGGGTATCAAAATCGGGCGGCGCAGTGCCGACTGGTTGTTGGTGGACTTTACCGGCCAAGTGCGGCAACGCGAAAGCCTGCCCTATGACTTTCCTGATGTGGCGACCCTGCTGCCCACCATTGCGCAGCATATGCATGCCATTCAAAAAGGCATGGGCGACTTGGCGCCTCGGATGGTTGGCGTTGGCGTGGCTGCGCCCTTTAATTTGGGCGGCTGGCACAAAATGCTCGGCCTGTCGCAGGCGGTGTTTGATCCGTGGAACCGCATTGATTTGTGTGCCCAGGTTCAGGCCATGACCGAGACGCCTGTGAGTTTTGCCCGCGACACCCAAGCCGCTTGCGTGGCGGAGTTAGTCGCTGGACGCGGGCGCGATTTGAAAAGTTTTTTATACCTTTTCGTGGATACCTTTGTGGGCGGGGGCATGGTGATCAACTCCCATCTTCACGGGGGAATTCATGGTAATGCAGGCGCTGTCGCTTCCTTGCCCTTGCAAGTGGCCAGCCCCCAAGCCCCGGCGATGGACAACGCCCCGCCAGAGCAATTGATTTCAATGGCGTCCTTGTGGGATTTAGAGCAACGGTTTTTGGCTGTGGGGTTGGAGCCCAGCGCTGCCTATGACGAGCGTGCAACAGATGGGCCCTATGCAGACCACACGGCGGCGTGGATTGACCGGGCTGCCTTGGGCTTGGCGCAGTGCGTGGTCAGCGGCACGGCCTTTTTGGACCTCGATGCCGTGGTCATTGACGGATCGTTCTCACGCACCATGCTTTCTCGTTTGATCGCGCAGACCACTGCAGCGCTAGAGCGGTACAACTGGGAAGGTCTGTGGCGAACCCGCTTGATTGCCGGAGACATTGGCTCAGATGCGCGCGCTTTGGGCGGCGCTTTGCTGCCTTTGCACGAAAACTTTGCGCCTGACCAGGGTTTGTTTTTAAAGGCGCTGGCGTGACGCCGTGCTAAACAGATCTTTGATTCACGCGCAGAGAAAGCGCTTGGGCTGACTCTTTGCGCTCGCTGTAGCGATCGACCAAGTAGGGTGCAACATCGCGGGTCAGCAGCGTGAACTTCACCAGTTCCTCCATCACATCAACCACCCTGTCGTAATAAGCCGATGGCTTCATGCGGCCGTCTTCTTCAAACTCTAAGAATGCTTTCGCAACGGAACTTTGGTTTGGAATCGTGAGCATCCGCATCCAACGCCCGAGGATTCGCATTTGGTTCACTGCATTAAAGGATTGCGAACCTCCGCAGACTTCCATCACGGCCAAAGTTTTTCCCTGCGTCGGGCGAACAGCGCCCACGGACAAAGGGATCCAGTCAATTTGACTTTTCATGATGCCCGTCATGGCGCCGTGACGCTCTGGAGAGCACCACACCATGCCTTCAGACCATGCAGCCAAGTCACGTAACGCTTTGACCTTTGGATGTGTATCGGGTGCGGCGTCGGGTTGTGGCAGATCCAAAGGATCAAACACCTTCACCTCTGCGCCCATAGCGTCCAAGAGTCTGGCAGCTTCTAAAGTCAATAGCTTGCTGTAGGAGCGCTCACGCAGTGAGCCATACAACATTAAAATTCTTGGCGGATGTGTCGACACTTGGTGAGCTGCTAGCAAGGCCTGCTGAGGGCGCTGGAAGCAACGCTCATCAAGAAGGGGTAATTTATCAGTGACCATGGACACGCAAGCCCCCTTCATTGACGACAACTTCACCGTCTTCTTTGGTAAATGCACCACGCTGTGGATTTTCAAGGATATCGAGCACCGCCTCGGATGGTCGGCACAACTTGGTTCCAATGGGCGTCACAACAATTGGACGATTGATCAGGAGGGGATGAGCCACCATGAAATCCATCAGTTCTTCATCTGACCATTGTGGGTTTCCTAAATCCAATGCCTCGTAAGGCGTGTCTTTTTGACGAAGCACATCCCTGACAGGAATCGACATATCAGAAATCAACTTTTGGAGTTGGTCTTTGGAAGGTGGTGTCTCCAAGTACAAAACCACCTCGGGCTCAACGCCTGAATTGCGAATCAGGGCCAATGTATTGCGGGATGTACCGCAGTTCGGGTTATGAAAAATAGTGATCATTTGAATTGCTTGTGTGGTTACTTTTTCGCGTTAATTGCGTACAGGGCGCAAACAGATAGAACTCCAAGTGCGAAGGTTAGTCCTAGCGCTCCCGCTCCCCAATGGGTTAACGCCACTCCAAAAATCCATGGCGCAAATGCAGAGCTTAATCGTGCAGGAAACATGATCCAACCTTGTCTGTAGCCGTATCCGCCAGGGCCAAATAGCGCAAGCGGCAAAGTTCCTTTGGCGATGGTCAGTACACCATTGCCAGCCCCATGCAGAAATGCAAAAACAGGTGCTACGACTGGCCCAAAAAGCGCCAACAAGAGAGCGCCTAAGGGATGCGCCATTGCCGCAAGACGGGCTGAAAACAAGGGATGCATTTTGCGCAATAGCCCAAACTCGAAAATTCTTGCCAGCACCTGAGCCGGTCCAATGATGGCGCCAATGGCGATCGCGGCGACCAAGCTGACGCCAGTTGCTTCTAACATCCTTGGCCAGTGTGATGCCATCGCAGTGCTTGTAAACCAAGTTGCCGAGAACACAAAAGACAGAATGAGGGTCTGTTTCCATGGTGGCGCGGTCTCTTCTTTTGATGGCGCAGTCGGCGTGTTTGTTGGAGTCTTAAGACCTTCACTTGCATACGAAATAGCCGAACGCTTGAGAGACGATAGCCAGTCAATTGCCAAATTAAGCGGCAAGGCTAGCAATAAGTGCAACAAAGCCCATGTCCAACAAGCCTCTCGCCACCCCCAATAACTCAGAATCCACCCGCTCAATGGCCAGCCAACCGTACTTGCAAAGCCTGCAATGAGCGTGATACCAGTAATGGCAGATCTTGCATCTTGTCCGTAAATTCGAACCAAAGTTGAAAACGCTGACTCATACAGCCCGCCTGCCATGCCCACGCCAATCACGAACCAAGAAAGATAAAGCGCAAACTCACTATTGGCAAATCCGAGAAGGGCTAGGCCACCTGCAAACAAAATATTTGATGCTGGCAATACCCTGTGTCCGCTCAATGAGTCGATCGCCTTTCCAAACACAGGACCGAACACAGCGGAGACTACAAGAGCCATCGAAAACGCCAAATAGAAATCTGAGGCGTCAATTCCTAAAGTCAGAGAAATTGGATTGGCAAGAATGGCAGGTAAGTAATAGGTAGAGGCCCAAGCGATGGTTTGCGTCACTCCCAAACTCGCGACTAATGGCCATGACCTGCGCACCATAGACAGACTAAGGCTTGTGCTTATCGTTGTACGCCAAGGCCTGGTGCAATGCCAATCCTAGCGCACCACCAATGAGCTGCGCAACCATAAAGGCAGGTACATCAGAAGGTGCGATCCCTGCAAAGGTGTTGCTAAGCATACGTCCGAAGGCTGCGGCTGGATTTGCAAAAGAGGTACTGGCAGTGAACCAATAAGCTGCACCAATGTAACAAGCCACGATAGACGATGCCTTGCCCTCCGGGGAGCGCAAAATTACGAATAACAAACCACCTGTTGCCACTGCTTCAGCAAACCACTGCGCTGGGCCCGTTCTGACTTTTGCGGACCATTGCAGTATTTCAAGCTCAAACATTGCATGGGCTGCCCAAGCGCCCAAGGCGGCGCCAATGAGTTGCGCAACCACATAGCCAATCAAATGGTGGCGCGCTAAGTCTTTGCGAAACGCCATGACCATTGAAACAACGGGGTTGAAATGCGCGCCACTGATAGGCCCAATCGTCTCGATCAACACATAGAGAGCAAAGACGGTGGCAAGCGTGTTGGCTAAAAGCGCAATGGCGGTGTTCCCACCTGCCAATTGCTCTGCCATGATGCCCGAGCCAATCACGGCACACAACAAGGCTGCCGTCCCAACCAGCTCAGCAAAATAGCGCCTCCAATGGATCATTTTTTAGCCAGTTCGCGTGCCGTATTTTCCAAAGCCATTTTGCTGAGGCTTGTTAAAGGTAGGCTGGTGAAGAGTTCAAGACGCCTTTTGATTTGATGCAGCGTTTGCTTGAACGCGTCTAGTTTTTGCTCATCCGTTCCAGCTGTTTCTGAAGGATCTGCATAGCCCCAATGGGCTGTGGCGGGCTGGCCTGGCCAATAGGGGCACACTTCGCCAGCTGCGTTGTCGCACACCGTGATCACCAAATCCATGTGAGGCGCATCTGGTGTCGCAAAAACATCCCAGCTTTTGCTGCTTAAACCATCCGTTGGGATTCCCGCTTTATCCAGTGTGGCTATGGCCATCGGATTGGGTTTTTGATTGTCCTTGGGGCTGCTGCCCGCTGAAAAGGCTTTGAATTTGCCTTTGCCTAGATGGTTTAACAATGCCTCAGCCAAAATGCTTCGCGCCGAATTGTGCGTGCATAAAAAGAGAACAGTCAAAGGTTTTGCATTAGTCATTGTGGATTCCATAGGTTCAACAGGTTTTACAAATATCTTCAGGACTCACCTCGCAGGCGTCTCCTTGGCAACAGTTTTGCGACAGGTACGCCAGAACAGCATTCATGCGGTCGTACTGCGCTCGGTAAATCAGGTTGCGACCACTGCGCTCCTGAGAAATCAGATCGGCGTGCATCAACTCTTTCAAGTGAAATGAAAGCGCATTGGCGGCGATGCCTAGCGCTTGCGCCAGCAAAGCAGGCGTTAAGCCTTCATTGCCTTTAACAACCAAGGCGCGAAAAATCTGCAGCCGATGGGGCTGGGCCAATGCGGCAAGGGCGGCGATGACGAATTTATCTTCCATAGTTCAATGATAATTGAAATATGTGACTGTATTGTGAAGGCGTTAAAAATCACCGGACTTTCGCGCACCAGTGCACAGTTGAATGGCTGAGAGCTGGTGCTCAGGTCAAAGGTAGCCGCAACACAAAACTCGCGCCCCCAACGGCACGGTTGTGGCAGCTCACGCTGCCGCCGTGG
>JAIPDD010000115.1 GCA_021737875.1 Sulfuritalea sp.
CACCGTGGGTGTCGCCGAAAACAGCAACGAGCAGGCCAAGGTCGCCACATGAGCGCCACGCACGCAAGCCCAACCGCCTGCCCGCCCTCGGAGCGCTTGGCGGGCTTTGCGGCCTTGCTGCGTGACCATGGTCTGACCGTTGGTGTGGCCGAGCAACAGGCCATGCTGCAAGCGGCACTGCACTTGGGCCCTTTGAAAGAAAAACCGATCCAAGCGGCCTGGCGTGCAATCGCTTGCCACAGCCACCGCGAGTGGGAGCTGTGGCCCGATGTGTACGAGCGCTTTTGGCATCCCGAAAAAATGCGCGGCGGCGTGAAAGTCAGCGGCCAGACCCGCCCCAGTCGCAACCTGCGCCAAAGCGTGCAAAACCTGCACGATCAGATGGATGCGGCCCAGCAACCCCCCAACCCTCACAGTGGCACACAGGCTGCGCCCCAAACCGCAGGTGATATGCCCTCGGTAGGCCACGACGAACAAGACGCTGGCACGCCCAGAGCCCAAGGTGGTGCCAGCCGCACCGAAGCCCTGCACGCGCGCGAAGGCCAGATGTGGATGCCGCAAGAGCTCAGCGCCTTGCAACAACTGGCGCGCCAAATCACCGCCCAATTGCAGCCCAAAGCGACCCGGCGCTGGCGCGTGGCCCCGCGCGGACAGCGGCTCGATTTGCGCCAAACCTTGCGCCGCAGCGTGGGCTGGGGCGGCGAGCTGATGCAACCGGCGTGGAAAATCAAACGCGTCGAACCCCCGCGCTTGTTCATCTTGGCCGATGTGAGCCGCTCGATGGAATCGCACGCCGCGCTCTTTTTGCGCGTGGCCCGCGCCTTTGCTTTGGAAGCCGATGCCCGCGTGTTTGTGTTTCACACCCGCTTGGCCGAGGTCACGCCCTATATGCACCGCGACACACCCGCGATTCAAGAAAAAGTCAACGCCGTGACCGCAGGTTTTGGTGGCGGAACCCGCATTGCCGCGAGCTTGCAAGAATTCGCGCGCGACCATGCCCGCGCCCAGCTCAACCGCGGTTCGCGCGTCTGGGTGTTCTCCGATGGTTTTGACACCGACGGCCCCGAGCTGCTCGATGCAGCCCTGCAGGAAGTGCGTGCACGCGGTGCCCGCATCACCTGGTTTCACCCCACACGCCAGGTGCCCGCAGCGGGTGCTTTGCAGCGCGCGCGCAGCCGCATTGAGCGCTTTGTGCCCTTGGCCACTTTGGCCGATTTGGTGGCAGCACGCCATGTTTTGTATTGAAGACGCAAGTCAAGGAGACCGCAATGAACCACAACGAATGGATTAGCCATGCCGCCCAACTTCAAGGTGCGCAGCAGCCCTTTGCCTTGGTCACAGTGCTTCGCGCGCAAGCGCCCACGTCGGGCAAAGCCGGAGACAAAGCCGTGGTCACTGCCGACGGACACATCCATGGTTGGATCGGTGGAGGGTGCGCGCAACCGGCCGTCATCAAAACCGCCCGCCGCGCCTTGCTAGACGGCCAACCACGAACGATTCGAATTTCACCCTCGGAAGAATCCGCCGAGCGTGATTTGGGCGATGTACTCGAATTTGGAATGGCCTGCCACTCTGGCGGCACACTCGAGTTGTTCATTGACCCCATCCTGCCCTCAGCCACCTTAACTGTGGTTGGCGACTCGCCTGTTGCACGCGCCTTGGTTGGTTTGGCTCCACGCGTTGGCTTGCGGGTGGCCGTGGTAGCCCACGCAGCGATTGCTTCGGACTTTTCTGATGCGGCTACGGTGCTCTCAAGCGACGACGCCAAAGAGGTGTGCGACAACTTGCCCTCCCCATCCTTTGTGGTGGTTGCAACGCAAGGGCGTCGCGACCTGCAAGGCCTCAAAGCCGCACTTGCTTTGCAAGCGCAAAGTGTGTGGTTTGTGTCTAGCGCCAAGAAAGCCGGCGTGTTGCGCGAGAGTTTGGTCGCCAGCGGCGAAGACCCCGCTGCGGTCGCGCGTATCGTGGCCCCTGCTGGCGCAATCATTGGCGCACAAACGCCTGAAGAAATTGCACTCTCCGTGCTGGCATCCGTCATTGCCGTGCGCCGCGGGCGTGGGCTCCAAGACGCTGCGGAACCGGTGATGGCCGTCGCCCCCGTTGCAGTGACCGCAGCGACGACAAAATCTTCTTGCTGCGGAGGCTGAACATGGGGTGCATTCTCAAAGGCGGTGGTGGTTTGTACAGCCGGGTGGCAGTCGGTGCAGTGCTCTTGGCTGCGGGCTCGGGTTCGCGCATGGGCAACCGGCCCAAAAGCTTGCTTCAACTCGGCGGTGTGCCTTTGATCCGTCGCCAGCTGATTGCTTTGTCGGGCGCCGGGGTGGACGAGGTGGTGGTGGTGTTAGGCCATTACGCCGATCTCATCGAAGAGGCGGTCAAAGAATTCCCGGTCACCTTGGTGCGCAACCCCGTTCCCGATGCAGGTCAAATTTCTTCCTTGCGCATTGGCTTGCAAGCCCTGTCGACCAAACTCGACGCCGCATTGGTCGCCTTGGCCGATCAACCTTTGATTAATTCACAAGACATCAACGACCTGATTGGGGCCTACAAAAAGCGCAGCGCTGGCACCCAGGTGGTGCAACCCACGGTCGATGGTTTGCCCGGCAACCCGGTGATGTTCAGCGCCGAGGTGCGTGAGCAAATTTTGGCGGGCGATGTGAACGTCGGTTGCCGCCAATGGCAGTCCGCCCACCCCGATCAAGTGCAGCACTGGGCCACCACCAACAGCCGCTATCGCACCGATGTCGATACCTTGGAAGACATCGCCGCCTTGGCCGCGCGCACCGGCCACCAACTCCAATGGCCGGCGCATTTGCAGGTGGCGGCCTAAGCCCCACCGTCTTGGTATGTTGCAAGCCGACCCACTGCACCAGTTTTGGCATACGCCGGTGGGCGTGCACCGCTTTGCACAGGCTGAAGCGGTCAATGCGGTCTTGGTTCGGGTGTTTCAGACCATGCGGGCAACCGATGCCCGTTCCGATGCCGGCGCGCCCAAAGCGTTTTACGCCAGCAAAGATGACTTGCTACAACGCATTCGCCTGTCCGAATGGGAACAGTTAATAGGCTTCATTGTTGACAGCGTGCGCCAAACCGTGGTGCTGGCCAACCAAGGCGCATGGGCTGAGGCCAAGCCGGGTTTTCAAATTGCCATGCGCGGCATCTGGTTTCAGATTTCCAGCCAAGGCAGCCACCACGATGTACACACGCATGGCAACTGCTCGTGGTCGGGCGTGTATTGCTTGCAAGTGGATCCGCCCGAGTTGCGCAGCACGCACCCGGTACTGGGGGAGGCCAACGGCGTGACCCGTTTTTACGGCCCGCACTTCAACCGCCTAGGCGGCGCAGCCATGGATTTTGGCAACGCCTATTTGCAAAATGCGCATCTCGATATGGCACCCGGGCCCGCGCAACTGGTGGTCTTTCCCTCGTGGTTGCCACACCAAGCCATGCCTTACCACGGCACCAGCGATCGGGTGATCGTGTCGTTCAATGTGAGCGTGCATGCGGCGGGCGGGTCGGACCAATTGAATGGCTACGCCAATGTCTGACGCACCCGTCTTTCTTCGTTCTCATCGCGCAGTACTCAACCACTCGGGGGAAGTAGCGCACTGGACGGTTTTGTTGCTGGGTTGGATTTGGCTGGGTGAGCAAGGCATGCGCCTGGGCTGGTCGCTTGCCAGTGGAGTGGTGGCGGTATCGCTTTGGTGGATGGTTCGCTTGGCATGTCGCGGCAGTTCGCTGGCCCTGGCCTGCACGCCCCGCGTGGTGGGTGTGCTTGGCCTTCTCACTGCTTTTGGCGTCTTGCTTCCGATGCAGATGGCCCAGCCCCATACCGCCCACGCCAGCTTGCTGGCACTGGCTTTGCTGTGGGGCCTGTGGAATGCGTTGATTGAAACCCGCAGCCAAACCAGCACTTTTGCCTTAGGGCCCTTTGCCTGGCATCCTTTAGCAGCCGCGGGCTTGGTCGCTGCTGTTTGGCGTATGCCCGCTGTTGAAACTTTCAGTGTGATGGGGGTGAGTCTCTTGCTGGCCCTGTGCGCAGCGGTTTTGTATCTGCGTGAGCTAAGCACAGCCACTGCACTGCCGCCCTGCCACGGCCCCACCGATCAATCCCAAGCCCTGCTGGCACCGTCTGCCATGGGTGTGATGATGGGAACGCTGTGGTTGGGTAATGCGTGGTGCTCTGCGCTGGGCTGGACCACTGCAGACATGGTTTTTGCACACCTGCTTTTGATGGCGGGCTTGCCCAGCGCTGTTGCCATGTTGATCGGATGCTATGGGCAAGGTCGGCTGTCGACCACGATGCAATCCTTGGCCAGCCTGGGTTTGTTGTTGCTTGGCTCGCTCATGCTGTTGGGCAACAGCGTGGTCTCCGGCGTGTTGGTGATGGTGCTGCCATCGCTGGCCTGGGCGGTGCACTGTACGCGCTCGCGCGCACCTGCGGCCTTGGGTGGCTTGGCCCGGGCCTGGGCGGTGCGCACCCAGCAACTGCTGCTCGGGCCAGTGTTGCTCTTCGCTGTAGGACTTGCAACGCCCGCCCACGGGCCCTGGGCGATGCAAGCCGCGCTTGCTTTGCTCGGCGCTCTGTCAGCTTTGGCCTTGAGCGCGATGGCGTGGCGCGCACATCCGCTCAACCCTGCATTTTCCAAACGGGTCATGCCCTGAACTTCCAGGAGAAATTTGATGAACAGTATTGACATTGACGTCATCCGCACCGCCTTAGATTGGCAAAGCAAAGGACAGCGCGTGGTCTTGGGAACCGTTGTGCGCACCTGGGGCTCCGCGCCACGGCCCCCAGGTTCTTTGATGATTATTCGGGAAGACGGCCAGGTGGCCGGGTCGGTTTCAGGCGGGTGCATTGAAGACGATTTGATTCGCCGGGTGGCCGCAGGCGAACTGGCTTTGCGTATGCCTGAGTCCACCATTTACGGACAAACCGCTGAAGAGGTACGCCGCTTTGGGTTGCCCTGTGGTGGGTCGGTGCAAGTGGTCTTGGAGCCTTTGTCAACACAGTCGCAGTTGCGTGAATTGCTGGTGTCCATCGAGCAACACCAGCGCGTAGAACGGCGTTTGGATATGGCCTCAGGCATGGTGCGCATGGCGCCCGCCACCGATGGTGACAAATTGCAGTTTGACGGCAAAAGTCTCACCACCGTGCACGGCCCGCGCTTGCGCTTGCTCATCATTGGCGGCGGGCAGCTCTCGCGCTACCTTGCAAGCATGGCCGTCATGTTGGACTACCAAGTGACAGTATGCGAGCCGCGGGAGGAGTACCACGAAGGGTGGGATGCCATGGCCGGTGTGACACTGTCGTCATTGATGCCTGACGATCTGGTGCTGGCCATGCGCTTGGACCACAACAGCGCGGTCGTGGCGGTTACGCATGACCCCAAGCTCGATGACCTGGCGCTAATGGAGGCCTTGCGCACCCCCGCGTTTTATGTGGGTGCCTTGGGTTCACGCCACAACAATACCCAACGCCGCAAACGCCTTTTGGAGTTTGAAGTCTCCGAAGAAGAAGCCGCGCAGCTGCGTGGCCCCGTGGGTCTTAATCTGGGCGCGCTCACGCCGCCGGAAATCGCCATGAGCATTGTTGCGGAAATGACGGCGATGCGCCGTGGTGTGGATTTAAGCCAAGCACTCAGCTCGTGGGAAAGTTCTAAGACGGTGTGCGCACTCGCCTGATTTGGTTTTGCTCTAACTTGCCCCGCCTTGCATCAATTGCATGGCAAAGGTCTTAGCGCCCCGCAGCATCATCTCAATGGCAACCGACACCAACACCAAGCCCATGAGCCGCTCCACCGCCGTAACCAGCCGCGGACCAACGACGCGCTGAATGCGCTCTGCCGAGACCAAGACCACAGCACTAATGACCATGGTGACGCACAGCGCAGCAATCCACTCCAACCGCCGCTCCGGTTGTTGCGACACCAAGAGCAATACCGTGGCCAACGCAGAGGGGCCCGCGATTGCCGGAATCGCCAAGGGGACGATCAAAGGTTCCGTCAAAATTTCCGCTTCTTCGGCCGCAGGCGGAGGGAAAACCATGCGCAGCGCAATCAAAAACAAAATCACGCCACCGCCAATTTGCAAAGACAGCTCGCTTAAGTTCATCACCCGCAAAAAGCCTTCGCCCACAAACATGAACGTGAGCAGCAAGAAAAACGCAATCAGCATTTCTCGCAAAATCACCCGCGCCCGACGTTCTGGGGCGACATGCTTGAGCGCATTGGCAAACACCGGAATGTTGCCTACGGGGTCGGTAATGAGCAAGAGCAAAATCGTCGCAGATGCGAAGGTGTAATTCATCATGTGGCGTACACCGTGGTGAGTGAGGCGAAGCCTTTGACCTCGATCGGGTTGCCAAAGGGATCCGTAAAAAACAGGGTCCATTGCTCACCGGCTTGTCCGGCGAAGCGGCATTGCGGCTCCAATACAAAGGCCACCTTGGCGCGCTTTAAGCGCTCGGCCACGGCTTGCCAATCGGGCAAAGCCAACACCAAACCAAAATGCGGCATAGGAACCAGCGTGTCCCCCACATGGCCGGTCAAGGTGGTCGCAAAAGGCGCTCCGAGGTGCAAAGACATTTGGTGGCCAAAAAAATCAAAGTCCACCCACGTGTCCGTGCTGCGCCCTTCCTTGCACCCTAAGACGCCCCCGTAAAAACCACGGGCTACATCAAGGTCGGTGACATGGATGGCGAGGTGAAAGAGGCTTTGCATAGCGCCCTAGGATAGCAGCCTTGGTGCCATAATCAGTGCCATGACGCTCCTGCAATCCCTTCGCCAAGCACGCTCGCTCTTGCGCTGCGTGGTGGCCGTTTGGTGTCTTGCACTGGGCGTGGCAGTGGCCTCGCCGCTGGTTCAAACACACAGCACCGCGTTGGTGTGCAGTGCCGCGGGCATGGTGCAGCTGGTGGATGTCAACGCCGATCCAGCAGCACCACAATCATCTCAGCCAAGCCACAGCTTGGATTGCGTATTGTGTTTGCCATTCGCCGCCCCAGCAC
>JAIPDD010000116.1 GCA_021737875.1 Sulfuritalea sp.
GGTTTTGACGCTGCCGAACCAAAACAGGCTCTAACAAAAACCCCAAGGCACACGCCCCAAAACTACCCCACACATACTGCGCATATCCGCCCATGACTACAAATTCGGAGAAAGAATTCCAAGTCATGGTTGCACCTCGTTTAATTTTCCAACCCAGTCACTGTGCGCTTCGCGCTCCAAAATAATCGCCCTCACCCGCATCAGTGCGACTGCAATGGAATACATCCACACCGCCAGTGCCATGAGCAACATGCCCCACAGCATGGTCAGCGCCATCGATGGGGATTGACCTATGGAAACCGAAGCCCCTTGGTGCAAGGTGTTCCACCACTGGACCGAGAAATAAATAATAGGAATATTGACTAGACCCACCAGTGCTAAGACGGCACCGGCTTTGTCCGCCCGACGCGGATCGTCAATGGAGGCCTGTAAAGCCATAAAGCCCATGTACAGAAAAAGCAAGATGAGCTCTGAGGTGAGCCGCGCATCCCACACCCACCACGCCCCCCACATGGGTTTGCCCCATAGTGCGCCGGTCCACAAAGACAAGAACGCCATCAAGGCGCCGGTGGGCGCGAGCGCTTGGGCCATCATGGCTGACAGCCTCGCATTCAATGCCAGACCCAAGCCCGCCCAAGCTGCCATAACCACGTAAATCACCATGGACATCCAAGACGTGGGCACATGGATAAAAATAATGCGGTAACCCTCGCCTTGGGTCGCGTCGGTGGGGGCCACAAAAAAACCCAGCCACAGTCCAGCCGCAGCGAACGCGGCCGCCAAGGTCCAAAACCAAGGAATCCATTTGCCCGCAAGCGGGTAAAAACTGGAAGGGCTGGCATATGTAAACCAGTTCAACATGCGCTTACTCATTCCAGTGCAATCCTTAACGAGGCCGTAGTCACCCACGGAACAAAAAACAAAGCTAACACCAGCATCGCACCCAACAATGACAAATGCCCTGAAGCGCTAACACCTGACATCTGGGCCTGCACCGCTCCAGCGCCAAATATCAAGGTGGGAACGTACAGGGGTAAGACGAGCAGGCTCAATAAAACCCCGCCACCACGAACACCCAGCGTGAGCGCCGCCCCAATGGCCCCTATGCATGACAACAAAGGCGTTCCTAACAACAAGGACAGCATCAGCATGTCTAAGGCACCGCCGTCTAGGTCAAACTGAATTCCAATCACCGGCGCAAGCAACACCAAGGGCAGACCGCATACCAACCAGTGGGCGCCTATTTTTCCGGCAACCAAGTACACCAAAGGCGTTGGGGAAATCGCCAATTGCTCTAAAGACCCATCGGCATAGTCGGTCGCAAACATTTTTTGCAACCCCAGCATGGAGGCCAAGAGCGCCGCCACCCAAAGCACGCCAGGGGCTATTTTTCTTAACAAATCCAGCTCAGAGCCAAGCCCTAAGGGGAACAAACTGGTCACCACCACAAAGAAGAAAAGCACGGTAAAGACTTCGCTCTTTCGGCGCATCACCAACAAAAGATCACGGCGGATCACGGCCCACATGGCGTTCATAACTGCAAGACCTGACCGCTTGGAATTTGCATGGCTTGGTGGCTGGTGACAATGGCCGCTCCACCATGACTGACATGCTCTGCGATCAAGGATTCCAATATCTGCGCCGCCCCGACATCTAAGGCTGTAAAGGGCTCATCCAAAATCCACAATTTCGCCTCACTCACAGCCAGCCGGGCCAACATCACGCGGCGCTTCTGTCCGGCTGAGAAGGTTCGCACTGGCAGATGTTCCCGCCCTTGAAGCCCAGAGCGATGCAAGGCCGCTCGCGCTCTCTTTGGATTCAAGAACATACTGTTGATTGCGCTAGAAAATTCTAGGTTTTCTAAGGGGCTTAAATCGTCTTTGAGGGCGTCTTGGTGCCCCAAAAAAAACAGATCGCGACGGTAAGTCTGCGCATCGCTTTGTATGTTTTCACCCTGCCAAAAAATCTCGCCTGCAGCAGGTTGCGACAAACCCGCTATAAGTCGGAGCAGGCTGGTTTTTCCCACGCCGTTGTCGCCTTTGACATGGATCCACGCCCCCTTTGCGAGTGACAGGTTCACATCGGAAAACAAAGGACGATCGCCACGAACACATTTCAAGCGTGTGACAAGAAGCATGGGGATCGAAAAGACGTTGGTGGTTTCACAACGTCCATTGTCCGGACATACCCAAACCTTGGCTTGATTTACATCAAACTCTTGGGCAATGGGCGTGTAACTTCAGCGTTTAAGCCATAAAACCAATGCTTAAGCTGTAACTCAATATTTCACTTTGATTTTGTCCAGCTGCTCTTTGGTGATAGCTGGAACATCACCCCGCGCAGCCCATCGATTCAAATTCCATGCGCCTTCGCCAAGCCAGGCTTTGAGCATCATGAGATTCGTCTTTCGCTCTGCTTCGGTTTCTCCCAAGTACTTGTACATATTTCCCGGTTTTTTATCGCTTGTATTGGTTCCATCGTCCACTCGACGCATAAACGCGCCTGAGTCTGGGTAAGCAATAATTTGCAGCAAGTTTTCGTAGGTATCGGTACGAGGTCCTTGCTTTTCCTTTTTGAATTTTTCTTGGTCTAAATTGAATTCGGCCAGTGAAGGCGACTCAGCCCCGTGGCATTCGGCACACTGGGCTTTGATAAACGGCTGAACGTTGACGCGGTAGGTTTGAGAAACCGCAGAACCTGCTACCAGTAAGGCAGGAAGTGCCACGGCTATCCATTTCGAATTCCACTTGTTTTTCATACGATTTCCTTTTAATAAAAGAGCTTGCAATTTCTATTTTTTGCCGAAGTCGAACTCGCGCGGTCCAGGGCCATCGGGTTCTTTGTGGGCAATTCCAAAATGGCAGTCAATGCACGTTAAGTTGTCGACTTTGGCTTTCGCGTGTCTGGCTTGGGCCTTTGCAGACTGCAATTCATGGCTTATTTTTGCTTCGTTATGGCAGTTACGACACTCCAAGGAGTCGGTTTCTTTCATCCGTTTCCATACATGCGTTGCCAACTCATGGCGTTTCGCTGCAAACTTTTCTGGGGTAGCAATGGATTTGGAAATGAAGTGACCGTAGAGCTCCATACTCGCCTGAATTTTTCTCATGATCATGGGGCCCGGTTGACGCGGAACGTGACAATCAGGACAAATAGCTCGAACGCCGGTCCTGTTTTGGTCATGGATGGTTCCTTTGTATTCGGCATATACATTGTTTTTCATTTCATGGCAACCAATACAAAACTCTTCCGTATTTGTCCACGCCAATGCTGCAGCACCACCAACCATCAATAGCCCTGAAAATACCAAACCCACCATAGAAAAGATAAGAATCAAAAACCATTTCGGTCTTTTGTTTTTTACTGAATCAGTCATGGTCAATATTTATTTTGCTACCGGGAAAGTATGTAACGAACGAGATTTTTTATTTCTGCTTCATCTTTTGTTTTCACCATTTGATGCTGCTCCTCAATGCCATCGATTTTGATGGTCGGCCCACTGGTGATGTGTTTTATAAGTTTGGCTTCTGCGTCAGTTTTGCCTTTGTACTTTGCAGCTGTCTCCTTAAAGGATGGGCCATCTTTTTTCTTATCGATGGAGTGGCATTTGCTGCAGTTACTTTTTTTCGCAAGCGCCTCTGCCGCCGCGATGTCCACCGTTTGACCCATGCTATGGGCCGAAAAAAGCAATCCGCAAAGTACAACAAGGGTCTTTGAAGCATTCATTTTTCTATTCGCCATGGTTGCCTTTACGTTGTTTATCTTGCCTAAGTACTGAGAAGAAGCTTACTCTTCGCTTGGCATCTTGACTGATGTATTTTCTTGATCTAAATCAATGAATGCATACATGGAATCCTCAGTCATCCTCACGACTGCCACCCTCTCTGCCCCCTTTGATATCGTCTTCATCGCTACTGCGGTGGCACTCAACACAGTTTTCAAACTTCCGAATGCCTTCTTCAAGGTGTTCGCGCCTAATATTGGCAGGCGTGTGTTCATGGCATCCATAACAGGTGTACCGCTTGTAGTCATTCAATACATGGCAGGTGACGCAACTGGCCGTGTGATCTCGGTCTAGTACAAAATATTTGTCATGAGAAAAGGTCGCTGGAGTCCATTTTTTTTGCGTGTGGCATTGCGCACAATTCCCTGTGATTTGCTTATGTAGCGAATCAGTAGGTGATTTATGACAGGCCTGACACTGACTGTTTTTTTCTTTCTTTAATAAGGAGTGGTCAAAATTACCTTGCAAGTGCAAGCGCTTCACTCCCGCATGGTCGCTATGGCACGCCACGCAGTCTTGGCTGATGAGTTCCTGATGAAACGGGGTCGATGTAAGTGGCTTTTCTACCGGAACGCCGGTGGTCTTCAAACGACCAATATCCGCTGGTTTGTGGCAAGCGAGACATTTTGGGGAAGCCGCCCCGGTGAACGCGCCGTGGCAGGCAAAACAATCGGTTGCGAGTTGTTTGTGTCCAGGAATGAGCTTCCCGGGACTCACCATCAAATGCGGATAGGCAAACGTCAGGAAAAGAAGGCTTAGCAAGTTAATGGCTAGAACTATTTTGAGTGTCCGGCTCATACCCACCCCCAAAATAAAAAAGTGCCGACGATATGGCCTAGGGCCAAAACCGAAAATACGATGAAGATCGGAATATGCACCTTGCGCCACTGTGTCATCGCGCCAAGCGCTACTGCGTCCCAAAAAACCGCCTTTTCAACTTCGGTTTTTGAAAAACCATGCAGCTGAAATTTATTCCTTTCGCCTTGCACATGTTGCCGCGACCGGTTCAGTAGCATCTTGCCCACCAGGCCGCTGACCACGTTCACCCCCATGGCCACGGTAGCCAACCACGGAAGGATGGCATTGAAGTGAACCCCGGCGTGCACCAAAACCATCCATGAACCTAACCACGTACCAAACTCATGAAATTTCAAAAGGGTTTTAGGATCACCTTTGCTGACCCACTTGCGTTTACGCGCCGAGTAGTAAAGTGAACCGATGATGAGCAAGACACCTGCAATGCCAAGGTAGCGGCCGACCCAGACGAGATCCAAACGATGCAAAACATAATCTCCAGCCAATGTGGCCACTGCTAAAAGTCCAAGCATCAAAGTGAATGGCAAGACATGATCGCGCCACAACGAATTTTTCATTTACAACTCCAACGTGACCGAGGTTTGAGGGGTGGCAACACATAGAAGGCAGCTTCCGGCTTCGGGGTCGATGATTGGAGCCGTGCTGTAGGCCACCGCGCCGCTGCGGATGATGGTCTGGCAGGTCCCACAACTTCCACTGCGACAACCAGAGTCAATCGCTATGCCAAGCGATTCAGCAAGCTCCAGCAAAGAGCCCATGCCAGGCTCCCAATCGGCTTTTTTTCCTGAATTGGCAAAAGTCACCACCACAGGTTGACTATCGTGCTTTGTTTGGGCTGCGCCTTGCGTCGCCATTGCATGATTCTTGCGAGAAACCGAGGCTGGGCCAAATGATTCAAAGTGAATTCGGCTATCCGCCACGCCCCAGTCTTCCAATGCTGGCACCAGACTTTGAAGCATGGGGGTCGGTCCGCAAACGTAATAGTGGTAGGGCTTGAGTGGCAACAAACTGCGTAGCAAGCCAATATCGACCTGCCCCTGGTGGTATTGAATCCATTGAGAACGAGGGCCAATGAACCCCTCTGAATTCAAATCACTCAGACAGATGTGAACATGAAAATTTGGATGTGCTGTAGCCAAGGTCTCTAGGTGTTGCAGCATCACCAACTCAGAAGGATTTCTGACACCATAAAACAACCAAATTTCTCGGTTATTTTGTGATGACAAACTCCAATTCAACATACTCAACATTGGCGTGATTCCGATACCGCCGCCAATCAAAACCACAGGGCCCTCGCTTCTGTCTAAGAAAAAATGTCCTGCGGGTGCACGCACTTGAAGCGAACTCCCCACTTCAACCACGTCGTGCAAGTAGTTTGATGCAAGGCCTGGAGATACTTCTTTTCCAAGGGGGGCAGGGGCGCGTTTCACCGATATACGGTAACGATTCAAATGGGGTGCGTCCGATAGTGAGTAGCACCGAATGACGGGTTTTGCTCCTTTAATGGCGCTCATTCCTTCAAGTTGGAATGTGAGGAATTGGCCCGGAAAAAAGGGTGGAAGAGGCTTGTGGTCTTCGGGTACGAGGTAAAACGAACAGACTTGCGCCAGCGCGTCTTCATGTTCTTTGCGTTCAACGGTAAAGGTGCGGTTTCCGATCCATGCAGATGGCGCAAGCTGCGTCACCTTCAACGAAGCCTCAGGGTTCAAGACAATTTCAGAACTTATGGATCCATTTCGCAGAGCTTCGTACGTTTGCCAAAGGCGCCAAAATTCAATGGATACATATACGAAGATTTGAAGCAGGATGGCAGCTGCAATCAAAAGAAGCAAGGATAGGAATGACATAGACCCGACAAAGTCTAGCCATTACCCCGTATTCCATGATGATCTACATCAAGGAATCACGCCTTGTGCTCACGTTGACAGCGTTTGCCTAAACAAGTCTAGGGTGCGTGTCCACGATAACTCCGCCGCTTCTGCGTTGTAGCGCGGCGTGGAATTGTTATGAAACCCGTGTTGGGTTGCGGCGTAGTTATAAGAGGTATGGCGAATCCCTTGGGTTTTCAGCGCCGTTTCATACGCGGGCCATGTAGCGTTGATCCGAGGATCATTCGCAGCAAAGTGAATTACAAGCTCGGCCTTGATCTGTGGCACCTTGGCAGCGTCCACCCCTGCGCCGTAGTAAGGAGCCCCAGCACGCAAGTCTGCGCCCATCTCTGCGGCTAGGTAATTCACCACCCCGCCACCCCAGCAAAATCCCACTGCGCCTAGGCGGCCGTTAGAGCGGGCGTGATTTTTCAGAAACACGGCGCTGTTGAACATATCGCGCAAGAGTTTTTGCGGATCGA
>JAIPDD010000012.1 GCA_021737875.1 Sulfuritalea sp.
AGATACGCCACTGCAAAAGGAAGACTCGCTAAACTGGTTATTCACTTCGAGATGAACCCATGACAAAAAGCAAAGTTTTCGGCCTGGTACTGTTGGTGTTGCTTGTACTTGCTCTCGGGGGACTGGCTTTAATTTGGGCCCCTGATCGATCGGCCGAAGATTTGTCGCCTCGCTGGGCGCCGCCGCCTTCCCAGTTTGTATTGATTGATGGGGTGAAGGCGCACTTTCGAGACGAAGGGCTGCGCGACGACCCAGAGCCTCTGATTTTGTTACACGGCACTTCGTCTAGCCTGCACACCTGGGATGGTTGGACCCAAGCGCTCAAAGCAAAACACAGGGTCATTCGCGTGGATTTGCCTGGTTTTGGTCTGACAGGGCCAACAGTAGATGGCGACTACCGAATGCAGGTGTATTCACACTTTGTAGCATCGCTGATGGACGCTTTGCAAGTAAAGCGTGCGGTGCTGGTGGGTAATTCCTTGGGTGGCTATGTTGCTTGGAAGACTGCGGTGGACTATCCGGAGCGGGTTAGTAAGTTGGTACTGGTGGATGCGGCTGGTTATTCCACAATGGCTACTTCGGTGCCGCTTGGGTTCAAAATCGCACAAATCCCCATGCTTAGTGGTTTGATGGGCCACGTTCTCCCGCGCTCCGTTATCGAATCAAGTTTGCGAAATGTTTACGCTGATCCGTCCAAGATCAACGCCGAATTGGTTGATCGCTACTACGAGCTTGCGCTGCGCGCAGGCAATCGGCAGGCCTTGGCTGCACGTTTTTCACAAAACCAGCCTGGTGAGTTTGAGTCGCAAATCAAAGGTATCAAGCAACCCACGTTGATTATTTGGGGAGGCCAAGACCGCCTCATACCGCCAGACAATGCGCAGCGGTTTCATCGTGACATTGCCAAGAGTCGCCTAGTAATGTTCGATAAGCTTGGGCATGTGGGGCATGAAGAAGACCCAGCATCGACGGTTGCAGCAGCGCATGACTTTCTTGAAATCAAATCGGAAACTCCATGAACGCAAGCGAAATGAAAACAGCGCGTCCTACACTGGTTCGTATTCAAGCATCTCTTTTTGGAATTCCTCTTGGGCTCATGGGCTTGTCGGGCGCGTGGGGACGACTGGGTTTTGCAAATTGGGAGGTATCTGCACCCATTGCCGATGGGTTGTTCTTTGTTGCTTTGGCTTTACTGGCACTTTTATTGTGCTTATGGCTTGCTAAATGGGCCTTGTATCCACAGGCGGTTCAACAAGAGTGGTCTCATCCGGTTCAAGGCGCTTTGATGGCGTTGATTCCTGTGTCACTGATGCTTGCCCTGGCTTTGCTGAACATGCGTTGGCCATCGCTTTCCGGGTGGCTTTTTCCAATGGCTATCGGCGTACTTTGTTTGAAAGCCGTGATGGCTTGGCACGTGGTCGCAGACATTTCAATGGGGAAAACTCTCACGGAATTTATTACGCCAGCTTTGTATTTGCCGATTGTTCCTGGCGGTTTTGTAGGTGCAATCGCGCTGGAGTCTTTTGGCTTGCACGGTTGGGCAGCTTTACTTTTTGGGATGGGCGTGGGCGCATGGGCCTTGTTAGAGATCCGTATTCTTCACCGACTTTTCTCGGGGCCTTTGCCGCTGGCATTGCGCCCTACCTTGGGATTGGAAATGGCACCCGCAGCAGTGGGTGCTTTGTCGGCAGTTACGCTTTGGCCCCACTTACCACCTGACGCCATGATGGTGATTTTAGGAGTTGCGAGTGGCCCCGTGTTAGCCGTTATGACACGTTGGCGCTATTGGACAGAAACGCCTTTTAGCGCAGGGTTCTGGTCATTTTCATTTCCAATTGCGGCTTTAGCTGGAGCTGTGGTGCATTCGGTGCACACCGGAGGATGGCCCGTGGAGGTGGCGCTGGTTGCGGTGGGTATTTCATCCGCCGTCACTTTGTTTTTGACAGTGAGAACTGCGAGGCTGCTTTTCACAGGCCGTTTACTGGGGCCTTAAGTCTTTAAAGGGCGTTGATTGGAATCTTGAGGTACGCCGTGCCGTTGGATTCTTGGGGGGGCATCTCGCCGGCGCGAATATTGATCTGAACGGCAGGAAGTATCAGCGCGGGCATGTCTAATCCGGCATCGCGTTGGGTGCGCATCTCAACGAATTGCGCCTCTGAAATGCCATCATGCACATGGATGTTATTGGCTTTTTGTTCAGCCACTGTGGTTTCAAAGGCGATGGGCCTATCGTTTGGCGGGTAGTCGTGGCACATGAACAGGCGTGTTTCAGGCGGCAAGCTCAAAATTTTTCGGGTTGATGCGTACAGCGTTCGTGCGTCACCGCCAGGAAAGTCGCACCGTGCAGTTCCCACATCGGGCATGAACAGGGTGTCACCAACGAATACGGCGTCACCGAACTGGTAAGCCATACAGGCAGGCGTATGTCCGGGAACGAACAACGCTTTGCCAACTAGATCTCCCGCCGAAAATATCTCATCGCTTGAAAGCAGATGGTCAAACTGCGAACCATCCGCCTTGAACGCTGGCTCCAAGTTAAAAATGCCTTGGAAAACCTTTTGAACTTCGGTGATGTGCTCGCCAATGGCTATTTTTCCACCCAAATTTTTTTTCAAGTAGGGTGCTGCGCTGATATGGTCCGCATGGGCGTGGGTTTCAAGAATCCACTCTAATTTGAGCTTGTAGGCCTTGATGTATTCAATGACTTTGTCTGCCGATGTCGTTTTGGTTCGGCCTGACTTTTGGTCGTAATCTAAAACTGAGTCAATCACAACGCAGGCGCTACCAGGCCCAAGATGAACGACATAGGTAACGGTCCATGTGGCTTTGTCAAAGATGCCGTAGACAGCGGGCTTTGAGGGTGTGTGGGTCATACAATGAATGATAGTCGTGTTCTCATACGTACAGTTTGGCTAAACAAGGAGCAAAAAAGAATGGCGATTGATTGGATTCACTTTACGCCTTGGTCGTCTTTGGCCGGCGGTTTGATTTTAGGGCTTGCCTCGGCGATGTTCATATTGATGAATGGCCGCATCTTAGGAATCAGTGGAATTTTGGGCGGTTTACTGCGAATCCAGCCAGGCGAAGTGGCTTGGCGGCTTACTTTTTTGTTGGGCATGGCTGCTGCTCCACTCGTGTTGTCCTTGGTTTTGCCAACTGGCTTCATTGAAGCCCCTCGCATCGAGGCAGGTTATGGCGCTATTGCCATTGCGGGTTTGCTGGTTGGTTTTGGAACGCGCTACGGCTCGGGTTGTACGAGTGGCCATGGGGTGTGTGGCTTGTCGCGCTTGTCGCTGCGCTCCTTGGTGTCGACATTGACTTTCATGGCCTTTGGCTTTTTAGTGGTGTACGTGCTGCGCCACGTGCAGTAAAGGAGAGCTTGATGCAACACCGAATCAGTGAATTTTTCGTGGGTCTGTTGTTTGGCGTGGGCCTGATTCTTTCAGGCATGACCGACCCCAGCAAAGTGCTTGGGTTTTTAGATCTCTTAGGGCCTTGGGATCCCTCTTTGGCCTTGGTGATGGGCGGGGCGAGTGTTGTGGGGGTGTTTGCTTTTGCATTAGCTAAAAAGAGAGACATGACTTTTTTAGGTGGTCCATTGCATTTTCCAACCGCTAGCAAGGTGGATCGCCCTTTGGTGATTGGCGCTGTTTTGTTTGGTGCGGGTTGGGGTTTGGCTGGCTTTTGTCCAGGGCCTGCGCTGGTCTCCATGGCGGCAGGGCACACCAAAGCCGCTGTTTTCGTTGGCTTCATGGTAGGCGGAATGGCCTTGTTTGAATACTTTGACCGACGCTCCAATCACCCGCGAAATAGTTAGGCTAGTACATTGCATGGGAAATAGGTCGCTTAGCACCGCATCACAACTGGCAATGCTGGGCTGATGTTTCATCACCACAATTTGAAGAAGTTTCTCCCCTCCATTCCTATGTTGGAGTGGGGCAGGCGCTACGACCGCGAAACTTTGGTTAGCGATTTGGTGGCGGCGTTGATCGTGACCGTCATGTTGATTCCGCAGAGTTTGGCGTACGCGCTCTTAGCTGGTTTGCCGCCGGAAGTCGGTTTGTATGCGAGCGTGGCGCCCTTGGTCTTGTATGCCATTTTCGGTACCAGCCGGGTATTAGCGGTGGGGCCTGTGGCGGTTGTTTCACTCATGACGGCCGCCGCGATTGGCGAGCACGCTGCCATTGGGACGCCAGCGTATGGGGCTTTTGCCATCACCTTGGCATTCATGTCCGGGGTCATTTTGCTTTTGATGGGATTTTTACGTTTGGGGTTTTTAGCCCATTTTTTGAGCCATCCCGTGATCTCCGGTTTCATCTCTGCGTCAGGTTTGCTGATTGCGGCAAGCCAGATCAAGACCCTTATGGGCGTCGACGTGCAGGGGCATAACTTCATTGATTTGGTGGCGTCATTGGCGCAACAAATCCCCCATGTTCATTTATTAACTCTCGCCATGGGTGTGGGCTCTACCGGGTTTTTGTTCTGGGTTCGCAAAGGTTTGAAGCCACTTTTAATGCGCCTGGGATTTCAATCGAGATCGGCCGATGTGTTGGCCAAAACAGGGCCGGTTGCAGCGATTGTTGTGACAAGCTATTTAACCTGGGCTTTCCAATGGCAGTTGCAGGGCGTAAAAATTGTTGGAGCCGTCCCCCAAGGTTTGCCGCCCCTCACATTGCCTTTATGGGATATGGCGCTTTGGAAAACGTTAGCTGTTCCCGCGCTGCTTATCAGCGTGGTGGGTTTTGTGGAATCGGTTTCGGTGGGGCAAACCTTGGCGGCCAAACGACGCCAGCGCATTGCCCCTAACCAAGAATTAGTCGCTTTGGGCGCGAGTAATGTGTCGGCAGCTCTCACGGGCGGCTTTCCTGTGACGGGTGGCTTTGCCCGATCGGTGGTGAACTTTGACGCTGGCGCAAAAACGCCTGCTGCAGGTATTTTTACGGCGCTGGGGATCACCTTGGCGTCGCTTTTCCTCACGCCCGCTTTGTACTTCTTGCCCCAAGCCACGCTGGCAGCCACCATTGTGGTGGCGGTTCTCTCATTGGTGGACTTCCGTATTTTTAAAAGAACGTGGGGCTACTCCAAGGCCGATTTTGTTGCCGTATTGGCAACCCTGTTGGTGACCTTGACCTCGGGAGTGGAATTGGGACTGGTCACGGGGGTGGGTGTTTCTTTGGCACTTTACCTCTACAGAACCAGTCGCCCACATATTGCCGAGGTGGGTTTGGTACCTGGTACAGAACATTTTCGCAACATCATGCGCCATGAAGTGGGAACCCAGCCGACAGTGTTGGGTTTGCGGGTCGATGAGAGTCTTTATTTTGCAAACTCCAGAGCGCTTGAAGACCATGTGAATGAATCTGTCGCGAGCCACCCCCAGTTGGCCCATGTAGTGCTTCAATGTTCCGCGATCAACAGTATTGATGCCAGCGCCCTGGAGAGCCTAGAAGCGATAGACAGCAGGCTGCGCGCTTCAGGAATATTGCTTCATCTGTCTGAAGTCAAAGGCCCGGTGATGGACAGACTCAAACACACGCACTTTCTTCGTGATCTCAGTGGCAAGGTTTATTTGACCCATTTCCAAGCCGTTCAAGATCTCAGTTCATCTACTTAAATCCTTTGATACTGCGCACTCATCCTTATTACCCAACTTGATATGGGGTCATTACTATCCGTGAATGACGGTAACGCAATCGTGGTTTAATTCAGCCGTGAAAACTTTTTTCCACAAGTATTTTTTTGTTTGCATCATGGTGTTTGCGATCCCAGCACAAGGGTTCGCAGGAACAGTCTTGGGTTTTTGTCACTCAGGTCAATCTCCAGCCCAATCCAGTGTCCAAGTCCAGAAGCATGTTCATGACCATGACCATGCATCTAAAGATGAATCCATACCTAACCAAGGCGATTCAGTCCAGGTAAGTGACGTTTCACCATCTCAGTGCAGCGGTTGTGGGCCGTGTTGCGTTGGCTTAGCTTTGGGTTCTTCCAATGTCTCTCTTTATGACTTTGAATGGGCTTCTGCCGACTTTGTGCAGCCTGTTTTCTTTTTGACATCTCCGCCAGTCACTGGCTTAGAACGTCCGCCCAGGGTCATCCGCGCTTAGGGCGCGGATCGTTTCCCGCGCCGTTAGCGCTTCGTTGCATCCGGGCTTGCCTCGGATATTTTTAACGAACTAACGTGAGGACTTTATGTTTTATCTTTTCCGATTGCCTGGCTTTTTGGCTTTGTGTGCTTTTGCCATGCCGAACGCTTTCTCGCAAGCCATCCTCCCTTCAGATCCCTTGCCATCCAAAGCTAAATCTGAGGAGTTTGTTTTTCTTGAATACCAATCTGCATTTTCAACCTACCAGAGTTATGCAGATCAACCCATCATTTCTTGGCGAGACGCCAACGATACGGTAGGAAAGATTGGCGGTTGGCGCAATTACGCCAAAGAGGTGCAGCAGCCGCAATTGGATGTACCTCAAGCCAAGCCAATCGCTGGAGAAAATAAATGAAAAGGCGTTTGAATCTCAACCGTACCAGAACACTTTTTGGCATCATCGCCATGCTCGCCCTGTCCGGCTGTGCGAGTCTTAATTTTGACCAATCACTTGCCAAGGCTAATCAAGACACGGCTGACTTTACCAACGGGAAGTTAGAGCTTGCGCAAAGCCAGGAGCAACGCACTGCACAGGAAAAAAAGGCCGCACAGTTCCTTGCGCAACCCTTAAGCCAAAGCGATGCGGTTCAATTGGCTTTGGTCAACAGTCCATCGCTACAAGCCATGTTGGCCCAAAGCTGGGCTGAAGCGGCCAATGCGGCGCAAACAGGCCGTATTCTTAACCCTACATTCACTTTTGAGCGTTCAACATTCCTAGACGAAGTGGAGATAGGCCGGCGATTGACATTTGGTCTGCTGGATTTAATGACACTCCCTCAAAGATTTGGGATGGCAGAGCGGGGAATGGCCCGCGCACAAATCCAGCTGACTGCGGAAGTGGTGGATCAGGTCACACTAGTTCGCCAAGCTTGGGTTAAAGCAGTGGCGGCCAAACAAAATCTAATCTATGCGCAGCAGGTCAATGCCGCGGCTGAAGTCAGTGCTGATCTGGCACGGCGGATGCAAGCTGTGGGCAACTTTACCAAGTTGCAGCGGGCAAGGCAGCAGGCGTTTTATGCCGATGCCGCGACCCAAATGGCTTTAGCGCAGCACGATGCCACTGCAAGCCGTGAGGCACTCAACCGGGCTTTGGGTCTCACTGAGACGCAATCCAAACAGCTCAGATTGCCAGACCGTTTGCCTGATCTACCCAAAACTCCAAGTAGCCCAGAAGACGTGAGCAAGGCTGCCAACGCCGGTCGTCTCGATATCAAGCTCGCACAGTCTGCGCTGGAGTCTGCTGCCAAAGCGCAAGGTCTCACCCTGTTGACCAGTGTGACCGACATCGAGCTCGGCATTCGGAGTGACACTGTTATTGACAACACCCATCGCACTGAAAACCCCCGACAGGGTTATGAGATCAGCATGAAGTTGCCTATCTTTGACTTTGGTGGTTTGCAACGCGATGCGATGAACGCCCAGACGCTAGCGCTTGCGAATCGCTTAGAAGCCACAGTTCGGTCTGCAGGCTCCAACCTGCGCGAAAGCTATTCCGCTTACCGAACTGCACACGACATCGCCCGACATTACCGCGATGAGGTCGTTCCTTTGCGCAAGACGATTTCTGAAGAAAACGTCCTTCGATACAACGGAATGATCATTGGTGTTTTTGAACTGCTGGCAGATAGCAAGGACCAAATTTACAGCGTGATGGCGGCTATTTCGGCAGAGCAGCAGTTTTGGCTGGCTGATGCCGCATTGAAGGCGTCTCAGATGGGCAAGCCCACACTCACCACAGTGGGGTCAATAGGTGCAAGCGGTGGCGGTGCCAGCGATGCAGGACATTGAAACCTCGATATTTTTTGATCGAAAGTTAACTCTATGAATTCTCGCCGTCAATTTTTCAAATTCGCAGGTATTGCGGGCGGGGCTGTTGCCGCAGCAGCTGTCAGCCGTGTAGCCATGGCTGCTTTGCCTGAACCTGTTTTCCAAAAAAGCCCCGATACCATGGCGCCCTTGGTTCCCAACACCGGACGTCCGTACAACCCAGTCGTCACGCTCAATGGCTGGGCGCTGCCTTGGCGCATGAACAATGGAGTCAAGGAGTTTCACCTGGTAGCTGAGCCGGTAGTGCGCGAGATGGCACCCGGGTTCAAGGCCCATCTTTGGGGCTATAACGGGCAGTCGCCCGGCCCAACCATCGAAGTGGTTGAAGGTGACCGTGTTCGCATCTTCGTTACCAACAAGCTGCCTGAACACACCAGTATCCATTGGCACGGACAGCGCCTTCCTAACGGAATGGATGGCGTGTCTGGGCTGAACCAGCCGGCTATTCCTGTGGGTAAAACGTTTGTGTATGAGTTTGTGGCCAGACGGCCGGGTACGTTCATGTACCACCCGCATGCGGATGAAATGACGCAAATGGCCATGGGAATGATGGGATTTTGGATCACCCATCCCAAGGCCAAGCACCCACTGATTGATGAGGTAGACAGGGACTTCGTGTTTTTACTCAGTGCTTACGATATTGATCCGGGTGCTTATACGCCCAAGATCATGACCATGCTGGATTTCAACCTGTGGAGCTGGAACAGCCGTATCTTCCCCGGTATTGATCCGCTGGTGGTTCGCAAAAACGACAAAGTACGGATCCGGGTGGGTAACTTGACGATGACCAATCACCCCATCCATTTGCATGGGCATGAGTTCCAGGTTACTGGTACCGACGGTGGCCCGACGCCAAAGAGCGCCCGCTGGTACGAAGTCACCACCGATGTCGCCGTGGGCCAGATGCGGCAAATCGAGTTCCTGGCCGACGAAGAGGGCGACTGGGCATTCCATTGCCATAAGAGCCACCACACCATGAACGCGATGGGGCATGACGTTCCGACCCTGATCGGTGTCGATCACCGTGGGATAGCGAAGAAAATCTCCAATCTGATCCCTGATTACATGGTGATGGGGGAGCGCGGTATGGCAGACATGGCTGAGATGGAGATGCCCATTCCCGACAACACCGCTCCGATGATGACGGGTGCTGGCCCGTTTGGCTCGGTCGAGATGGGCGGAATGTTCTCCATGGTCAAGGTACGCAAGGACCAAAAAGCGGGCGATTACAAAGATCCGGGTTGGTACAAGCACCCCGCCGGCACGGTGGCTTATGAGTGGACGGGGGCCTTGCCTAATCCTGCTCGGTTTGCAGCGGAGGGTGGCAGCTCCATGCGCTCGCAAAACATGCCAGCCAAAGACATTGAAGTCCAGGTGCGCAAGCCCATGGGCCCTATGAAACATTAATTTTGCATCGATATTACTTAAGGAAAATTATGAAAAAATTCAACTCTGCAGTCTTCGCTTCTCTCATCATCAGCGTGAGCACTTTCGCCTTGGCCCATAACGAGCAAACCCATGCAAAAAAAACTGGGCCGGTCATCAAGGAACAAAAAGAATGGGGCATCGCTGGCGACGCCAAAGCCGTCAACCGGACAGTGACTTTCACCATGACTGACAAAATGCGGTTCAGCCCTGAGAAGCTGGAAGTCAAGCAAGGTGAAACCATCAAGTTCGTGATCAAGAACGGTGGGAAGGTCATGCACGAAATGGTGCTCGGTACCAAGAAAGACTTGGACGAACACGCCGCAATGATGGTGAAGTTTCCCGGTATGGAGCACGACGAGCCCTACATGGCCCATGTCGGCCCTGGCAAGACAGGCGAGATCATCTGGACCTTTAATAAGCCAGGCACTTTTGACTATGCCTGCCTGATCGCTGGCCACTACCAGGCCGGAATGGTTGGAAAAGTTGCTGTAGTGGCTTCTAAGTAACAGCGGTGTTCTAGTAAAGGCTTCTATGCAAAAACGATTGTTTCTCAAAATCCTTCCGGTATTTGTAGCTGGCACACCGCTTGTTGTTGGTGACAGCGTATTTGCTAAAGTCCGCCCTCTGGTTGAGGTGTGGAAAGACCCAGATTGTGGATGTTGTAAAGACTGGGTTGAACATTTGGTGAAATCTGGGTTCGACGTTAAGGTCAACGAGACTGGAAACAATGCGGCACGCTCCGCTTTGGGTATTCCCGCAAGTCTGGGTTCTTGCCACACTGCCAAAGTGGGTGGCTATGCCTTTGAGGGACACGTCCCTGCCAAAGAGATGAAGCGTATCTTGCGCGAAAGGCCTAAAGCTATCGGGCTGGCTGTTCCTGGTATGCCAGTTGGTTCACCGGGAATGGATGGAGCCATCTACAAAGGACGCAAAGATCCTTATGACGTGTTGTTGGTCTTGCAGGATCAATCGACCAGCGTTTACCAAAGTTACCGTTAAAGAATGTAGTCATGACCCACCTTAAATCCATTTTTATTGCAATTGCTTTTGGTTTATCAACCATGGCCTGTATTCCTGTCTTTGCGCAATCTGCGGCAGACATGGCCCTCGGCGAGGTTCGTAAGATAGACAAAGAGGCCCGCAAGATCACGATCAAACACGGAGAAATAAAGGAGCTCGAAATGCCACCGATGACTATGGTTTTTACATTGAAAGACCCTGGAGTTCTCGAAAACTTTAAAGTCGGTGATAAAGTTAAATTCAAGGTGGTGCGTGAGGATGGAAAGATGCTGGTGACTGAAATGCTGAGCCAGTAAGTTTTTTTGCGCAATCTCCCATGACTTTGAACCCGCTTTACACCCCGAACGCTCTGACACGCGAATCGCTTGACGCTTTAACAGGCGCCACTGTTATGCAATTTGGGGTGAACTGGTGCGGCCATTGTCAAGCCGCAGCGCCATTGATTACCGAGGCGTTTGCACACTTCCCAGACATTCAGGTTCTTCGCATTGAGGACGGGGCAGGGCGCCCGCTGGGGCGGTCGTTCAAGGTCAAACTATGGCCTACTTTGGTGTTTTTGGTGAACGGCCAAGAAGTAGACCGCGTGATTCGCCCTACCGATTCAAACATTATTTTTGATGCTCTAAATAAACTGCCAAAAAAGTTTTTTTGAATAGATTTTTTCGAATTTTTTGAATTTCCAGCGCACAATCCAACGATAACTTTATTACGTTGGAACGGGCTTTATGTCTTGCTGCTGGTGTTGCAGCCGTGCATGGGTGCGCGGTGTGTTGTTGCTTGTGTTGTGTGCTTTGGGTTCTCCGGCTTTTGCGTGGGGTTCGCAGGGCCATCAGGTGATTGCCACTGTGGCTTGGCAAGCGCTCACCCCCAAAGCGCGTGATGAAGTTTCTCGGCTTTTGGCCTTAGAGCCCGGCCAGACCTTGGAGTCCATCGCAACATGGGCCGATGAACATCGCAGCCCATCCACCAGCGCCTGGCATTACGTGAACTTTCCAAGAAATAGCTGCAAGTACGAGCCTGAGCGCGATTGCGAAGGCGGGCAGTGCGTAGTTAGCGCCATTGAAAAAAATACCACCGTTTTAGCCTCGGATTCAGAGGATAGGGTGCGGCTCAAAGCCTTGAAATACCTGGTGCATTTGGTCGCCGACATCCACCAACCCTTGCATGCGGGCTACAAGGACGACAGAGGCGGAAACACCTATTCCCTACGCGCTTTTATGCGCCAAAGCAACCTCCATTCGGTGTGGGATTCTGGCCTGATTGCGCAGATTGATTTAGATCGCCAAGCCTTGGTGCGCATTGTGCAGCGCAGTGTGGCACCAAAAGAGCTTCGTGAAATCAGTGTGGTTGGTATGGCTGAAGAGTCATGCCGGCTGGTGGCAAGCCCTGGGTTTTATCCAGAAGCAGGGATCACGCCGGAGTATGTCCAACGCTTTTTGCCCGTGGTGCAGCAGCGCCTCTCCCTCGCAGGCTATCGGCTAGCCGCTGTGATCAACCGGGCTTTGCAGTAAAGCAGCTTAGGCGGCAGGCGGGGTCTTGGGTACGGAGCACTCTCCGCACACAAACATGCTCTTGCCAGCCAATTTGCGGTACGAGCCAAGCGAACGTGGCTTGTGCATGCCGCACTTGGCGCAGCTCATCGTGGCGTTCCCCCCCGTTTGGGCAAAAGGGGAACCCGCGATGCGCGCTTTGTAACGCAGGCCGTCTTTACTGATGGTGTTTGATTCATCGCTCATGGCGTCATTTTACTTTTTTTTAGAGGGCTTTTGCTCTTGGCCTGATTTAATACCCCCGAAGTCCAATAAACCGGGCCTGGGTTAGCATCAGCAACGTTTTGGGCCTGCGTTTGCGGCTTAGACCTTACTAATGAGTCCAATGTCATGCGAAAAATACTGCGTTTTGGGGTGGTCGGGCTGTCGATGTGGGGGTTGCTCCTGGCCTTGGGTCAAGCGCAAACCGCCAACCCTGTGGTGAGTGTGGCCGAGGTGGATTTAACACGCTACGGCGGAAAATGGTTCGAAATCGCCAGCTTTCCCATGTTTTTTCAGCGCAAATGTGTCGCCAATACGACTGCCGAGTACCAGTCCAATGAGAGCGGCGGGATTCGTGTCTTGAATCGGTGCACCACAGAAAAGGGCGTTGACGAGGCGCTAGGTGTTGCCACGGTGGTGCCTGGATTTGGCAACAGCCGGCTCAAAGTGTCCTTCTTTTGGCCGTTTAGCGGGGACTACTGGATTTTGGGCTTAGACCCTGAATACCGCTTCGCCGTGGTGGGCAGTCCCAACCGCAAATATCTTTGGATTCTTTCAAGAACGCCCCAACTGCCAGCGCCTTTGCTGGACGCTGCTTTGGCCGCGGCACAAGCCCAGGGCTATGATTTAAAAGAGCTGCGTTACACGTCGCAAAAAGGTAATTAACTCAGTCGCTAACCTTGCCTCGAAGGTTTTTGGTTACCGAGCGCTGGCTTTTGCTTTCAAGTCTGCGCTGTTTGGATGCAAACGTCGGTTTGGTTGCGCGCCGTGGTTTCGGTGGAATCCCAACGCTGTTGACGAGTTCGTGCAGTCGGGCGTAGGCGTCGAGTTTGTTTTGGTCTTGGGTGCGATGGCTTTGGGCTTTGATCACGACAACGCCTTCTAGCGTAATGCGTTTGTCTGGCAAAGCGAGCAAGCGGTCTTTTACGCCTTGGGCTAGGCTGGATCCAACAATATCAAAGCGCAAATGGATAGCGCTGCTGACCTTGTTGACGTTCTGCCCCCCAGCCCCTTGCGCCCGAATGGCAGTGACGTCAATTTCTGATTCATCAATGGCAATGATTTTCGTCATCAGGTCGTGGCGTTGGCAGTTAAACTGCAGGCTTGTCGTATCAACTTTGCACAGGAGCACAACATGGCTAAAGGTCAACAAAAATCGAATAAAGAGTCGAAGAAGCCTAAGAAGGATACTTCACCGCCCAAGCCATTGTCTGGCGGCGAGCCGGTTCGCCCTACCATCATGACCACCGTGATCCCTCGGGGAAAAATCAAAACGCCTTAAGCGGGCGTTTGTAGTTCCTTACGCACGTCTTGAAAGCGCGGGGGCTGGCATCCCGCACGGGTGCAGTTTATCGCTGCGGCCACCATGGCCGAGCGCAATGTGCTTGCCACACGCAAACTCGCGCCTTCGTTTTGCAAGGCCCAGTCACCGAGGCAGTTGCCCCAAAAGGTATCACCCGCGCCTAAGCTGTCTACCAGCTTGATCACTGGAACGTCTTGTTCCGCGTCTTGTCCATCGACCCGAAGCCAAGCCCCATGGCCACCAAAGGTTAATGCCAATCGCGAAATGCCTTGGGCTGTGAAGTGTTTTGCGATTTCTGCTGCGTTGGCGCGCGAAGGGTTGGCAAACCCCAGGGTTTCAAGGTCCTCATCGCTGGCTTTGAGCCAGTCGGCCAAAGCCACGATGTCTTTGACCGCTGCGACATATTGGGCCAAGTCAGAGGCGAGTTTGGGGCGCAGGTTGACGTCTACGCTGATGGCCCACCCCTTTTGTTTGGCACCTTTTAAAACAGCGATGACTTTGTGGTGTTCAGGCGGAACCAAAACCAAGGATCCGGTGTGCAAAATACCCGGGGGGTGGGATGACAACAGGCTCAGGACCTGATCGACCGAATAGTCACGGTCGGCGATGCCTTCACGGTAAAAGCCATAGCTCGGCTGGCCCCGGTTGATTTGCACCACTGCCAGAGAGGTTGGTAGCAAGCTTGGCGGTGAAAGGGGCTCTACGCCGTCGGCTTCAAATTGCATGCGCATTTGTTGGCCAAAAAGATCAATGGACAGTGGGTTGATAAACCCAACTTGCGCTCCCCTCAATGCAGCTGCACGGGCCAGATTGAAAGGGCTACCGCCCATCAATGGGCGCAGGCTTCCATCAGACTGCGCGACGCAGTCCATCAAGGCCTCACCTAAAACCCAGATGGATTGACTCATGGCAAAGGACTTATTTTTTGAGCAAGTGTTGGCGACGAAGGACGTCGATCCACACCGCAATAATGACGACTGCTCCAATGGCCATCATTTGTTTGAACTGGGATATTTCCATGAGGTTCATGCCATTGCGAATCATGGTGATCAGCACCGCGCCCAACAAACTGCCCCAAATGCTGCCCCGCCCGCCAAACAAAGAAGTTCCGCCCAAAATAACTGCAGCAATCGCATCGAGCTCAAACATTTGCGCCATCTTGCCGCTTGACGAGTCCATGCGTGCCATCAGCACCACTGCACCCAACGCACAACTCAAGCCCGAGACCACATAGACCCCCAGCTTGTACCAGCGGATATTGATACCGACTTGACGCGCGCCCATTTCGTTGGAGCCCATGGCGTAAACATAGCGGCCGAGTTTGGTGCTTGACAACACAAAGGCCATGGTTACAAAGTACACCCCGGTGATCCAAATCGGCATTGGCACACCGAGTAAATTGCCGTAACCAATAAAGGGCAGGGGGTCTGGCATGCCCGAGTTGTCAAAGCCGCCGGTGGCGTCAAACGCCAATCCGCGCCATAAAGTGAGCCCGCCTAGGGTGACGATAAAAGAGGGTATTCCAACAAATGCGACCAGATAGCCGTTAAAAACGCCGACTGCCGCGCCAATAGCCAACGCAGCAAGAATGGCGGTGTAGGGGTTGATGCCTAGTTTGATCATCAAATGGCCCGCAATAGCGCCCGCCAGTGCGGTCAGGGCGCCAACGGCCAGATCCACGCCACCCGTGAGAATGACAAAGGTTTGCCCACCAGCTAGCAGCGCAATCACCGAGGCTTGAACCAAAATATTGGACAGGTTGCCGGTGGTTAGGAAGTAGGGGGAGGCAAGGGTCAGCAGTGCGCCTAGGACCAATACGGCCACCAGTGCGCCATACCATTCTTGTCGGGTGATGGACTTCATGAATTCAATTCCTCAATACAAAAAACGAACGACCCCCAGCAAAACAATCACTGGCGGTCGTTGTGTCCGACAACCCAGCCCACGCGGGCCGGGTGGGGTCGGTTAACGTGGCTTACTTCACCTTCATGAACTGAGCGACGCCAGAGTCCTTGGCAAACTGGTCAACGTTAGAAGGCAAAACCAAGAAAGAGCCGGTGTCGATACGGGCTTCCACTTTTTTGCCTTCAGCTGCAGCAATCGCTGTCTCTACGCCCACTTGGCCAATTTTCGCCAGCATTTGTGCGGCGTTGGCGCTCTGCCAGCCTTGTTTCATCATATCGAGGCCGCCTGGGGAGCCGTCAAAGCCTGCAATTTTGACATCGCCGGCTTTTTTGCCTGCGGCCATCAACGCTGCTTTGGCACCTAATGCGCCGCCATCCCATGCGCAAGCAATGACCTTAACGGTGGGGTTTGCACGCAAAGCAGTTTCAACACCGTTTTGAGCCATGGTTTGGTCCCACGTGGTGGAGACTTCAACCACTTTGACATTTTTACGTTTGGCGTTGAGGCCATCCAAGAAGCCTTTTTTGCGTTCTTGGCCAGTGCTTTGTCCGAGATCACCCGTGATGTAGATCACGGTATCACCGTCTTTGACTTGACCGGCAGCCCAATCACCTTGAACCATAGCGGCCTTGATGTTGTCAGTGGCAACATACGAAGTGATCTTGGCGCCAGAGATTCCGGTATCTACAGCGACTACTTTGATACCAGCAGCCAAGGCCTTGTTGATCGCGGGTGCAATACCTGCGCTGTCGACGGGTGCAATAGCGATCGCATTTACTTTGCGAGTGATCATGTCTTCAACAATCGCGAGCTGTTTGGACAATTCGCCTTTTTCAGCCGCGAGTTCAATGAACTTCACGCCAGCTTTGGCGCCCGCCTTCTTGGCTCCGCCATTGATCAAGGTCCAACCTTCGTTGGTGTTGCCGTTGGTAATGTAAGCAACGGTGGTTTCAGCCATAGCAGTAGCCATCAGGCCTGCAGCTGCCATTGAGATGGCCAAACGGCCGAGAGTGCGCTTCATGTTCATAACTGTGTCTCCAGTGGTTTAGGTTAGCCCGACAGAGGATCTGTTGCGTGCTAAAGAGATTAGATCAGATTTTTGATTAAATAAATCTAGGGGTTTTACTAATACGATTTGCGACAAATGTGTGGCATGCTCTGACCCAAACGATGGCGAAATCATCCGTAAGTTAGAGAAATTACCCTTTTGAGGCCTGAATGAACCCTTTACAACCCGTGCTGCAAATCCGTGGCATTACCAAACATTACGGTGGCGTCAAGGCTTTGACCCATGCCGATTTCAGTCTCAACCCCGGGGAACATGCCGCCATCGTGGGCGACAACGGCGCCGGTAAAAGCACCTTTGTCCGGCTGATTACCGGCGTGGAGCAACCCAACCAAGGTGATATTTTGTTGGACGGTCAAAAGGTCAGCTTCCGCTCGCCCCTAGACGCAAGAGACCAAGGCATTGAGACGGTTTACCAAACCTTGGCCTTGGCCGAAGACTTGGATGTGCCTGCCAATATCTTTCTTGGCCGCGAAATTACCCGTTTGAATTTGGGCCCCTTGTCGGTGCTCAACCACAAGGCCATGCGGGAGCAGTCTACCCACATGCTGTCCACCACGGGGGTGAAGATTCAGGATATGTCGGAGAGTTTGCGCGGTATGTCTGGCGGCCAGCGCCAGTGTGTCGCGATTGCGCGCGCTGCGGGGTTTGCCAAAAAACTCATTATTTTGGATGAGCCGACTGCGGCCTTGGGTGTGGCAGAAACAGCGCGTGTGGAGCAAATCATCAAGGGCCTGAAAACCCAAGGAATTCCGCTGATCATCATCAGCCACAACCTGCGCCAAGTGTTTGATCTGGTCGACCGCATATGGGTTTTCCGCCAAGGTCGCATCATTTGCAGCCGCCCCACCAAGCAAACCAACCCTGAAGAAATCGTAGGCCTGATCACCGGCGCGATTGATCCTGCGAAGTTTCAAGAAGAGGCTGTGGCATGCTAAAAGGAATAGATCCTCTGTTGACGCCGGAACTGCTCATGCATTTGTCAGCCATGGGGCACGGCGAATGGGTTGCGGTGGTCGATGCCAATTTCACTGCTGATTTTTTAAGCCAGGGCAAACCGCTGGTGCGTTTGCCTGGGAACAGCCTTGCGCGAGTAAGCCAAGCGGTTTTGTCGGTGATCCCTTTGGCTGAAGATGTAGCACAACCGGCAGCGTACATGCGTGTGTGCCACCAAAATGAAACCCACCGCACATCTGCCCAACAGGCCGTGGTAGATTGTTTGGGCAAAGAAGGTGTGCCAGAACAACGCGTGGAGGCGGTCGAGCGCTTCGCGTTTTATGACAAGATCAAAGGCGCAAGCGTGATTGTTCAAAGTGGTGAAGAAACGGCTTACGGCAATGCGATGTTTTGCAAGGGCGTCATTCTGAATTAAGCAAGGGCTTGTGTGCATATTTACATTGACTGCGCTGATGTGGCGCTTTGGAAGATGCCAGCGGGTGTTCCGCCGGTGGCGGGCATCACGACGAACCCCAGTTTGATTTTTCAAGCGGGCCTGAGCGTAACGCTTGAAACGTATGAGCGCTTATTGAAAGAAGCGGGGGCGCAGGGTTTTTCGCAGCTGATGCTACAGCTTCCTAGCGCCGACTTGACGCAAGCCCAGACGTGGGTGGCTGCATTGCAAACGCTGGCAGCCCAAGAACATGTTGAACTCACCATCAAGCTGCCATGTATGGCTGAGTGGTTGCCTTGTATCAAGGCGGTACAAAACATGAAGCAGAAAGTGTTGCTCACGGGTTTGTCCAACCCCGTTCAACTGCTTTGGGCGCAATCGCTGGGTGTGGACTTTGTGGCGCCTTATGTGGGCCGCCTTGTGGCTGACACAGCCTTGGGCGGTCGGGATGTCTGGTCATTGCTAGAAGCCTGCGTTGCTGTTCAAAAGGACAATGGTCCTGCGTTGCTCGCAGCGAGCATCAAGTCACCCGATGTTTTATCGCGCTTGATAGCTATCGGAGCGGCCGCAGTGACATTGCCGCCTGCAAGTTGGGTAGCGTGGTCGGAAGATGCCATTACCCAGGCTGCGGTGGCGCAATTTGCAAACGATTGCGTCCAAAGTTTGAAGCTGGCCTAAGCTCCGGCCAATGCCGCCCTGCGATACTGGGCTTATGCAACTTCAAGAGATTCTCTATTCCCAAGGATTTGGCACCCGGCGTGTCTGCGCCGGTCTGATTCAGCAGGGCTTGGTTCAGGTGTATGCACATGACAGCGGGGACAAACCGAGCGTGTGCAAAGAAGCCGCCGCAGAATTTGAAGCGACGGGTTTGCGTTTTAAAGTTCAGGGAAGCGATTGGCCGTTTTTTGAAAAAGCCTATGTCTTGCTGAATAAGCCCGCGGGAACAGAGTGTTCGCAAAAACCATCCACCTATCCCAGCATTTACACCTTGTTGCCATCGCCATTGCGTTTGCGACCCCAAAAAGCAGCAGTGCAAGGGGTGCAAGCGGTAGGGCGCTTAGACCAAGACACCACGGGGATGTTGCTTCTTACCGATGACGGCAAATTTATCCACCGCATGAGTTCTCCGCGCCACCATGTGCCTAAGGTGTATGAAGTGACGGTGAAACATCCTTTGGATGACAGCCAGGTTCAGAAACTCTTAAACGGCGTGGTTTTGGATGACGACCCCCAAGCAGTGAAAGCCGCTGCGTGCGAAGCCGTTTCGCCTTTTCATCTGCGCTTGACCCTGACCGAAGGGAAATACCACCAGGTCAAGCGCATGGTGGCTGCGGTGAGCAACCGCGTAGAAGCCTTGCACCGCTCACAAATCGGGGGATTGCGACTGCCGCAGGACCTTCCCCCTGGCCAGTGGCGGTGGTTGAGTGCGCAAGATTTGGCGTCAATCGCCACTTGATCCCACCTGCGATGCAGGAGTATCCTTGGGGCTATGAAGCTTTTGCTTGATTCTTTGTGGCGTGCCAGCGCCTATTGCCTGCATCCGAAAGTGGTCCTGCTTTCGTTGATGCCCTTGGTCGTTTTGATGGGACTAACCGGGGCGCTGGGCTATTTCTACTGGCAACCCTCGACCGACGCCATTGACGCTTTTTTGCAATCTTCCAGTTTTGTAAATACCCTGTGGGCCTTGTTAGAGAATATTGGCTTGTCTGGCTTGAAAGTCGTTCTTGCGCCGCTTTTGCTTTTGCTGGTTGTAACCCCCGTGGTTGTGATGGGTACCCTGTTGCTGGTGTCTTGGCTTATGGCGCCAGCCTTGGTGGATTTGGTTGCGCGGCGTCGATTTGCGCATTTACAGCGGCTTGAAGGTGCATCTTTTTTCCTGTGCGTGGGTTGGTCGCTTGTATCGCTTGCCTTGGCACTATTAGCCATGTTGGTCTCTGCACCGATGTGGCTGGTTCCGCCTTTGGTTTTGGTGTTGCCGCCTTTAATATGGGGTTGGTTAACTTACCGGGTCATGGCCTTTGATGCTTTAGCCAGCCACGCCAGTGCCAACGAGCGACACTCCGTCTTTATGGAGCACCGTTTACCGTTGTTGGCGATGGGAGTGGTCTGCGGAATGCTTGGTGCAGCGCCGAGCATCGTGTGGTCGGTGGGGTTTATGGCAATTGCCATGGCGCCAATTTTGTTGCCACTGTCGATCTGGATTTACACTCTTATTTTTACTTTCTCTTCCTTGTGGTTTGCCCACTATGGCTTAACCGTCCTGGATCAAATGCGGAGTTCGCCCACGAGTCCTGCAACTGACCCCCCCCAGCGATGAAGTCCCTCTTGTTTCGCTAGGACACTGATGCAGTTTGGTTTGATCATCATTGGCGATGAGATATTGTCTGGAAAACGTTCTGACAAGCATCTTGAAAAAGCCATCGCCTTATTCAATGCGCGGGGCCTGCAAGTGTCCTATGCCAACTACGTGGGTGACGATCCACAGCGTATTACGGCGACATTGAAGACAGCTTTTTCCAGCGGCGACGTGGTTTTTTCGTTTGGCGGAATTGGCGCGACCCCGGATGACCATACCCGCCAATGTGCTGCGCGTGCGTTGGATGTTGCCCTTGCCTTGCACCCGCATGCCAAGGCGCTTATCTTGGAACGCATGCAAGACATTGCCAAGGAGCAAGGACACGCCTTTGAGCCTGAGCGCCCTGACAATATTCACCGCTTGAACATGGGCTATTTCCCTTTGGGCGCGGGCATCATTCCCAATCCGTACAACAAGATCGCTGGCTTTAGCTGTACAGCACCCGCCGGTGGAACCATCCATTTTTTACCCGGCTTTCCTGTGATGGCCTGGCCCATGCTGGAGTGGGTTTTAGATACCCAGTATGCGCAGTGGTTTAGGCATAAGCGCTGGCTGGAGAAATCAGTGATCGTGATGGGCGCGATGGAAGCATCCTTGACGCCTTTGATGGAAAGCATCGAGCGCGAATTTGATGCCAAGGTATTTAGCCTTCCAAGCGTCGACCACGCTGTCTACGGTCGCCACATCGAACTCGGGGTCAAAGGTTCCCCGGAAATAGTGGAATCGGCCTTTGGCGCGTTAAAACACGGCTTGCAAAATTTTGCCGTTGAACTAGGCCCTGAATTGGTGCGCACCTAACTATGCATTAAAATGGTGCATTATTAAATATGCACGCCAATGGTGCTTTTTAGGCTCGTTAGCTCTGAGCAAGTTCCAATTTAGCGCGATTTCAGGGAAAAACAGGTTTTCTCAAGGCAAAATACCAGGCGACCCAGCATTTTTTACGCTGCAGCTTTGGCATAAAAGCTGCAAGGTAAACAAGGTAAGTCTTTTTAATAACCGTGCAACAGGAGTATTTGATGGCCAAGACCGTCGCAGACGTGATGAAGATGGTGAAAGAAAACGAAGTCAAGTTTGTTGATTTCCGCTTCACCGACACCCGTGGTAAAGAGCAGCACGTTACCGTGCCCATTTCTCATTTTGACGAAGACAAATTTGTCTCTGGTCACGCCTTTGACGGCTCATCCATCGCGGGATGGAAAGGCATTGAAGCCTCTGACATGCAACTCATGCCCGATGCCAATACCGCCAATATTGACCCCTTCTTTGAAGAAACCACGCTCTTTTTGAGCTGCGATGTGGTTGAGCCCAGCGACGGCAAGGCCTATGACCGCGATCCCCGCTCCATTGCTAAGCGTGCAGAAGCCTACCTCAAGGCCTCTGGCATTGGCGATACGGCCTATTTCGGTCCTGAGCCTGAGTTCTTTATTTTTGACGACGTGCGTTGGAATACCGATATGTCGGGCTCCTTCTTCAAAATTGACGAAGCAGAAGCACCATGGAACTCCGGTAAAGAAATGCCTGGTGGCAACAAAGGCCACCGTCCCACCGTCAAGGGCGGCTACTTTCCCGTGCCTCCTGTGGACAGCACCCAAGACATGCGTGCGGAAATGTCTTTGATTCTTGAATCCTTGGGCGTTCCCGTTGAAGTGTTTCACCACGAAGTGGCCGGCGCAGGCCAAAACGAAATCGGGACCCGCTTTAGCACCTTGGTAGAGCGTGCCGACTGGACCCAAATTTTGAAATATGTGGTCCAAAACGTGGCCCATGCCTACGGCAAGACCGCGACCTTCATGCCCAAACCCATTGTGGGCGACAACGGCTCTGGTATGCACGTTCACCAATCGATTTGGAAAGACGGCAAAAACCTGTTTGCCGGCGACGGTTACGCAGGCTTGTCTGATTTTGCGCTGTACTACATAGGCGGCATCATCAAGCACGCGCGTGCATTGAACGCTATCACCAACCCCGGTACCAACAGCTACAAGCGTTTGGTTCCAGGCTACGAAGCGCCTGTGAAGTTGGCTTACTCTTCACGCAACCGCTCTGCCTCGATTCGCATTCCCTTTGTAGCCAACCCCAAAGGCCGCCGCATTGAAGCGCGCTTCCCTGATCCATTGATGAACCCGTACCTTGGTTTTGCGGCCTTGATGATGGCTGGCTTGGACGGCGTGGAAAACAAAATCCATCCTGGCGAAGCTGCCACCAAAGACCTGTACCACCTTCCACCCGAGGAAGATGCATTGGTACCAACGGTTTGCCACAGCTTGGACCAGGCCTTGGACTGCCTCAACGCAGACCGCGCCTTCTTGACCAAAGGCGGCGTGTTCTCTGACAGCATGCTCGATGCTTACATCGAATTGAAAATGGGCGAAGTCACGCGCTTGCGCATGGCGACACACCCGATTGAATTCGATATGTACTACTCGCTCTGATGCACGGTTTTCCCCCGAAACGCATGACTGCAATTCGGGGAATCCCAATGCCACATTGCTTGGATAAAAAGGACGGCTTGCGCCGTCCTTTTTTGTTGGTGCTTTTTCTGCAACTGTTTTCAGAGGGTTTGGCACATGCGCAAAGCACGGTGTACCGCTGCGGGAACGTTTACACCAACCAAATACCGTCTGAGAATGCGGCGGATTGCAAATTGATCTCAGCGGCCACAGTGACGGTAATCCCTGCGCCCCAAAGTGTTCGCAGTTTGCCTGCAACAACGCCAATGGCCTTGACGGCCCAAGAGCAAAAGAAAAAAGATACCGATGCCCGTTGGATTTTGGAGACTGAACTCAAGAAGCTAGAAGCCCGACAGGCCGAGTTACAAACCGAATACAAGCAAGGCGCACCAGACAAGCAAGGTGCAGAATCACGCAACCACCAGAAATACATCGATCGCATTGCGCAACTGAAAGACAGTTTGAGCCGCAATGCAGAAGACATCGCTGGACTTCGCCGCGAATTAGACCGCTTGCCGGTGAACCGTTAACAGACAGCGCTTTGTTGTGACCCCGTCTTCTCCGTTTCTACCCTATGACTTGCTGGCGACCTTGGTTGCCGTTGTGCGCACCGATGCGGTGGTTGTTTTTTCTAATGCTGCACTTGAAGATGCACTGGGAATTTCGAGACGCACCATTGTGGGGTCGAGTTTGGCGGATGTCTTTACCGAGGATGGGCCTTTGCGCGATGCCATCCAAGGTGCAAGCCAAAATACCTTTGCCGCCTTGCGCTATGACGCATTTTTGCGGCGAGTCGGGCTTGAGCCTTTGCCGGTGCACGTCATCGTGACACGCGCTGACCCAAGCAACCAATTCGTGGTGGAGTTGGTTCCCTTGGAGCAACAGACCCGCCAAGAGCGTGAAGAGCGGCTCGCAGAGCAAGCCCAAGCCAATAAGGAACTCATCCGCAATTTGGCGCACGAAATCAAGAATCCCTTGGGTGGCATTCGGGGCGCTGCCCAATTGCTTGAGATGGAAATAGATTCGACGGGTTTGACCGAATACACCCAAGTCATTATTCGGGAGGCCGATCGCCTTCAACTCTTGGTAGACCGGCTGTTAGCCCCGCACCGACGCCCGCACACAGTGGGCGACGTCAATATCCATGAGGTGTGCGAGCGAGTTCGGTCTTTGATCTTGGCCGAATTTCCGAAGGGCTTGCGGGTCGTGCGCGACTATGACATTTCTATCCCCGAGTTTCGCGGGGATAGGGAACAGCTGATTCAAACCGTACTCAATATCGCCCACAACGCATGCCAAGCGCTGTCTGAGCGCATGGGGCAGGGCGATGCCAACCTGACATTTTGTACGCGGGTGTGTCGCCAAGTCACGTTTGACAAACAACGCTACCGCTTGGCATTGGAATTGCATGTAGTTGACAACGGACCGGGCATACCCGATTCGATCAAAGACCGCATTTTTTATCCCTTGGTTTCGGGAAGAGACGGCGGATCTGGCCTGGGCCTGACCTTGGCGCAAACCTTTGTGCAACAGCACCATGGATTGATCGAAGTCGAAAGTGTGCCGGGTCGAACCGATTTCAAAATTTTGATTCCCTTGCCATAAATGTTCAACACTCGAAAGTGCCTGCCATGAAGCCGATTTGGATCGTAGACGATGACCAGTCCATCCGATTCGTCTTGGAAAAAGCCCTGTTGCGCGAGCAACTGCCCACCCGCAGCTTCTCCAATTCGCGCGATGTTTTGGCCGCGCTTGACAGCAGCGCTGATGAAGATGGTCCGCAAATTCTGGTCAGCGATATCCGTATGCCAGGCGGCTCAGGCCTGGAACTTTTAGAAAAAGTCAAAGCCAAACACCCCGGTTTACCTGTCATCATCATGACGGCATTCTCCGACTTAGACAGCGCAGTGAGTGCCTTCCAAGGCGGTGCGTTTGAGTATTTACCCAAACCGTTTGACCTTCCCAAAGCCGTTGAGTTGATTCGCCGTGCAGTACAAGAAAGCCAGCGCGAAGAGGTCTCGGAAGAACGCATGGGCGACACGCCAGAAATGCTCGGCCAAGCCCCCGCCATGCAAGACGTGTTTCGAGCCATAGGCCGCTTAAGCCAAAGCAATGTCACCGTCATGATTACAGGCGAGTCCGGCTCTGGAAAAGAGCTGGTTGCCCGTGCCTTGCACAAACACTCCACCCGCGCCAGCGGGCCATTCGTTGCCATCAATACCGCTGCGATACCTAAAGAATTGTTAGAAAGTGAATTGTTCGGGCACGAGCGCGGCGCGTTTACCGGCGCGCAAACCCAGCGCCGTGGGCGCTTTGAGCAAGCCGATGAAGGGACTTTGTTCCTCGATGAAATTGGCGACATGCCTTTTGAGTTGCAAACCCGTTTGTTGCGTGTGCTCAGTGATGGCCACTTTTACCGCGTTGGCGGCCACACGGCGGTTAAAACCAATGTGCGGGTGATCGCTGCAACCCACCAAGACCTGGAAACCCGCGTGAAAGAAGGCGCGTTTCGCGAAGACTTGTTTCACCGTTTGAACGTCATTCGCTTGCGCCTACCTGCACTGCGGGAGCGCAAAGAAGACATTCCCATGCTTACCCGACATTTTTTACAGCACAGCGCAAAACAACTGGGCGTGGAGCCCAAGCGTATTTCAGATACGGCCTTAGCAGCCATGGAAAACTTTGCCTTTCCGGGTAACGTGCGCCAACTTCAAAATATTTGCCATTGGCTGACGGTCATGGCACCAGCCCAAGTGGTTGAACCCAAAGATTTGCCGCCGGAGTTGGGGCTATCGCGTTCGGGCTTGCATTCTGCTGGAAGCAGTGAGTGGGTGGACAGCGCGCGAATGAATGCGCTGGTGTCAACTCCATCACATCTCGAGGTGTTAAATCCGAGCCTTGAAAACGATGTGAGCGTTTCGCCAAGCTTGGCAGAAATGGCGTGGCCTACCGAGCTGAACCCAGCCAAAGCGAACCTGGTGCCTGCACCTTTAACGGGTTGGGAGTTGGAATTAGAAGACGAAGCCTTAACGTTGTTACGAACGGGCCACGGCGGTGTGTGGGATGTGTTAACCCGCAGATTCGAAGCACGCTTGATTCAAGCCGCCTTAACCCACACCCGCGGCCGGCGCATTGATGCGGCGAACCAACTCGGCATTGGCCGCAACACCATCACCCGCAAAATCCAAGAACTGGGTTTGGATAAAAAGGTGGTTTTGGTGGCGCAGGAATAACAAACCCCACCTCAAGCAATCAGCTTTGCGCGAGTTCTAGCGTCAGTACCACGGGCGCATGGTCACTGGGGCGCTCATTTTTTCGCGGGTTGGTATCGATGTGACAAGCCCGCGCCAAGGGTTGAAGGGCCTGGCTAATCAGAATGTGGTCGATGCGCAGGCCGCGTTTGCGCCTAAAGCCAAAGTCGCGGTAGTCCCACCAGCTGTAGCTTTGCGCGGGCTGATCAAACAAACGAAAACTGTCGTGCAAGCCTAAGGCGACCAAGGCGCGAAGGTGGTAGCGCTCTTCTTCGGTGCAGTGGATTTGGTCGCGCATGCCTTCAGGGTCCCAGACGTCGGCATCGTCAAAGGTGATGTTGTAGTCGCCCATCAAGACCACGTTCGGATGCGCCAGCAGTTCTTCCTTGACCCAGGCGCGCAGGCTTTTGAGCCACTGCATTTTGTACTCGAATTTGTCGCTGCCTGGCGCTTGCCCATTGGGGAAATAGGCGCCGATCACCCGAACTGGCCCCACGTTAGCGCTGATCACCCGGGCCATGTCATCTGCAAAATCGGGAATATTTTTCAACACCTGCGTTGCAGGCGTGCGGCTCAACAGTGCGACGCCGTTGTAGGTTTTTTGACCGAACCATTGCGCGTGGTAACCCGCCTGCGTGAACGCTTCCTGCGGGAACTTGTCATCGGTCACTTTGATTTCTTGCAAAACCAAAACATCAACCGGGTTTTGGACGAGCCAGTCTAAAACCTGAGGCAAGCGCACACTTAATGAGTTGACGTTCCAAGTGGCAAGTTGCATGGTTTACTTCAGTAATGTATTTTTCAGCGTCACAAAGCTGTAGGCCAAGCCTTGGGCTGAGGTGTGACGCTCGCGGTGGGTTTCTACCCAGTGCAATCCAAATTCAGGCGCAAAGGCATCGCCCGGACATTCAAGCTCAATTTCCGTGACCACTGCGGAGTGCGCCAAAGGCAGGGCCAATGCGTACATTTGTGCTCCTCCAATCACCCACACATGGGCATCGGATGCACACAGTTCCATGGCGGTTTGCAGGGAGTTCGCATGCACAGCGCCTGGTGCTTCCCAATGGGCTTGGCGCGAAACGACGACATTGCTGCGTCCGGGCAGGGGTTTGAATTTGGAGGGGAGAGAATCCCAGGTTTTGCGCCCCATGATGACGGGGCAGCCCAGCGTGATGCGCTTGAAGTGCGCCAGGTCTTCTGGCAAATGCCATGGCAGTGCGTTGTCTTGGCCTATCACGCCATTGGCAGTGCGGGCAAAAATCAGATGCAGTTGCATAGCGTCTCAGACAGCCACTGGCGCTTTGATCGCAGGATGGGATTCGTAGCCGCGCACCTCGAAGTCTTCCATGGCGTAGTCAAAGATAGAGTCAGGGCGGCGCAGAATATGCAATGACGGGTAAGCCAGCGGCGTACGGCTCAGTTGCAACTCCACTTGCGTGTGGTGGTTGCTGTAGATATGGCAGTCGCCCCCCGTCCAAATAAACTCACCCACGTCCAAATCACACTGCTGCGCCACCATATGGGTGAGCAGGGCGTAGCTGGCGATATTGAATGGAACGCCTAAAAAAATGTCTGCGCTGCGTTGGTAGAGCTGGCAGCTCAGCTTGGCTTTTTTGCCTTCGCTTGCTGGCGCCACATAAAACTGAAAAAAAGCATGGCAAGGCATAAGCGCCATCTTGGACAACTCGCCCACATTCCAAGCGCTCACGATCATGCGCCGCGAATCCGGATTGGATTTCAAGGTCTGCATGAGTTCGCTGATTTGGTCGATATGGCGACCGTCAGGTGTGGGCCAGCTGCGCCATTGCACCCCATAGACGGGGCCGAGCTCGCCGTCGGGTGCCGCCCACTCATCCCAAATTGACACGCCCCGCTCTTTGAGCCAGTTGTTGTTGCTCGAACCTGTCAGAAACCATAAAAGCTCTTGAATGATGGAACGCAGGTGCACTTTTTTGGTAGTGACCAAAGGAAAGCCCTCCTGGAGACCAAAGCGCATTTGGTAACCAAACACGCTTTTGGTTCCCGTGCCGGTGCGGTCCGATTTGTCTACACCGTGGGTATAAGCGTGGCGAAGCAGGTCTTCGTACTGCTGGCGAATGGGGCGAAGGCCAGTGGGCTGGTCTGAATGGGCAGTGTGAGACATTGCAATAAAAAAGAGTAGGGCGGTTCTTACGAGTCTAAAGCAGCCGATGAGGACAACATCCGGCCTGGATTGAACAGATTCTGAGGATCGAGCGCGGATTTAATCGAGCGCATCAAGCCCAAAGCGACGGGCGACTTGTGTTTGGTCAGCGTGTCGCGCTTTAAGCTGCCAATGCCATGTTCGGCGGAGATGGATCCGTTGAACACATCAACCAATGCGTACACCACGGCGTTGATCGGTGCCTCTTGGTCGCGTAAAAAGGCCTCTGCATCCGCGCCCAAGGGTGCTTGTACGTTGTAATGCAAATTGCCATCACCCAAGTGCCCATAGTTCACGAGTCGTACGCCTGGAAAGGCTTTGGCCAGCGCCGCATCGGCCAAGCCGACAAATTCTGGAATGCGTGACACGGCAATAGAAATATCGTGTTTGATATTGAGGCCTTCTTGCGCTTGCGCCAAGGGAATGCTTTCTCGAATATGCCAAAGCGCCCGGGCTTGGGCCAGGCTTTCCGCAACGACGGCGTCACTGACACAGCCGTTTTCCATGGCCACTTCAAGCAAGCGCTCAAGCTGGGTACGGGCGTGCTCCATGGATTCGCTGTCTGAATTTTCTAAGACAACACAGTACGGACTGGTTCCGTCAAAAGGGACGCGCTGGTCAGGGAAGTGTTTCTTCACCAAGCCCAAAGCAAATTGCCCCATCACTTCAAAACCCGTCAATCCTGCGCTCAGGTGCTGGTGTGCCAAGCCCAATAGGGTGACGGCATCTTGCAAACTCGGAAGGACTGCAAACGCAGTCAGCTGGGCCTTTGGGCTGGGGTACAGCCGCATGGTTGCCGCAGTAATCACACCCAATGTACCTTCCGAGCCAATAAACAAATGGCGCAGGTCGTAACCTGTATTGTCTTTTCGCAAGCCAGTCAGGCCGCTCCACACCTCGCCCTGGGCGGTGACGACTTCCAAGCCCAAACAGAGTTCGCGGGTGTTACCAAAGCGCACCACCTGCGTTCCACCGGCGTTGGTTCCAAGATTGCCGCCAATGGTGCAACTACCCTCAGAGGCCAGGCTCAAGGGAAAGAGAAAACCCGCTTTTTCGCAAGCCTCTTGCAGGTTTTGCAAAACGCAGCCGGCTTCGACCGTGATGGTGAGGTTGTCTGCGTCAAGCGCGCGGATCGCATTCATGCGCGTCAGGCTCAAAACCACTTGGGTACCACTGGCATCGGGGGTGGATCCCACCACCATGCCGGTATTGCCGCCCTGGGGAACGATGCTGACGCCGGCTTGGGCACAGGCTAACACGACCTGGGCGACTTGTTCCGTGGAGCTGGGCTTCACGACGGCCAAGGCTTTGCCGCGCTCGCGCTTTCGCCAATCTAACTCATAGCCGGTTAAATCACCTTCGGTCAAAACGTAGGCCGGCCCAACCACGCTTCGCAGTTTCTCTAAAAATACAGGCGTATTCATACGGCAATGGCCTTGGCATAGCGCAGACGGAGTCGCACATGCATGGCGCAAGCTGCAAAGAGCGTCAGGCACAAAAAGACTTCTAACATGGCCCAGTAGTTGCTCGGCGCACGGTCGCTGTAGGCCCGAACAACGCCTTCCGTGAAATACAACCAAACCATCAGACTGACCCAGCGGTAGGTGTACATCCGGTTTTTCAGCAAACCTGCCAGCGGGAAACACAATGGCAATGCTTTAAGTGCCAGCAGCGAGCCTCCGGGCTTGATGGGAGCGAGGTACAGTTCCCAGGCAACGCTGAGCACAATCAGCCCGACTAAACTGCAGACAGCAAGCCAACGGCTTAGGTTGACGTTTTGGAGGTTCAAGGGGATGGGCGAAGCGGGTAAGTTTTCGGGTAATTTCATGTCAGTGGCATCATAGCGGCCATGCGATTATTCCAACGTTTTCAAGAATGGCTCCAAGATGTAGCCCATGTGCCGTGGTTTCATGCGGTTTCTACCCTGCGGGAACGCTTTCGGGAGGACCGTTTGGGCCTGACCGCGAGCAGCCTCACATTCACTACCACCATCGCATTGGTCCCATTTATTACCGTTGCCCTGGCGATATTTACCGCATTCCCCATGTTTGCGAAGTTCCAAGACGTTTTGCAAAAGTGGCTGATCGAGAGCCTGGTGCCCGACAACATCGCCCGCCAAGTGCTGGGCTATCTGAACCAGTTCGCTGGCAAAGCCAGCAAATTAGGGTCTGCCGGTTTGGTAGCGCTTGCGGTGACCGCATTTGCTTTGATTTTTACGATTGACCGAACGCTCAACAGTATTTGGCGTGTGCGAACGCCCCGTCCCTTGGGACAGCGCTTGTTGTTGTACTGGTCTGCCATGACCCTGGGGCCGCTGATTTTGGGTGCCAGCGTGACCATGACGTCCTACGCGGTTTCGGCATCCAAGGGTTTGGTTTTGGGTATGCCGGGTGGTTTTAGCTTGATTCTCGATACCGTCCAATTTCTCATGGTCGCTGCCGGAATGGCGGCCATGTTCCATTACGTTCCCAATACCCATGTGCGCTGGGGCCATGCGTGGATGGGTGGGGTATTTGTCGCGGCAGGTTTAGAGCTGGCTAAAAAATTACTAGCCATGTATTTAGCAAAAGTGCCCACCTATTCGGCGGTCTATGGGGCGTTTGCTACCGTGCCGATTTTGTTGGTTTGGATTTACTTGGCTTGGGTCATCGTTTTGTTGGGCGCTGCGCTCACCGCCCATGTGCCCAGCTTATTGGCCGGTCTGCCCAAGCGCAGGGTAGGCCCCGGTGTCCGGTTTCAATTGGCTTTGGAGGTGCTTCAACAATTGCAATGGGCGCGCTCGCAAGGGGTGGGTGGCCCGGGCGCTAAAGGCCAAACCATGGCGCAGTTGTGTGAGCACTTAAGCGTTGACTCTTTGCAGTTAGAACCGGTGACAGAAGCACTCATGGCGCTTGATTGGGTGGGTCTTTTGCAAGAAGAGCAAGGGGAGGTGCGTGATGCACGTTTTGTGGTGCTGGTTGATCCTGCACAGACGCCGATAGACCCCTTGGCGAGGGCTTTGTTGTTGTCCTCAGGTTCCGAGAATGGCGATTTTTGGTCTAAGACTTTGAAGCAGCCCTGCATGCTTTCCGCGGTCTTGTAAAGCCTACTTCGCCATCAGTTGCAGCAAGGCATCTAGCACTGCGTCAGGGGCTTCAGTCATCAAAGAGTGGCCCGCTTGAACGGTGACTGTCGTTGCATGCTGGGCCAACTGGATCAAACTTTGCGCGGCTTTGGGTGGTGTCATTTGGTCGTTGGCTCCCACTAAAAACAAGACAGGGCATGCCACCTTGCCCATAGCGCGTTCGCCGTTGGTGTAGTTGTTGCAGGCGTGAAACCCAATGGAGAAAGTATTTTCTTCTGCGTTACTCGCCAAAACCCGGCGCATCAAAGCCCGCGAGCCCCCATACAGCCAAGTGCCAGGGCCCAGCGTGGAAGGCGGTGGAGCGAGTGTGGAATGTGAGAAGGTATTGACCATGTCAATGCCTTTGAGGGGCGCGTTCACAGCCGCATCGAGCAAGCCGGGCGACACTTTCATCGGAAACGCGACGCCTACCAGCGCCAGATGACGGACCCGATGGGGCGCGGATGCACACGCTTCAAGCGCAATCAAAGCCCCCCAGCTGTGGCCAACCAAGCTCGCTTGTGGAATCTCTAGGGCATCGAGTAGGGCGAGCACACTTTGGGCGGCTTCTTCCACACTGGTGGGAACCTTTCCCGCGCTTTTGCAGTGGCCTGGTAAATCAATCGCCAAAACGTTATAGCCATGGTTCGCAAAATACCGGCTTTGTAAAATCCAAATGCTGTGGTCGTTCAAAACGCCATGGATAAAAACCACGGTAGGTAGACTCGGGTTGAATGCTTTGCCTGCAGAGTAAGCATACAAAGAGGTATGGTTAACGTTAACGAGCACGGAGCGGTCCTTGTGGAAAATGCATGTCATCCTATTGTGCCCAATTGCGGCGAGTTTCATTGACTGATTTAAAAGCGTAGACATTGTGGTGAATCAACATATTGAAATTGATAGCGTGGATGCCATCGTCATTGGCGCAGGGGTGGTCGGTTTGGCGGTTGCCCGCGCGATGGCTTTGCAAGGGCGTGAAGTCATGGTGCTTGAGGCCGCCAATGCAATTGGAACCGGTGTCAGCGCCCGCAATAGCGAAGTGATCCATTCCGGTATTTATTACCCCTCCGGGTCGCTCAAAGCCCGCTTGTGCATAGATGGGCGAGCGCAATTGCTTGCCTACTGCCAGGAGCGTGGCATTGCCCACCGTTTGTGTGGAAAACTCATTGTGGCCACACAAACCGACCAGATTCCCAAACTTCAAGCGATCTTCGACCAAGCTTTG
>JAIPDD010000117.1 GCA_021737875.1 Sulfuritalea sp.
TGCGTCGGAATGTAGTACTCGCCCGCATCTTCATGCAAGCTGCCGTTGAGCAGGGCGAACAAGGACGACTTGCCTGCGCCGTTGCGCCCGACGAGTCCGACTTTTTCTCCCGGGTTGAGGGTGACGGAGGTGCTGTCGAGCAAAACCTTGGCACTGCGGCGCAAGGTGACATTTTTCAAAGTAATCATGGGGTAAGAGCGGCGTGCGTGATGAGACAAACCTGGTCTTCACCGGCACTGGTTTCCAGCCAAACCACTTCCAGCAATGGAAATGCGGCTTCAAAATAAGGGCGTTCATTGCCAATTTCTAAGACCAACACGCCTTGCGGGCTGAGTTGGGTTGCTACGTCCTGCAGCAAGCTACGGACAAAGTCCATGCCGTCGCTGCCCCCGGCCAAAGCGAGCGCGGGCTCGCACTTGAACTCGGCGGGAAGTTCAGACATATTTTTTGCGTTTACATAAGGTGGGTTGCACAAGATGAGGTCAAACACGCCATCGGCCTTGGCCAAGCCATCCGATTCGGCCAGGGTCATACGGCCTGCCAAGCCGTGGCGTTCGATGTTGATCTGGGCTACAGCCAAAGCGTCTTTGGACAAGTCAAGCCCCAGTACGGTGATATTTGGATAGGCCAGCGCAGCCAAGATCCCTAAGCTACCGTTGCCCGTGCAAAGGTCGAGCACGCGCGTAGTGCTGGGGTCAAGCCATGGGTCGATGCTACCCTCGGCCAACACCTCTGCAATCAGCGAGCGGGGCACGATGGCTCGCTCGTCGATATAGAACGACACGCCTTGCAACCACGCCTCTTGGGTGAGGTAGGCCGCTGGCTTGCGGCTGCTGATGCGCTGGGCAATAAGCGATTGCGCTGTGGCTACTTGCGCTGATGTGAGATGGACATTGAACGCGTCATCTGACACATCGGTGTCGAGTGCCAAACTCAGTGCCCAAAGCACTAACCAGGCGGCTTCGTCGGCAGCGTTGGTGGTGCCGTGGCCGAACGCGACTTGGGCTAGGCTAAGTTGTTCAGCGCTTTGCTGGATGAGGGAGGAGAGCTTCATTGTTTTTGTTGTAGCAGTTTTGCCAATGCACCCAGCCCAATGGCTTGGACGCCATCACCTACGGGGTAGGGCTCGCCATCGGGGCCGTTATGTACCAAAAATCGTTGAGTAGGTTGCAAGTCTTGGCATGCGGTATAAAAGCCTTTTCGCGGTTTAGCGTTGGGGCTTTTTTTGATTTCGATGGCCCACAGCCCATCACCTGGAATGTCAATGACCAAGTCTATCTCTGCGCCATTGCTGGTACGGTAATAACCGTGCTGCGTAACTTTCGAGCAGGCTGTGAGCAATGTTTCGATAGCAAAGCCCTCCCAGCTGTTGCCCATTACGGGGTGTGCAAGTACATCGTCAAGCGTGGTTAAGCCTAGTAATGCGTGCAGCAAGCCGCTGTCGCGTACATACACCTTGGGCGATTTGACCAACCGTTTGCCCACATTGCTGTACCAGGGCATAAGCTGACGCAACAACATTAAGTCGCACAGCATGTCTATATACCTATGCACAGTTTTGGCATCAATCACCAAGCCTTTGGCGAGTTGAGAAACGTCTAGCAGTCCCCCTTGTTTGTGTGCCAGCATGGTCCACAAACGCCGCAAGGTTTGCGCAGGCAGGCGGGCGCCATAGCTTGGTAAATCGCGCTCTAGATAGGTCGTGATGAGGTTTTGTCGCCACGCCAAACTCTTGGTCGTACTCGTGGCCAACAGGCTAGCCGGAAAACCACCGCGCACCCACAGGGCGCCTTGGTGTTCGGCGTCAACTTCAAGCCAATGCAAGGGACTTAGCTCTAGATATGCCACACGGCCAGCGAGACTTTCGCCTGATTGGCGCAATAACTCGCCACTGGCTGAACCCAAAAGCAAAAAACGGCCCGTCTCTATTCCTGCACGGCGACCTTCATCGATCAAGCTGCGCAAAAGGGGAAACAACTCGGGCATGTGCTGCACTTCGTCCAAGATGACGAGTTTGTCTGGGTGGAGAGACAAGTAGGCTTCGGGATCTGTGAGTTTTTGTAGATCGCTGGGGCGCTCAAGGTCAAGATAAATGCAATGGGGCTCTTTGCCATCCCCAATTTTGCGAGCCAGCGTTGTCTTGCCTACTTGACGCGCACCCAAGAGCACCACAGCTGGATAGTCAGCTAATGCGGTTTCAAGGTGAGGGGACAGGTGGCGACTTAACATCCATGTATTTTACGGATTTAATTCCGTGTTTTGCATGGTTTTATACTAAAGTGCGATTTAAATTTTCCAGCACACGGCGGTAAATATTCTTCAACGGTTCAATATCAGCGACGCTGACACATTCATTGAGTTTGTGAATGGTGGCGTTGGGTGGGCCAACTTCCACAACCTGGGAACAGATCTGCGCAATAAAGCGGCCGTCGCTGGTTCCGCCGGTGGTAGACAGCTGCGTTTGAAGTCCCGTTTCGTCCAAAATAGCGCTGCGAACCGCTTCGACCAAGACGCCTGGCGTTGTCAAAAAAGGCAGGCCGCCAATGGTCCAGACCAGGTCATATTCCAAAGCGTGTTTTTTCAGAACGGCAATCAGGCGTTGCTGCAAAGACTCTGGTGTAGATTCGGTGGAAAAGCGGAAATTAAAGTCCAAAACCACCTGCCCAGGAATCACATTGCTGGCGCCCGTACCACCGTGCACATTGCTAACCTGCCAGCTCGTCGGTGGAAAAAAGCCATTGCCTTGGTCCCACTCTATCGCCACTAAATCCACTAAAGCAGGGCTGAGCAAATGGATGGGGTTTTTTGCTAAATGGGGGTAAGCAATATGGCCTTGCACGCCTTTGACCGTGAGCTTGCCACTCATGGTGCCACGCCTGCCGTTTTTTATCATGTCGCCAGTTTTTTCAACCGAGGTGGGCTCGCCGACGATGCACCAGTCCAGCGTTTCACCGCGCGCGGTGAGGGCTTCGCACACTTTGACCGTGCCATCCAAGGCAGGGCCTTCTTCGTCGCTGGTGAGCAAGAAGGCAATGTTGATATGGGCATCTGCATGAGAGGCTGCGAACTCTTCACACGCCACCACCATGGCCGCCAACGAGGTCTTCATGTCGCTGGCGCCTCGGCCATACAGTTTGCCGTCGTGGTGGGTGGGAGTGAAGGGGTTGCTGGACCATTGCGCAACCGGGCCAGTCGGAACCACATCGGTGTGGCCTGCAAACACCAGCGTCTTTGCGCCTGCGTGGGCACTGCGTTTGACAGCCCACAGGTTGCTCACGCGAAAAGTATCGGGCCCGCTGTCGATGCGCTCACATTCAAAACCAAGCGGCGCGAGCCGCGCGCTGATGATCTCCAAGCAGCCCGCGTCCTCGGGGGTGACCGAAGGGCGCGATAGAAGTTGCTCGGTGAGCTGGAGGGTGCGAGACATCAAAAAGTGCTTTAAGAAGATCAGTCGCGTAACAAGTCGTTGATGCTGGTCTTGGAGCGGGTTTGTGCGTCCACGCGTTTGACCACGATGGCGGCGTACATGCTAAAGGGCGCGCCGTTGGCTGCGACTTTGGGAATGTTGCCGCTGACAACGACAGAGCCGCTGGCAACGCGTCCGTAAGAAATTTCGCCCGTGGCGCGGTCAAAAATAGGGGTGCTTTGGCCAATGAAAACGCCCATGCCGAGCACCGAGTTTTCTTCGATGATCACGCCTTCAACCACTTCTGAGCGGGCGCCGATAAAGCAGTTGTCTTCGATGATGGTGGGGCCAGCTTGCATGGGTTCCAGCACCCCGCCAATGCCTACGCCGCCGGACAAATGCACGTTTTTGCCAATTTGTGCGCAGGAACCTACAGTGGCCCAGGTGTCGACCATGGTGCCGGAGTCCACATACGCGCCGATGTTGACGTACGAGGGCATCAAAATCGCGCCAGAGGCGACAAAGCTGCCGCGACGCGCAACGGCGGGTGGTACCACGCGCACGCCCGAGGCCTTGAGTTCTTCTTCGCTCATGTGGCTAAATTTGGTGTCCACTTTGTCAAAAAACGTGAGGTCACCCGACTTCATGACGCGGTTGTCTTTCAAGCGAAACGACAGCAACACGGCTTTCTTGATCCACTGGTGCGTAGTCCATTGGCCCACGCCCTCGCGGGTGGCAACGCGCAAGGTGCCGTTGTTCAATTGGGAGATCACGTGCTCGACTGCGTCTGCCACTTCTTTGGGGGCAGATTTGATAGAAATATTGGCGCGGTCTTCCCACGCGGCATCTAAGATCGTTTGCAATTGTTGGCTCATGCGCTGCTCTTTCAAAGGAGGGGTTTAACGAAGATACAAAAAAATCAGTGACGGGAATGCACAAACTGCACGATGCGCGTGGCAGCTTCAATGCACTCCTGGGTGTGCGCAACCAGCGCCATCCGAATGCGGTGGGCGCCAGGGTTGTGTCCCCGCGCTTCTCGCGCCAGATAACTGCCCGGCAAAACCGTCACATTGTAGGCAGCGTAAAGATCGCGGGCGAAGTCTTCGTCGCTGCCCTGTATGCCAGCCCACAAATAAAAACCGGCATCCGGCAAAGCCACATCCATGACCTGGGCCAACATGGGCGTGACTTGGGCAAACTTTTCGCGGTACATCCGGCGGTTCTCAACCACGTGTGCTTCGTCGTTCCAAGCGGCCACACTGGCGGTTTGAACCACCGGGCTCATGGCGCTGCCGTGGTAGGTGCGGTACAGCAAAAAGGGTTTGATGAGGGCTGCGTCGCCTGCACAAAAACCGCTGCGCATGCCCGGCACATTGCTGCGCTTTGACAAACTGGTAAAGCTCACGAGGTTTTTGAAATCGTGGCGTCCGAGTTGTGCCGCGGCTCCCAAGCCTCCCAACGGGGCTACTTCGCGGAAGTAAATCTCGCTGTACCACTCGTCAGACGCAATCACAAAACCAAAGCGGTCGCTCAGGTCGAAGAGTTTTTTCCATTCTTGCAGCGGCATGACGGCGCCCGCGGGGTTGCCCGGAGAGCAGACAAACAGCAATTGGGTTTGGGCCCACACCGCCTCAGGCACGCTGTCCCAGTCTTGGGCGAAGTTGCGTTGGGGGTCGGAGTGAACGAAATAGGGCGCGCCCCCACTGAGCAGGGCAGCGCCTTCGTAAATTTGGTAGAAAGGGTTCGGGCAGACCACCCAAGGCTTGGCCGCACCCACCTTGGGGGACACCATGGTTTGCGCAAACGCAAACAATGCTTCGCGGGAACCGTTGATCGGCAAAATTTGGGTGGCTGCGTTGAGGTTCAAACCGTAGCGGCGTTGCACCCACTGCACCATGGCCTCGCGTAAGGTGGCTTCACCTGCCGTTGCGGGATAAGCCGACAAACCCGACCCGAGAACCGCTTCGCTAAAGGCTTGCTTGATCAAAGCGGGCGTCGCGTGGCGGGGCTCTCCAATGCCTAAACTGATGGGGGCGAAGTCGGCGTTGGGTTTGACGGAAGAAAAGAGCTGGCGCAGGCGCTCAAAGGGATAAGCCTGCAAAAGCGATAAATGGGGGTTCATGGGGTCGTATTATCGTTGAGTCATCGTTAAACTCTGAGCCAGGCAAGGCGGTTTAAAAACAGATCACAGTTTTGAATTGCTTTCACATTTGAATCTCAATATGCAGGGGGCTGGGGTGGACTATCGCTACTTAGATATCGAACGTGCCACGGGTTTCATTGGTGACGCGCAAGGCGTTACAGATATGTTGAGCGTTCTTTGCATGACCTTAAAGACCGATCTGCCAGCCCTGCAAGGCTTGCTCCATGCCCATGATGTGCTGGCCATCCAAAAAAGCCTGCATTCGCTCAAAGGGTTTCTTCCGATTTTTTCTACCCAAGCCTTGGCCGATCAACTTAATTCGCTGGAGCGCTTGGCCAAAGCCCCAGAGACCCCGGACTTTCCATCGCAATGTGCAGCGCTGTTAGATGCGATTGCCGTTTTGTCGCAAGAAGCGCAAAACTACCTCGCTCAACAGGCCGCAAGCCCAGGCACATGACCAACCGGCGACTTAGGGGAACCCCCCAAAGGGCAGGGGGGCACACACGCTATCATGAGGGGATCTTTAGAGCGGTGAATTTTACATTTTTCACAATTAAATCAACAACTTAGCCAAGAATAGCTCTCGCCCGTGCGCCTTAATTCGATCAAGTTATCTGGATTCAAATCCTTTGTGGACCCCACCAACTTCCTCCTACCGGGGCAGTTGGTTGGTGTGGTCGGCCCCAACGGTTGCGGTAAATCCAACATCATGGATGCGGTTCGATGGGTCCTTGGCGAGAGCCGCGCCAGCGAGTTGCGCGGTGAGTCGATGCAAGATGTGATCTTTAACGGCACCACGACCCGCAAAGCGGCCAGCCGTGCCAGTGTGGAATTGGTGTTTGACAACGCAGACCACCGCGCTGGTGGGCAGTGGGGGCAGTTTGGAGAAATCGCCGTACGCCGGGTGCTGACCCGTGACGGCACATCGAGCTACTTCATCAATAACCAGGCGGTGCGTCGGCGCGACGTGCAAGACGTGTTTTTGGGAACGGGCCTGGGCCCCAGAGCCTACGCCATCATCGGCCAAGGCACCATCAGCCGCATCATCGAATCCAAACCCGAAGAATTGCGCCTGTTTTTAGAAGAGGCTGCAGGCGTTTCCAAGTACAAAGAACGCCGCCGCGAAACAGAAAATCGTTTGAGTGATACCCGTGAAAACCTCACGCGGGTGGAAGACATCTTGCGCGAGTTAAGCAGCAACTTAGACAAATTAGAAAAACAAGCCGAAGTCGCTTCGCTGTACAACACGCTCCAATCCGATATCACGCGCA